>JBEKUR010000249.1:0-8382 GCA_049514855.1 Terriglobia bacterium
ACACACAACGCCCCTTGTGGACGTCCGCTCCTATCGCTATCATGGTGTTGCCTCCTCCTTCAAATTTGCCAGCACGTCCAGTTTAACTGGACTCGAGGAGGCATCACCGTTTCATAACATCAGAGCGAAGCTCTGCGGTCTCCGGGCATTAGAAATCCGCCGAGCGCAGAGCTTCGCTCTGCGCCAGCCGACGGCGAATAATGCTTCTCGGTCACCTTGATACTGCTGTGTCCGACCAACACTGAAACTCGGTCCATCGGCACCCCTGATTGAAGCAAGCCTACTGCAAACGTGTCGCGGAATCGGTGGGCGCGACCATCGGGAATTCCTGCTTCCTTGAATGCTCCCTTAAGCGCCCGTTGCCAGTCTCCCGTTCCGGTCTCCCTCTTCGATTCGCCCGACCAAAAGAAGTATTGCTCGCTAACCTTCGGCGCGGCCGCTCGAATTGGACATGAGATGTGGCATTCATGGGGAAACTCCGCTTTTGTGAGCGAACTCGATCAACGCGGGAGAGCGAGGGTGAAGCAGACAAAATGTCGCTCCCGCCATATAGCTCCATTTCGGGGCGAACGACCTACCCCGGAATTCCCGCGGGATCGCCCTGGCACGTGTCCTTGTCAAGATCAGCGGCCAGCTCCTGTAGCGCGGGTGTAGACTCAGCGTTGCTGGAACGCCTACAATGGGATTCAAGGCGGTTCAGTAAAGGAGAGCGAAGGAATGGAGCCTGGTCCGCGTTCGGTGAACTTCTCCACCGTGTCGGAATGGAACGACAGGAAGGTCCGGCGTCTACGCGATTCTCTGGTGGGTGAGGAGCCGCTGCAAATCCGGCTTGGGAAGCGTCCCCTTAGCGTGACCATGCGAACTCCCGGGGACGACTTTGAACTAGCGGCAGGCTTCCTTTTCACTGAGGGAATCATCCGTTCGGCGAAAGAGATCGTCAGCCTCCGGTATGGCAACGCTTCAGGGTCCGATCGGAATACCGTTCATGTTGAGCTCAACCATCGGAAAACTCTCAATGCGATGCGGACTAAACGTAATTTCGCCGCAAACTCCAGTTGTGGATTATGTGGCAAGGCATTTATTGAGGGGTGTCGCCTGCAAGGGATCAAGCGGCCCAATCCCCGCTTCCGACTTGATCCCGAAATCCTTTGTAGTTTTCCCGAAACTCTCCGGTCTGCCCAAGTACTGTTTGGCCAAACCGGAGGGCTGCATGCCGCCGCGTTATTCGAAGCCTCCGGAAAGCTGATTGCTGTAAAGGAAGACGTGGGGCGGCATAACGCGGTCGATAAGGTCATCGGCTGGGCTTTGTTACAAGGTCGCATCCCTTTAGCGGACTGCGCGTTGTTGGCGAGTGGCCGAGGGGGCTTCGAGATCATTCAAAAATCGCTGGTAGCGGGAGTTCCACTGCTGGCCTCGGTCTCCGCTGCCTCCGATCTAGCGGTCCAATTGGCTCGCGAGTGCGGACTTACACTGGTCGGCTTCCTGCGTGGCAGGCGATTTGTTTGCTACTGTGGAGAGGAACGCTTGGGGCTCACCCCTTCGCCAGAATCCTAAGTGAATCTTCAATATCCCAGGGATAATGCCCTCACGACTTATTTTAGGAAAAGAGAAGGCGCTGTCTTTCGCGCAAGAGAATTCCAAGCGTTCAGAGGCGGGAAAGGGCAAACCCGGGTAAGCCGGGTGGTCAGAAGCGCTTGAATGCTTTTCGTGCAATCTTCTCGACCGCGGCATGCGCCTTCGCGCCATCGCCGGCTTCCAAGACCGACACGACAAGAGTGTCGCCGGCCCGGTACACGCTGAGCAGCGTGCCGCTGGTAGGAAGGTCAACCAAGAGTGCCTTGTCCCCGAGCCCCGGCACCTCCCGAACCGTCGCACCCGGCATGGCCTCTCTGGCCTCGTCGAGCGCCTTGCTGAGATCGCGCTTGGCCGGCGAGCGAGTAACGAAAATGCCGACCTTATCACCCTTTGGGGTTGTGAAGGCGCAGACGTCCATGTCACGGTCCTTCATCGGCCTCCCGTCGCCGATAGCCCTCCCGATAACTTCCTCGATTTCAGCTTTGGTGACGAGCGCGCATGCGCTGAGCGGCTTCGCGGCGGGGCGGGGCTTGGCCTGTTCGGCGGCATTAATGGTACCCCCAAGGATCAACAGCGGCATGAGTACGATAAGTGACGACTTATGCATGACTTCGATCATCCCACGGCATAACACTCCTGTCAAAGAATTCCCCTGTTTCTCTGTGGCATGTACATCAAGATTCGGCGCCATAATGGCCTATGGCATGCTGGACTTCACTTCTATGTCGCGTACCCCATTGCCAGGTAGTGTCCTAATTAGAATGTAGGGCCGCCTCCCGCCATGGCGGGACGGCCAAGCCGGGGCAAGCCCCGGCCCTACGTCGCGTATTAGGACACGACCCATTGCCAGATTATCATTTACAAGATTCCAGGGTGAACGTTAGAATGTTCATTCCCGGGTCCAATCCTTGCGGGCGCGGTTTAGCAGACAGTTTATGTCTGAAACTCTGGCCATTTATCCCGGGTCTTTCGATCCGATCACCAACGGTCATCTCGATCTCATCGAGCGGGCCCGGCGGGTCTTTGACCATTTGATTGTTGCGGTTTTGACGAACCCCGACAAGCTCCCACTTTTTACCGTCATGGAGCGCGTGGAGATGCTTCAGGAAGCCACTCGGGGAATGCCCAACGTCTCCGTGGACACGTTTGGCGGGCTGCTGGTTGAATACGCCAAGCAAAAAAAGGCGGGGATCATCCTGCGCGGCATACGCGCATTCACAGACTACGAGTACGAACTCCAGATGGCCATCATGAACCGCAAACTCGAGCCCAGCCTTGAAACTGTCTTCCTGGTTCCCGCAGAGTCCTACAACTACGTCAGTTCACGCCTGGTCAGGGAGATTTTCCAGAACGGGGGATCAGTGAAGGGCCTGGTTCCCCCTTTGGTCGAGGCTCGGCTTCATCAAAAGGTTTTTCAGAATAAAGTCTAAGGGAGGTTGGAGTGCAGCTTTCGGAGCGCATTTCACGGATTTCGTTATCGACTATCGCCACCGTCCTGCAAAAGGCGGAAAAGCTGAAGGTTAGAGATACGAAGCTGGCGGACTTTGGCGCCGGTGAGCCGGATTTCCCCACTCCCGACCACATCAAGAAAGCTGCCATCAAAGCGATTGAGGAAGATTTCACCAAGTACACTGCCACGGGCGGGATCAGAGAGCTGAGGCAAGCCCTGGTGGAGAAGCACGCGAAGGACCATGGATCGAACTACACGGTCGAGGAGTGCCTGGTGACCGTGGGAGGGAAGCAGGCCATCTTTGAGGCGATGTCCGCTGCACTGAACGATGGCGACGAGGTGATCCTACCTACCCCCTACTGGGTTACCTTCCTGGAAATCATCAAATACGCAGGGGGCAAGCCCGTGCTGCTCGAGACTCTCGAGAGCGAGAATTTCGCGGTGCACGCCAAGGGCGTCGAAAAACTGCTCACTCCGAAGACCAAGCTCCTGGTCGTGAACTCTCCGCACAACCCCACCGGCACAGTGGTTCCCCCGGGGGAAATGGAAAAACTCCTGGCGCTGGCGGTCCGGCACAATCTGCTTCTGATGTCCGACGAATGCTATTCCCATTTCTTGTATGACGGCCGCAAACCTTTTTCGCTTGGTTCCTCGAAAGAGCGGGATCACCTGCTGATTGTCGACTCTTTTTCCAAGACCTATGCCATGACGGGATGGCGAGTGGGATTTGCCCTGGGTTCGACAAGACTTCTGACAAACATGCTGAAGCTCCAGAGCCACTCGACCTCCAACCCCAATTCCATCGCCCAGAAGGCTGCGCTGGCAGCAGTTCATGGGCCGCAGGCCCCCGTGCAAATGATGCTGGCCGAATACCGGCGACGCCGGGATCGTGTCATCGAAGGATTGCAATCCATACCCGGCATACGTTGCGTTCCTCCGCATGGCGCCTTTTACGCCTACCCGAATGTCGGGTATTACCTGAAGAAAGACGGATTGGGGGATTCATCCGCGCTAGCGCAGCGGCTATTGGAGGAAGCGCACGTTGCCGTAGTGCCCGGGTCCGCCTTTGGAACTCAAGAACACATCCGCATTTCATACGCAACCTCTCTCGAACATATTAATGAGGGGTTACGACGTATGGCAGCGTTCTTCTCCAAGCTCTGACTGAATTATGTCCACTCTGAACATTCCTCTTCAACTTTCAACTGCCTTCAAACCGAAAATCTGGGGCCGGGAGGATCTCTCACCTATATACTCGGCCCCGGAGGAAACTGACTCCCCGGTCTCCAGGAAAGCTGAGATCTCAGGGAGCGCGACGAAACCCGGCGAATTGATCGGAGAAGTCTGGGTTACAGACGATACTTCCCGGTTTCTGAACGGCCCCGTAGCAGGTCTCACTCTGGGCGAGGCATCCGAAAAGTACGGGCCCACACTCCATGGGCGGTCGTGGCATGGTAGTCGTTTTCCGCTGCTCGCCAAATACATCTTCACGGGCGACTGGCTATCAGTCCAGGTTCATCCGGACGACGAGTACGCGCGCGTCCACGACCCGGGTAATGTCGGCAAGTGCGAAATGTGGTATATCCTCCAGGCCGACACAAATGCGGAATTCCTTCTGGCTGTAAAGCCGGGGGTCACAAAGGAGGCGCTAAAAGCAGCTTTCGATAATGGAACGTCGAAGGAGCTCCTCGAGCGCCATCACCCCAAGGCTGGCGAGGCCATCTTCGTTCCCCCTGGCACGGTACATGCGCTAGGCCCAGGGCTGGTTCTGTTCGAGGTCGAGCAAAATTCAGATCTGACCTATCGCCTGGACGACTTTGGCAGAGTCGGACTGGACGGGAAACCCCGCCCTCTCCATTTGGCGAAAGGATTGGACGTTATCCAGGAAGACTTGCTCCCTCGCCGCCACCTCCCGCGGTGGGAATTTCAGGAGCCCTTCGGCACAAGGCGGTACATTATGGCTTGCCGTTACTTCGCGGTCGAGGAGATATTCCTGCGCAAGATGGCCACCTTCAGGAGTTCGCCGCAGCGCGTGGAGGTTTATTCCGTTCTTAAAGGTGAGGGTCGCGTTGAGAACACATCGGGCTGGCTGGGCTATCGGACCGGAGAAACGTGGATAATACCCCCGGCGGCGGGAGCCTATAGGTTCGTTCCCCAAGAGGAAACCTGCTTGCTGAAGTTTTATGTCCCCAACCTCATTGAGGACTTCAGGCGGCCGCTTGCGGCTCGCAACGTTCCCCCCGAAGACGTGGAGAAAGTTGTCTTTGATTTATAAGCATGGCTACAGATTCCGTATTCAAACATACTTACGCCGTAATCATGGCCGGTGGCAGCGGGACACGTTTTTGGCCCGTTAGCCGCCGCCAACACCCAAAACAACTGTTGACATTGTTCGGCCAGGACTCGTTGCTGGAACAAACGGTAGCGCGCATCCAGCCTGTCATCCCGTTAGGCCACATCTACATCTTCACCAGCGCGGTGATATTGAGGAAGGTTCGCCAGCTTCTGCCGCGTATTCCTTCCCACCAGATTGTGGGCGAGCCGGCATCGCGGAATACCGCTCCCACATTGGGAGTCGCCGCACATGAAATCGCCGGGCGTGACCCCGAAGGGCTCATGGTGGTATTGCCCTCCGATCAGGTCATCGCTAAGCCTGTGGTTTTTCGGCAGGTCCTCGGTGCGGCGTGCCGAGTGGCTTCTACGGCTGGGCGTTCCGTGGTTCTGGGGCTGAAGCCCACGCGGCCCGATACCGGCTTCGGATATGTTCGCCTGGGCCGGCGCGAAGGGAAAGTAGCGGGGCACGAAGTCTTCCACGTGGAGAACTTCACAGAAAAACCGACGCTTGCTGTCGCGCGTCGTTACGTATCTTCGGGACGGTATCTCTGGAACGGCGGTATGTTTATCTGGAAAGCTTCGACGCTGATTGAGAACTTCCAGCGCTTCCAGCCAGAAATGGCGAGTCAGTTGAGGCAAATCGCTAACGCAGGCGGAGTCCGGGCGCGCGCTTTTCGCCAGCTTTACCCCAAGTTCCAGAAGATATCCATTGACTACGCGCTCATGGAGAAAATCTCGAATATTTATGCGCTGCCCGCCGACATCGGATGGAACGACGTGGGTAGTTGGGCCGTCGTGTACGAGCTGGGCAATCAGGACTCGGAGAAGAACGTCCGGCCCAGCGCCAGCTTGAGCCTTGATTCGCATGGCAATATGGTGGTTTCGCCAAAGAAGTATGTTGTTACGGTTGGGGTACAAGACCTGATCGTCGTCGAGACCGATGACGCGTTGCTGGTTTGCGCACGTGAGCGGTCTCAGGAAGTCGGAAAAGCAGTCCAGGAAATCGAGCGGCTGGGTCGGCACGATTTGCTGTAGGGCCGACGCTTGCGTCGGCCTAGCCCGGGCATTCCCCAGGCTTGTCCGAATTACCCTCGATCGGGTCGGTGACGACCTGCGGCTCCGCCGCCTGATGTGCGGAAAGGCTTCGAAGCTGTGAAAATATTGATTTTGGCTTTTTTCACCCTCGTGTTTTCAGTTATTTACAGGCGGAAAAATCCGGTTTTTTCAATATTTTCACAGCTTCTTCGCCTTTCCGTGGGGCGTGTGTCCTGAAAAACCTCCTCCGCGCAGGCTGGAAGGCTGAGCCTTCCAGCCTGCGCGGAGGAGGACGGAGGCTCTGGCACTAGCCGGAAAGCCGGAGGCTTTCCGCAAGGCAGAGCGGCAGAGCCGCGCTGAGCGCTCGATGAGGTTTGCAATCAGGACAGCCGTGAGGCATGCCCCGGCCCTACGGCGATTGGCAGCATATGCTGGACAAGATTAAGTTCGGCACCGATGGATGGCGCGGCGTAATCGCGGAAGATTTTACCTTTGCGAACGTGCAACGCGTCGCCGAAGCCATCGCGCAGTACGTCTGCGAGGAGGGTGACCCGGCAAAGGGCCTCGTGGTGGGTTACGACACTCGCTTTCTTTCCGCAGAGTTTGCCAAGCACGCGAGTGCAGTGGTGGCGGCTGCCGGCATTCCGGTGACCCTGGCTGACAGGGCCACGCCTACGCCCGCCGTAAGCTATGCTGTGGTGGCGCGGCAGACCGCCGGCGCCATCATAATCACGGCCAGCCACAATCCCTATCGCTGGAATGGGGTAAAGTTCAAGGCGCCCTATGGAGGTTCTGCGGCTCCCTCCATCATGCGAAGGATTGAAATCCATCTTCACCGCCTGGATCGTTCAGGGACACATCCACGGAAACGGCGCCCGGCCTCCATCCAGACCGTGGACTTGGTGGGCCCTTACCTGGAGCGGCTCATAAGCTTTGTTCATCTCGATCGAATCCGATCCTCAGGCCGGCGGTTTGTGATCGACCCGATGTATGGCGCCGCGCGCGGCTGCCTGGCCCGGCTTTTTGACGAGGCAGGAATTTCTTATCGCGAGATCCACGGAGAGCACAACCCGCTTTTCCCAGGCATGAATCCGGAGCCCATCGAACCTCACGTCGAGCAACTTCGGCAGGCTGTGCTGGAGGGCTGCTACGATGCCGGTTTCGCCACTGACGGCGACGCCGACCGGCTGGGAGCCGTGGACCGCAATGGCGCTTTTATTGATTCCCATAAGATCTTTTCCATCCTGCTAAAGCATCTAGCAGAAGACCTGGGGCTGCGCGGAGAGGTGGTGAAAACGTTTTCTACCACCGAGATGGTGACCAAGCTCGCCCGGAAATACGGTCTTCCTTTGCACGTCACGCCCATCGGATTCAAGTACATCTGCGAGTTGATGCTCACCCGCGACGTGCTGATCGGCGGCGAAGAAAGCGGAGGAATCGGCATCAAGGGGCACTTGCCTGAGCGCGATGGAGTCTTGAACTCCTTGCTCCTGGCGGAGGTGATGGCGGACCGAGGCCGAACCCTCGGGGAGTTGGTCCAGGAACTGACTCAGGAGTTCGGCCCCCACTTTTACGGGCGTGTCGACCTGGAAATTGATAAGGACGTTGCTCAGCGCATTGTTCGCTTGGTGGGGCAGAAGAAGATCAAACGCATTGCTGGACTGAAGGTGACTTCCGTTGACGGCCTGGACGGAGCCAAGATGCGCTTCGGTAACTCCGCATGGCTCCTGGTGCGCGCTTCCGGTACGGAAAACGTCCTGCGTCTCTATGCCGAGGCCCCCTCCGCCGCGCAGGTAAAAGCTTTGCTCGTCGAGATAGAAGCGTTTTCCCGGAAGCAGTTGTAGACCGGGTCTTGACCACACACAGGGCAGCTTCAGCCCTGTCCCCTGAGGAGTCTGTGTGGCAACTGAGGGGTGAGAGGGCCAAGAAGTTGGTTGGATCGGTTGGCATCATGATATTTCTACGAATCTCTCGCGTCGCAGCTCTGC
>JBEKUR010000250.1:0-8365 GCA_049514855.1 Terriglobia bacterium
CCAGCGGCTCCAGCAGGTCGGCCAAGAATTGTTCCAAGCGCTTTCGACATTTCTCGATTTCGCTCTCGGTCATGGACCAGAGCTTAGCACGTCTCCTGTGGGAGGTCAATAACTTAACGTAGTAGTATTAGTGGCTAGTGGTCGGTGCTTAGTGGTCAGCCAATGCTGCGGGAACTGGCTAATGATTAGTGGCCGGTCCGCTAACCAACAAGACGGCGCCGGTCTTGCATTCTGACTCCTGACTTCTGCTCGTCACTCGTCACTGCTCTTATGACTGTGGAGGCTATTTGTTATGAAATTCAATCCATTCAAACGTCTTAAGGATACCATTCAATCCTTTTTCTCAAAAAGCACAGGGGGTAAAGCGGAAAACACTGGTTGGAATGCAGCATTGATGGTTGCGGTAGCAGGAGGCCATACGGAGGCTGTGAAAGCCTTGCTAGAGGAAGGGGTGGAGGTCAATGCGAAACACAAAAATAACACCACTGTCTTGATGGTAGCGGCACAGAGAGGCCATACCGATACCGTGTTATTTTTATTAATGAAAGGCGCATTGGTAAATGCACAAAACGATAAAGGTGATACCGCCTTGATGGCTGCGGTAAGGAATGGCCATACGGACATCGTGCAAGCTTTGTTAGATAAAGGCGCGGAAGTCAATGCGACATGCAACGTTGGTGGGACCGCCTTGATGTGGGCGGCAATTAAAGGCGATACTCATGCCGTTCAAGCGCTATTATCCAAAGGTGCGGAGGTAAATGTGAAAAGCAATGCGGGTGTTACCGCGCTGATGGAAGCAGCATTAAATGGCCATACAGATACCGTGCAAGTCTTATCAGCGAATGGCGCAGAGGTCAATGTGAAAGACACTAATGGTACGACCGCGTTAAGGTTTGCGGCAGTAAACGGCCATACCGAGACGGTGCAAGTCTTATTGGCTAAAGGTGCAGAGGCCAATACGAAAAGTAACGATGGTGTAACCGTCTTGATAAGTGCGGCAGGGAATGGCTATACGGATATCGTACGAGCCTTATTGACCAAAGGCGCTGAGGTCAACGCGAAAACTGGCGAAGGCATGACCGCATTGATGGCAGCGGCATTGAATGGTCATACGGAGACCGTGCAAGTTCTTTCATTAGCCAAGGGTCTCGATCTCAATATGAAAACTAATAAAGGCTACACCGCCTTGATGATTGCGACAGTTGACAACCATCCCGACATAGTAAGACTGTTAAAGAGGGCTGGGGCTAAGGAATAATGTCTAACCACATCCGGGGGCGTTGTTCGGAATTACTAAAATTCTATCAAGTATGCTGAGCGACAGGTCACTCGTCACTGCCTTTGTTAGGCTCGTCACTTGTCACTCGTCACTGCTCTTGTGACTGGTCACTCGTCACTGCCTTTGTTAGGCTCGTCACTCGTCACTCGTCACTGCTCTTATGACTGGTCACTCGTCACTGCCTTTGTTAGGCTCGTCACTCGTCACTCGTCACTGCTCTTATGACTCGTCACTCGTCACTGTTCTTCCGCCATGCTGAGCAACTACTCACCCTCGCAGGCCTGCCTTGTCCCCGCCGTGGGAAAGCCCTCTCGCAACTCGGAATCATCGCCGATGGCGCGATACTGACCCAGGGGGTGACCATCCTGCGAGTTGGCCAGACACGCAGTCTGGAAGCAGAGGCGCGGCGGTTGAAGGCCGAGGCCGTCGATTGCCCGGGTTCGGTGGTGATGCCCGGCTTCGTGGATTCGCATACCCACTTGGTATTTGCAGGAAGCCGTGTGGGAGATTACGAAAAGCGATTGCAGGGAAAAACCTACGAGGAAATTGCTCGTGCCGGCGGAGGGATAAGATTGTCGGCACGGAGGGTGCGGCAGGCTTCCGTAAACTCTCTGGTCCGCCAGGCAGAAGGCTTTCTGAGGCAGTTTGCGGCCCACGGTACGACCACCCTGGAAGTGAAGACGGGCTACGGCCTGGAAGTAACGCAGGAGCTGAAACTTCTGGAGGCGATTCGCCGGCTTCGCCAAACCTCCGACCTTGAACTCGTGCCCACACTCCTTGCCGCGCACGCCTTGCCTCCTGAATACGCCGGACGCCCGGGCGCCTATATCGAAACGGTTGTGCGGGAACTTATTCCCACGGTGGCACGCAAGAAGCTGGCGGAATTCATCGACTGCTTTTGCGATCGAGGCGCCTTTAGTGTCGAGCAATGCAGGGAAGTGCTGGCGGCCGGCAAGCGGCAAGGCCTGATTCCGCGCCTCCATGCTGAGCAACTTACTCGAACCGGAGCAAGCCGCCTGGCAGTGGAAGTCGAGGCAGCCTCCGCGGATCACCTCGACAAGCTCTCCGCCGCAGACATCCGCGCCCTTGCCCGCTCCCAGGTGGTAGCGACGCTGCTTCCTGGCGCGAACTTCTTTCTTGGCCTCAAGACATACCCTCCGGCCCGGAAGCTGATCGATTCAGGAGCCGTCCTGGCGCTTGCCACCGACTTCAACCCCGGAACCAGCCCCACTCTCAATATGCAATTCGTCCTTTCGGTGGCTTGCTCGGCCCTGCGCATGACGCCTGCCGAGGCAATCTCGACCGCCACCATTAATGCGGCCTATGCGCTGCGCCGTGCGGACCGCATCGGCTCGCTTGAACGCGGCAAACAGGCTGACCTGCTTGTGATGGATGTGGGTGACTACCGCGAGATTCCCTACTATTTTGGCGTGAATCATTGCCGGATGACTGTAAAAGCGGGCCGGATGGTGTGGGAAAGAGGCGACTGTCGGTAACTGGTTGTTAGTCGTCAGTTGTCAGTCGTCAGTTGTCCGTGGTCGTTTCAATTGTCCCGGTTAATGTCATTCCGAGCGAAGCGAGGAATCTCGCTCTGACCCTATTCCGGCCTACTCCAGCCCAGGGCGAGATTCCTCGCTTCGCTCGGAATGACATCGCACCACTGACGACGGGCAACGGACCACGGACTACTGACAACGGACATCCGACTACTGACAATTCGTGCTAAATTCTCACCATGCAAACCATCATCGAATGTGTTCCGAACTTCAGTGAAGGACGCGACGTCCGGAAGGTGGAGACCATCATCCGGGCGCTGTTGGACGGGCCGGACGTTTACCTGCTCGATAAGGAAATGGACGCGGACCATAACCGCTGCGTCATCACCCTGGTGGGCACGCGCCAGAGCGTAGGGGAAGCCGCTCTGCGGGGCATCGGCAAGGCGGCGGAATTGATTGACCTGAACCAGCAGCAGGGCGCGCACCCTCGGCTCGGCGCCACAGACGTTGTGCCGTTCATACCCATCTCTGGCGTCACGCTGGAAGAATGCGTGCGCATCGCCGAATGGGTGGCCGAAGAAGCCTGGCGCCGGTTCAAAATCCCCACCTATCTGTACGAGGCGGCGGCACGCAAGGCGGAACGCAAGAACCTGGAAAACATCCGGCGTGGCCAATTCGAGGGCGTGCGCGAGGAGGTGCGCACCAACCCTGAGCGGCATCCCGATTTCGGCGAGGCGGCTCTGCATCCGACAGCGGGAGCAACCGTGGTGGGTGCGAGGAAATTCCTGATTGCCTATAACATCAACTTGAACACGCCTGACGTGGCGCTGGCGAAGGCGATTGCCAAGAAGATCCGCGCTTCAAGCGGCGGCTTTCCCTGTGTGAAGGCAATGGGTGTGGAACTGAAATCCCGCAAGCTGGCGCAGGTCTCAATGAACCTGACGGATTTCGAGACGACCTCCATGACGACTGTGTTCGATGCCGTCATGCGAGAAGCCGCAGCGCATGGCGTTGACGTCGTAGGCAGCGAGATTGTTGGGCTGGTTCCCCGCCAGGCGCTGGAGGACGCTGCCGTCCAATATCTCAAGGTGGAGAATTATCGTCCACAACTTGTTTTTGAAAACCGTCTTGACCACATCATCCGGGAGCAGACCAATTCGGCGGCGCGCGAAAAGACTCGGACGTTGCGCGCGATGGCAGAAGCATTCGTAGCCGCAGTGGCGGCGCCGAGTGCAACACCCGGCGGCGGAAGCGTCTCAGCACTCGGCGGGGCGCTGGCCGCAGCGCTCGGTGAGATGGTCTGCGGGCTGTCGCTCAATCGCAAAACACTCGAGGCGCATCACTCGAAACTGAAGGAGTTACAGAACCGGCTCGCCTCACTGCGGCAACGCCTGCTCGAAAACATGGACTGCGACGCACAGAGCTACGAAGCAGTGATGGCGGCCTTCAAACTCCCCAAATCCACCGTAACCGAAAAAGCCGGGCGCGACCAAGCCATAGAAGAGGCCGGCAAGAATGCGACCTCGGTGCCAATGGAAACGGCGGAACTGAGCGCGGAAGTTGCAACGATCATTTCCAGCCTGCGTGACATCTCCATCCCAGTAGCTGCCCCGGACCTTGCGGTCGCGCTCGACCTTGCCGGGACCGCCAAACGCGGAGCGATTGAGAACGTGCGCGCCAACTTGCCTTCGATTAGAGACCAGGATTACCTGGACCGCGTGGAGCGAAAGCTCGAGGCCCTCGACTATAGAGCAGTGACGAGTGACGAGTGACAAGTGACGAGCAGGAGTCAGGAGTCAGAAGGTAGGTAGTAGGTGGTAGGTGGGGAAAAACCTCCCCCCCCCACATACCACCTACTACCTACCACATACGCGAAGGAGTCGTTATATGTCAATTCCCGAGAAACTGAAACAGCCTTTAGGAAAAGAAGGCGAAGCAAACTTTGATCCTCAAAGGAGAAAGTTCGCCAAATTAGCTCTGGTCGGCGCCCTGGGAGGAACAGCTTTGTTATCGCCAAGCCGGCAGGGCGTAACGAAGCTCCACGACATCCCCCCAGGCATGAAGATCTCAGTTCAAGTAGGCTCCGACCCCAATGACGAAGATCTCCAGTTCGTAAGGCAACTGGGGGCGGAATACGTCAACATCTGGGTGCATGCGGATGGGGCGAGCTATGAGAATTTCATGCGCTTGCGCGAAAAGGTCGAAGCGGCCGGTTTGAAGGTCTGGAATATCGGAAACCTCAACGTCCATAACATGGAAGAGGTCACTCTAAACCTTCCCGGACGTGACCAGAAAATCGAGGACTACAAGACCTACCTCCGCAATCTAGGCAGAGCCGGGATCTACTATACGACCTACGCTCATATGGGCAACGGCATTTGGAGCACGCAGCGTGAAAATACGCGCGGCGGAGCACCCGCTCGAGCTTTCGATTTGGCGAAGGCCGATGCCGGCTACTGGGATAAGAAGATTTTCAAGGGACCGCTTACGCACGGCCGCGTTTACTCGCAGAAGGAGATTTGGGATAACTACACCTATTTCATCAAGGCCGTGACGCCGGTCGCGGAGGAGGTAGGTGTAAGAATCGGCATTCATCCCGACGACCCGCCGGTGCCCGAATTGGCCGGTGTTCCACGCTGTATCTTCGGCAATTTTGAGGGCTACAAGCGAGCTCTCGAGATCGCCGACAGTCCCAATATAGGAATGTGCCTTTGCTGTGGCACTTGGCTCGAGGGCGGCAAACTCATGGGGAAAGACGTGCTGGAGACCATTCGCTACTTTGGCAGCCGCGGCAAAATCTTCAAAATCCACTTCCGTAATGTGAACGCGCCTTTACCTCATTTTGTCGAGACCTTTGTGGACGACGGTTACATGGATATGTACAAGGTGATGCGGGCGCTGCGCGAGGTGAACTATAACGGAGTATTGATCCCAGATCACATCCCGGAAATGATCGGCGGCAACAGGGCCGGAACCGCTTATAGCATTGCCTACATGAAGGCGCTTCTGAAAAGGGCCAACGAAGAATTCGCAACATAACTCAACTATACTTAGCGACCGATGGACGAACCGCACCTAACCTCAGATCACCGCTCACCCGCTATGCCCTCTCTCCCTGAGGTCCACAGGACGGTGGGCATTCCCACCGGAGTGGGCTTCTGGAAGAAAGTGCTGGCCTTTTCCGGGCCGGGCTTCCTGGTCGCCGTCGGCTACATGGACCCCGGCAACTGGGCCACGGATATAGCTGGCGGGTCGCGGTTTGCTTACCAACTCATCTTCGTCCTCTTCCTGTCCAACCTGATGGCGATCCTGGTCCAGGCGCTTGCCGCGCGACTGGGCATCGTCACACAACTCGACCTCGCGCAGGCCTGCCGTAGCTATTATTCGCGGAAAACCAGCCTGTTCCTGTGGGTGGTGTGTGAAATTGCCATCGCTGCCTGCGATCTGGCGGAGGTGATCGGGTCGGCCATCGCGCTCAACCTGCTCTTCCATATCCCGCTCTTGCTCGGCGTCTGCCTGACGGCGCTCGATGTGCTGGCGATCCTCTACCTTCAGCATAAGGGATTCCGGTACCTCGAAGCCCTGGTGGTGGGCCTCATCGGGACGATTGGTGTCTGCTACTTAGTGGAGATTCTCCTGGTAAAACCAAATTTGGTCGAAATCGGGAAGGGTCTTATTCCCACTCCAGAGCTTTTGACCAACCAGGAAATGCTTTACATTGCCATCGGGATGATGGGCGCGACGGTGATGCCCCACAACCTTTACCTCCATTCCTCGCTGGTCCAGACGCGGGCGATCGCGCGGAGCCGGGAGGGAATACGAACCGCGCTGCGATTTAACCTGCTGGATTACGTCGTGGCGCTCAATTTTGCTTTCTTCATTAACGCGGCGATTCTCATCATGGCGGCCGGCACGTTCTACCGCCATGGGTTGAACCAAGTGGCAGAAATCCAGGATGCTTACCACACCCTGGCGCCGCTGCTCGGAACGCAAATGGCCAGCATACTCTTTGCCATAGCCCTGCTGTGTTCCGGCCAGAACTCCACCCTGACCGGAACACTGGCTGGGCAAATCGTGATGGAGGGATTTTTGAACATCCGTCTGGCCCCCTGGCTGCGGCGGCTGATTACGCGGCTCCTGGCTATTATTCCCGCGGTTATCGCCGTGGCGTTTTTCGGACATCGGGGAACGGCACAACTTTTGATCTTCAGCCAGGTCATCTTGAGTCTGCAACTCTCCTTTGCGGTTTTTCCCTTGGTTCAGTTCACCAGCAACCGAGCAAGAATGGGCGAATTCGTAAACCCGCTCTGGCTCAAAATCCTCGCCTGGATGGTGGCGGGGATTATTGCTATCTTGAATGCTTATCTCCTGGTCCTGACAGTCAAAAGCTGGGCCAGCTAGGCAGGGGTCATCATGTTCAAGAAGATTCTCGTGGCTCTCGATCACAGCAAAGCCGACGACGTGCTGCTGCCGCGGGTGAAGGAACTGGCGACACTCACCCAGGCGGAGATTCTGCTGCTCCACGTATCGACCGGTTGGGCGGCGCAGTGGCAGGATAACCTGAATCTCTCGGACTCGCAGGAGATAAAGGGGGACCGCGAGTTCTTGGAGAAGGTGGCGGAGGGGCTGCGGGAAGAAGGTTTCCGGGTGACCGCGCGCCACGAACGGGGCGAGCCGGCCCGCGCGATTCTGAACACCGCCCGAGGAGAACATTGCGATCTCATCGCCATGGCAGCCCACGGACACAAGTTGATTAACGATCTGATCCACGGGACCACCATCACCAAGGTTCGGCACGAAAGCGAGATCCCGATTTTCCTGGTTAAGGCCAGCCCGAACTAACCGAATTTCTGTGCCGGACCTCCGCCGGATGTCATTCCGAGCCCGCAGTCGCGGGAGAGGAATCTCGTTCTGCGCTGAGGTGGATAGGAGCTCAAGCCGGACCAGGGAGGGTGGTGGAAGAAAGAACCAGAGCGAGATTCCTCTCCCGCGACTGCGGGATCGGAATGACAGTGGGAGGGCTGAATGCTGATTCCAGGTTTCGCCACAGCGGAAGGTACGGCGCGCTTTCGCGAGCGATTTGCGGCGCGCCTGCCGGGGCATATTCGCCAGGCGCAAGGTCTCTGGATTTCCTCCATCGGCATCGGCACATACCTCGGGGAGCCCACCGCCGCTTACGATGCACGTTACAGAGAGGCCATCACGCGAGCGGTGTTGATGGGCGTCAACGTCATCGATTCGGCCATCAATTACAGGCACCAGCGGAGCGAACGCGCCATCGCCCAGGCGCTGGCAGCACTGATTTCCTCCGGCGAAGTCCAGCGCGACGAAGTCGTCCTGGCCACCAAGGGCGGGTTCCTGACCTTCGACAGCGAAGAACCGCCGGACTCTTCTGCCTATTTCCAGGAGAAACTCTTGGACCCCGGCATAATCCGCATGGAGGAGGTTGTCGCCGGCTGCCACGTCATCTCCCCCAAGTACCTGGAAAACCAGATTGACGCCAGCCGCCGGAACCTCGGCGTCGAGACATTGGACATCTACTACGTTCACAACCCGGAGACGCAACTGAGCCAAGTGGGCCGCGAGGAAT
>JBEKUR010000251.1:0-8351 GCA_049514855.1 Terriglobia bacterium
TCAGCGTGCCTTCGAAGAAGGTGGACTCGCAGGCCCGAGCCAGAATCCCGCAGGACTGAACGTGTTCCTGGACCTTTTCCATCAGCAGACGCGACTGCCGCTCGCCCTTGGAAAGGAAAATCCAGGTAGTCCTTCTTTTCAGGCATTCCAGGAGGGCGCGGATGGAAGCGGCAAAGGAATAGCCGATCTGGCGAGCTTTCACCGCGATCTTGAGCGGTGAATGATCCTCAACCCACCGGCGCTGGTAGGGAAGTAATTGCACAGCAGGACCTAAAGGTTCGAGGAGAGGTTTTGGAGCAGGCTTGTCCGAGTTACCCGCGATCCCGTCGGCGATAACCTGCGGCTCTGCCGCCTGACTTGCGGAAAGGCTCTGCCTTTCCGTAGCGCCGGTGTCCTGAAAACCTTCCTCCTCACCGGCTGGAAGGCTGAGCCTTCCAGGCGGTGAGGAACAGGACGACGAAGAATCCGGCTCCGGCCGGAAAGCCGGAGGCTTTCCGCAAGTCAGGGCGGCGGAGCCGCTCTCGGCGCGTGGGCGAGTCGCTGGTTTGGACAGCTTTGGTTTCCGAGAGTCGCCCCTTGATTCTTCAATCGGCATGGTCGGCTGCCCGTCTGACATTCCACATCCCGACAGTGGGGCGGGAGAGCCGCGCTGGGCCTCTTTGGTCTCGCAAGTTTCCTGCGCCAACGGTCGAGGGTCGGCGGTCGACTGTCGACTGCCCTGCGTCGACCCTCGATTCTCGACTTTCGACTCTCGACTGTTCTTACGCCTTCGCGGCAGCATCGGCACTTTCCTCATAAAGAAGTGGTTGACAAGCAAGTCCGTAAAGCTGTTGGATTCTCTGCAATATATCCGGCCCGAGGGGATCGCCGATTTGGTGTGCCGTGAGCTCGCGCTCCAGCCTCAGAAGGTCTCCCTGCATCTTTCCTTGCGTGATCTCGATCAAGCGTGTCCGGGCGCGGGAGTAATCCAAATCCTGCTTCGCCTTTTTCCTCTGCATCACGAGTATCTGGTGCTTGAGGCTCAAGTTCTCGCACTCCATGCGGTAGCGCGCGGCTTCCCTCGGAGTCACCAAGGAGGCATTCCGATTGACTCTCGAGTAACCGGTCAGGAACGTGGCCCTGGCGAGCCGGGCCTCAGCGGATTTGGGGTCCTTGTCCAAGGATGCTAGGAGTGCTTCAGCGTCTTCGACCTGGCGGAGCGCGCGTTGCGTTTGTAGCTTCCGGTTGCCCTGAAAATAGGTCTTGACGGCATTGAGTGTGACGCATTGCCCGCCCCGCGCATTCACTCCCTCCACCACGTCCTCGAAGGTCGAGCCCTCTTTGAGCAGCTTGTCAACGAGGTCCTTCTCGTTTTTCTGAAGGTCGAGGACGTCGTTCACAACTTCCGTCCCGCCTGCCTTCGCGGTCTGTTCCGTACCGGCAGACCCTTCTGTAGGCTGCTGCGTTGCGGGGGAGGGGACAGCGTCCGACTTCGAGTGGCTTTCCGCCGCCGCCCCACCGCCAGGAGCGTTTTGGCTAGACAGGCGCTTTTTCATTACCGGGGCTCCACGTAGATGCCTTCATCGGCCGGAAGGCGGCCGTCGAAATAGTCGATACCCCGGGCCGTGATCTTCACCAGTGGAATTTCACGCCGGGAGCGGGGCCCGCGAACGCGCTCCACGGCCACCAGGCCTTTTTCTGCCAGGTAGGCGATGTGGAAATTCAATTCCTCCAAGACCACGGGGTAGCCGAAGATGTCCAGCTCACCCTGAAGAAGCGGCAGGGTGGCCGCTTGGGGGTAGATGAGACCCAGGTAGTAGAGGATCTTGCCGCGGATGATTTCCTTATGACGAACCGTAGCGGCCATAATTGATCAACTCCTCAGAATATATTATCGATAGTCGAATCAGGTCCGGCGGTTTTGTGGCTGCCGGAGCCTTCGGAGGCCGCCGCGCTCTGGCCTGGAAAGTGTTTTCTTTCCGATTCCACTCCCGCCGCGTTGGGCGCGGCCGCCCCCGGCGGCCCGCACAAGGGATTGAACCCCGGCGCGGGGGATTCCAGCAGGTGCCTTAAGTCGGAAGAGGAATCGCATCGCCCCGAGAATCCCGCCGAGGCGCGAAGCGCGCAGTAATCCTCACCGCTGCGGCAGCGCAGGCTGTTCATATCGCGGTGCAGGGCCTTCAGGGCGATAAGGATTTCCTGGTGCTCGAAGCTCTCCTGGGACTCGCGATGCTCGACCGAATTGGCGAGGCGCGATAGCGCGTCGGCCTGCCCGCTCTGAGCGCCCAGGAACTGCTCGATGTAATGCCGCACCAGGGCGTAGGCCCCGTCCATCTGCTGGCGCTTCACTTCCATGGACTTCTCAATCCAGTAGTGCGCCAAACGCAGAAAACCGTAGCCGAAAATGATGAGGATCAGAACGCCGGGGCCCCACCAGAGCGCCACGCGTTGGATGTCCAGAGGGCTCATCGGACAAGCACCCCCGCGATGAATCCGCCGGCAAAGTATTCGACGGCTCGGAAAAAGTGCGATTGCCATGTGCCGCGGGCGGCTTTGAGTTCCGCCCGCTGCGCTTCCTCGCTGCGGGCCAGGATCTGGTCCTTGTCCGCCAGCGCGGAGTTGAGCTTGGCGATCGCGCCGGATTGTTGGTCATGGATGGCGGAGTCGAGCTTCGACTGCTGCTCGCAGTTCGAGACCTGTTGCCCCATAACCTGGGTCTGCTGGCGGCAGGAATCGAGCTCAATAAATGCAGTCTCAACCTTCCGCACGCCCTGGTCAGAGAGCACGAGCGCGGGCCCGGAGGGGCGAGAGGCGTTGGGCACAAGATGTTGGGTGTCAGGGGCTGGCTGTTTCTCGCCATTACCCGCCGCCGGATATTTCTGGCCCTCTCCCCCTAGATTGTTCTGCCCCTCTCCCCCTTGGGGGAGAGGGTGGCCCGCGGTGGCGCTTTCTTCAGCCAGCGCGGGACGGGTGAGGGGGTCGAGATGCGGCTGCCCTGTTCCCTGTTCCCTGTTCCCTGACACCGGTTCTTGCAGACGAGAGGCCACCCGGCTCACCACTTCCGATGTGGGAAGGGTGGCCACCTCGTCGGCGCGCGCGAGCTCCTGTTTGCGGAGTGACTCAAGACTTTGACGCAGTCCTTCGGCCTCGCGCGCGAGCTGTTGCCGCTGGGCTTCAAGCTCACGGACGGCCTGGGCGCTTTGTTTGGCACCCCGAAGGGCGCCGGCCGCTTGCTGTTGGAGCCGGGAGATCTCCTCCTTGGCTTGCTTCTTCACCTGCTGGGCCTCAACCGTGTCACGGCGCCGGGCTTGGCGCTCGCAGGACCAGGCAAAGCACATGATGACAACACCAGCCAGTGCGGCGGTAGGTAGGCCCGGAATGCTCCGCCAGAGCCCCTGCACCGGGCTGAGGCTCGCGAGTTTCCGGCCTGCGGCCCCAATCTTGCCCAAGCACGTTGTCAACAACAGCGGTCGGTTGTTTCCCATTACTTGTTCCCCAAAATGCGCTGCAGCGTTTCGTTGGCCTTGCCCAACCCATAGAGCGCCGCAATAAAGAATGTGAGGCCCTCCAGGCTGGGAAGGATGTGGGTGTGGAATACGAGGTAGGTAATCCAACCACACGCAAAACCCAGCGCCACAAATGCTCCGAGGCGACTGAAGCTCGCCTCACCCGATTCGGAAAAGAGTTGTTGGAGAAATTTCATCATGACGCGTTTCTGTGACCTTCCCTTCTTAACTTTTTGTTTTGCTCGTCTTTCATCCCTCAGAGCCTGTCATTCCGAGCGAAGCGAGGAATCTCGCTCTGTCGTCATATGCGTCGTCTGCGAAACTGAAAATCTTCTCGCGGCTGAATTCCATCTCCATGGGAGATTCACGAACCCACCTTGGCCTTGTCTCCGGCGCGCGCCGCTGGCCGCCCAGCCATCAAGGCACGATAGATCTCCATCCGCATCAGGCCGTTTTCAACGTAGGCGGGATCCGTCGTCCTGCCATCGGGCCGGCCAGTGTTCCAGCAGCGGAATAACTCCTCAAATTCGCGGGCGAGGTCGAGCTGGTAGCTTTCGGCGAATTCAGCAAGCAGTTGGTTCGCTAAGTGATAATGAAATCGCGGCTCCAGGAGGTCACGCACAGTGCCGTGCCGCCCGAGCACGTGGAAACCCATGATCTGCGCGAAGCCCCACGAAGAAGCCAGCTCCCGCAGGGCCTCGTCCGCCAGGCGGGAAAGTTCGCTGGCTTGGCTGGCCGTGAAGAGCGAGTTGAGAAACTTCTCGTGGAACTCGCCAGTCTTGGGATGGAGGACCTCCGCGAGTTCCTCGCAAAGCGCCTGGGCACAAATCCCCCCGTAACGGGGAGACTCCCCGGCCGCTACCGCTTTCAAGTGGCGATACACAGAAGGCTCAAAACGCACAGCCGCGGAATCCCCACCGGACTCGCTGGCGGTCAACGCGCCCAGGAACTCGGGACGGACTGATGACGAGCCGCAGGCCTCCTGAATGAACCCGTCGCAACGCGCAAATACTCTCCGAACCAACCTGTGTTCAGCCTCAGTGCGAGCGCCTGCACCGGAATGAAGGCCACCAGGCAGCGAAACTCCGATTGTGGAAGGAGGAACGAGCGCCTCCGTGCGCGACCGGGCGTTGGAAAAGATTATCCTCGTACTCCTCGCGTCCTGCTGCGCCCGGCTTGGCATTGGCCGATTCATGTATGTAGCCTAGCACGTGGAGATGGAACAGTGGGAAAGGGTGGAGAGAGTGTGAAAGAATTTCTTTTTGGCCTGAGCCCAAAGGTGATAGCGGCAGGCGCTTCTATCACATTGTGAAAGGCGCCCTAGCCAATGACGCGTTTTGACACACACATGGGAAAATCTGCATGTCTGGGCGAGGCGTTCCTCGTTGCGTCGGAAAGACTAATGAAGGCACTTCAGCCCGAATCCATAAGTTGGACGGGAGTGTAACCTCAGTCGAAGAGAACCGATCCCTCACCCGGCTCTCCCGCCACTGCGGGATCGCCACCCTCTCCCCAAGGGAGAGGCTCGAACACCAGAGTGAAGCAATCGTCAAACGCACCGTTCTGTTCCTAAGCAGGCTTGGTGGAAGCGACTTCAATCTAACGGGTTGGAAAGGACCAGGGTGCCTCAATCTGCGAATCCGGGTTCAGTTGCGACAGGCGCTGCACCAGGAAAAAAGGGGCGACGCCGTTTGGCCTACGCGTTATCCTGGGTAGTGGGTCAATTTGATGCTGTAGCGGCGATCCCGCAAAGCGGGATCGCCAAATGGCGGCGTAAAGCCGCCCCTACATCAAATTGACCCACTACCCTAGCCTGGGCAAATGCTGATGTTCTGTCGAATGGAGCCGCTCCGCAGGTCAGGTTCCGCTGGGCCTGGCGATGCGAAGTCTGACGCAGAGGCGGGGACACGAAAAGGAGAATATTGCCATGCGGGCTGTCATCCAAAGAGTAAAGCGGGCGGAAGTAAGAGTCAACGGCCACGCCGTGGGGACCGTTGGCACAGGGATGCTTGTGCTGCTTGGCATCGGCAAAGAGGATACACCGGAAGCAGCGGAATCACTGGCGGATAAGCTCGTCAACCTGCGGATCTTCGACGACGAGAAAGGTCGCATGGACCGGTCCTTATCGGAAACCAGGGGAGGCCTGCTCTGCGTTTCCCAGTTCACGCTTTACGGCGACTGCCGCAAGGGCCGACGCCCTAGCTACGACCGGGCCGCTCCGCCGGATATGGCGCGTCGGCTCTACGAAGCTTTTGTAGAATCGGTGCGGGCCAGCGGAATCACTGTCGAGACGGGACAGTTTCAGGCCATGATGGAGGTGGAACTCGTGAACGACGGGCCTGTCACGCTGTTGCTCGACTCAGAACGAGTCTTCTAGTGTAGCGCCGACCCCGCCCTGCGGGGTCGGCATGTGCTGAGCTAAAGCTCAGCGCTACAGCTCAGGACAGCTTTGCGATCCTGCTCGAGACTTCCTTGGCAAAGCGATGGATGAAAGCATCGATGAATTCGCCCACGTCGAGTTGTTCGTCCTCAACCAGGGGGGTCAAGTCGATGCCAAAAATCAGCGACGTGGACTCATCTACGCCATGTGAAGCAAGATAGGTGGCGTTGGCACGCCTCCGGCCCATGGTCGCAAGATCATATCGTTTCCCACCGCATACCTGTGAATCGAACACCCCCACCAGCGACAGGGCAAGGTTCTCGTGAGCCTCCACGTTGAAGACGACCTTGTCATTGTCATTCAGCCAATCGAGACTACGCCAGACTTCACAGCCGTAAAGATGCTGGGGTCTCGAATCGCGTGGCAACTCGCGTAGGGCGCGGATGGCTCGCAGGGCCGTGGCAACGTGTGTGTCGTGCTTGTCGGCGAGGTTGTGGGTATAAATCACCTGTGGCTTGGACGCCGCGATGATTCTCTTGAGGTCCTCCACCACGTGAGTATTAGTAGGATCCTTGACTGCGCTGCTGGAGTAATCAAGGAAGACGTGGGCGGAGTACTCGCCGATGAAAGCGGCTTTCTTCTGTTCTTTGCGCCGCACAACTTGCATTTCCTCGTCCGTGTAACTTCCGTAGAGACCATCGCGGGGGCTGCCGCTGCCGCTCGTGACCGTCACCCCAGTGAAACCCTTGTCCGACCTGCCGAAGCACTCGAGGATGCCGTGATAGGCCATAATCTCGATGTCATCTTGATGGGCCGACACACAGAGGTGCGTGGTTCGGGCGAGTGCCACATCAACAGGAGAACCGTCAGGGACATAGACTTCCGCTCCAGAATTGTGTAACTCCATCCTATTCCTCCGCAATCATAAAGAAGCTCTCAGCTCTCAGCAGTCAGCAATCACTCGCTCGCTGGGGCTGTCTGCTGATCGCTGAAGCCGGCAAGCTACGCTAAGACAGTAAGCCCCTCTCCCCCTTGGGGGAGAGGGTGGACCGCTGCCGGCGTTTTCACCAGCCGGAGCGGGCCGGGTGAGGGGGTTCAATCCCGTGTTCTCTTTTACCTCTTCCCTATTCCCTATTCCCTAACCGGGCTGGCAGACTAGCCGCAGCCACCGCTTGGCCGACACGCCGGGTCGCTTCATCAGGGAGCCGGAGCCTGATTCCTTGCGCCAGTTCCGGGAACTCGTTCTCGAGCACTTCCTGGGCGCGGCTCAAAATAATGTTCCCACCCTCACCTGACGTCACGCGGCCGAGAATCAATACATTGCGGAGCTCATAGAAGTCGGCATAGTGCGCGATTCCATATCCCACATAACAGCCAATGGTCTCGAAGATCTGCTTGGCTCGCGCCTCCCCGTGATGGGCCATTTCCTGAACAGATTTGAGTTTCTGCGCGGGGCCGAGGCGCTCGTCCAAATTGATCCCAGCCTCGGCCGCCAGCCGAAAGACCGCCTGCTGTGAGAAATACTGCGCCCCGCAACCCCGATCACCCGACCATTCATCGACGGGAGCCGCGGGGTCATAGTCCACAGGGCAGAAGGCCAGTTCGTTCAACCAAGTGGTAAGCTCACCGGTTTCGCTGACGTAACCTCCGGCCTCACTCGAGCCAAGAGCCATCCCCAGCACGGCGTTATCCTGAAGTGACATTGAGCCGGCGAGCGCTGTTACTTCCCCGTCGTTGACCACCACAAAGGGAATCCCCCCCCAAGCACGCTTCATGTCAAGGAAGAGGTTCACAATCCCGGTCTCAAAAACTTCTCGAGGCACCGCCCGAAAGAGCGAAGCCACCCGCGGGCGATTGTTGATGTAAATTCCGGCCGAGCTGCCGCCAATGGCGTCGACGCGCGGCAGATGCTGGGCGGCAGATTTCAGCCCCGCCATGATCTCTTTGTAATGATAGCTGGGGTCAGCGGCATTGCGGGGATCCCAGACCACTTCTTCCGTGAAAACAGTTTCTCCGTCGATCACTGCTGCCACTTTCCGGTCCGTGGCGCCCAGGTCGAATCCAATGCGGCAGCCGTCGAGATGCCTGCCCAGGGCCATCGTACCCTCCGAGGGCGCAGGGGTTTTTTCGGGGCTGGTAATCTCGACCGTGAACGGCCGTTCGTACACTCCGCCCATGAACTCAGCGTCGAAAGCGCGTGCGCCTTGCGGAGAATAGGTCTGGCGGATATGCTCACCTACACGCCGCGGTCCGCCCACCACGATCCTCCATCCGCCGTGCTTCCAGAGAAGCATTTTCACCAGTCGCTCCGCAAAGGGGAGGTTGAATCGCGAGGCCTCGTGGCTGTCGTCGAAGCACGCTGTCTTGTAAACAGAAACGAAGCCCTCATGACGTTCCAACGCGATGGTCAGTGGAACCCCATGAGAGCAATCCCGCACCGCCTTCAGGTAAGCGTGATTGGCCAGCACCGCTGGAGAAAACCGCTC
>JBEKUR010000252.1:0-8310 GCA_049514855.1 Terriglobia bacterium
TGGAGTATTGGGAGCCCTCGGTTCCGTATGGGGGGCAAAAGCAAAGCGGGCTCGGCGAGGACTTCGGTCTCGAGGCGTATCACACCTACACCAAGGCCAAATCCGTTTTCATTAACCTCACGAGCAGTAAATTAGCCTGGGGCCCTTAGTCCGCCCTTCATTTCCCTTCGAAGCCCACCACTGCGCATACAGACTGAGGAGACAGAGCAATCAGATGCAGGAAAAACGCGAAGCCCAAGGCGAATGCCACATTTGAGCACACAGAGGCTTTACGGAGGGCTTTGGCAGCTTCTGGCCTGCTGCCTTGCAGCGGCATTCTCGATGGACCTTGTGGGTCGCGACAAGGTTATGTCGCAGCTTCGGTCGGTCCGACGGGTGAGATTGTTGAGGAGGAGGGGGGGAACGTCACGGCCGACGATCTTTACCAGGCGTTCAGGGAGCAGGTCGTCGCCCTCGAGGAAGGCGGTGCCGATGCTCTCTGCATTGAGACCATGTCTTCCCTGACGGAAGCTGTCCAGGCGATCAGGGCAGCAAAGGACCATACAAGGCTTCCGCTGATATCTACCTTCACCTTCCAAGTCGATGCGGGTGGATGTCACGCCATGATGGGTGTGACTCCTGAGCGTACTGCTAAAGAAGCAGCAGCGGCCGGTGCGGACGTCATTGGAGTGAACTGTGGCAACGGAATCGCCATCATGATTGACATTACCCGGCAGATGCGTGCAGCTCAGCCGCACACGCCGATCCTCATCCACGCGAACGCGGGCATGCCGGTCCTGGAGGGCGCGAACATCGTTGGGGGTTTGCTGTGGCACCACTCCCGAGCATATCGCCGCCATTGCGAGAGCCGTCAAGGCGAGGAGCGCGCCCGCTTAGCAGAATGAACGTAAAGGGATGAGCTGCGTTATGGCGACGAATACTTCGGGAACTCTAATATCGCGGGGCCGCCCGAAGTTTCGACCGGTCCGCCCACGCTTGTGTGCTACCTGTCGGCTGGCCATCCCTGCGCAATCAATTCCGATGGCCCGAAGACAACGGCGCTTGAAAAACCCAAGACTTGGCAGAATGTCTATGGATTTGACAATGGCGGCCGCCGCTGGCATCATACGCCCGGAGACGAAAACTGTGAAGATCCCTCGTGGGGTAAACCGTAATCTCGAGCGAATTCCTCCGGCAGGCGCTAGTCTCTTCATAGCGTCTCCCCGAAGTCGACGGCAAAGCCCCCAACCTCTATTGCACACGCAATGAGTCATCAAACTTGCTCGATTCGTCAGGAGTAATAAGCCATGCGCGTAAACTACCGAACGAATGCTACCGTGCAATTTGAAATTCTGACCGAAGATCAGCGAGAGGAAATTTTTCATGCCGCCCTCGATGTGCTCGAACACACGGGTGTCGAAGTCCACAACCAAACCGCGCTGGGAATTCTGAAGGCCCAGGGTGCGTGGGTAGAAGGAGCGCGAGCGCGGATCCCAAGTTACCTTGTTCGCCGGGCGCTGGCCACCGCACCGTCGTCGCTCAAGGTCCACAGCCGAGAAAACGACACCCAGAAGGACATCGTGATAGGGCCCTGCCGGGTGCATTACGGCCCGGGGCCTACCTGCGTGAACATGATCGATCCGCGTAGTGGTGAGCGGCGCAAGTACTTGCGCAAAGATGCGGCGGATGTGGCCCGGACCTGCGATGCGCTGCCCAACATTGATTTCGTTGAGTCGCTCGGTACGATCAGTGACGTGACCCCCGACTTAGCGGACGTGTACGAATTTGCGGAAATGATTGCGAACACGGTCAAGCCAATCGTTGCTTGGTCATATACGCTCGATACCTGTCGAGATATTTATCAAATAGCAGTGGCAATTGCTGGGGGTGAGGAGAGACTTAAGCAGCGGCCGAATTACATCTTCTATGCCGAACCGCTCTCGCCGCTAGTCGCGACCAGCGAAGCGGCGGACAAACTGGTCTTTTGCGCGCAGCATTCCATTCCTCTCGTCTACACTCCCTGTCCGATGTGTGGCGGTACGGCTCCCGCGACCTCTGCAGGTATTCTAGTCAGCGCATTGTGCGAATCACTGCACGGGCTTGTCATATCCCAAGCGATCCACTCAGGCGCACCGTTTGTGATGGGAGGCGTGGTTTCGATCATGGACATGCGGTATTCGATACTCGCCTACGGGGCTCCGGAACTATCGCTTCAGTCGGCGGCGCTAACCGAAATGGGGCGTCACATCGGCCTTCCGGTGTGGTCAACGGCGGGATGCACCGATTCCAAGCTCATGGATGAACAAGCGGCTATCGAGGGCGCGATCTCAATCTTATTCGCTGGCCTGTCGGGGGCGGACTTGGTCCACGATGTCGGGTATATGGAAGCGGGGACGACCGGCTCATTGCAGATGACGACGATGGACGACGAGATCATTAGCTATGTCAAACGGTTGCTGCGCGGCATTGAAGTGACGCCGGAGACGCTGGCGTCGAATGTAATTCAGCAGGTAGGCCCCGGGGGTCAATTTCTCGCTACCGACCATACTTTAGAACACTTCAAGAATGAATTTTGGTTTCCGCGCTTGATGGATCGCATGCGGTGGCAGGATTGGCGAGCCAATGGCGGTTTGTCCATGCCCGACCGCGTGCAGAGATCTCTAGATGAAATCCTCCGGGATCACCGACCCGTTCCCCTTCAATCAAACGTACAGGAACAAATCGACGCGATTCTGGCCAATGCCGAAGCCCGCTATAGCGTAAGGACAACCCATGCCTAGGAGAAAGCCAGCTCAAGATCGATCGAGAACTGAGACGAAAAGGAGTCCAAGATGAACGACACCTTCACGCAAATATCGAATGCAGTGTATGAAGGCCGGGCCAAGGATATGCCGGGCCTCACCAATGGAGCGCTCGCCGCCGGTCTGACGCCTCAGGAGATTCTGGACAGAGGCCTGACACAAGGTATGCAACTGATCGGCAAGGACTTTAAAGAGGGAAAGAGGTTTATTCCTGAACTCTTGCTTGCCGCACGCGCGATGCAAGCTTCCTTAAACATTCTAAGGCCTCTGTTCGTGCAGACCGGAGTCAAGATGGCTGGAAAAGTGGTTATCGGCACAGTCAAGGGCGACCTGCATGACATTGGCAAAACTCTGGTCGGGATGATGCTCGAAGGGGCGGGCTTCGAAGTGATTGACCTCGGCAAGGACGTCGCGCCGGAGCAATTCGTTGAGGCCGTCAAGCACGAGAAGCCGAATATTGTCGCCCTCTCCGCCCTATTGACGACAACGATGCAGTCGATGGGCCGGACGATCGAGCTGCTCAAAGAGGCCGGCCTGCGCGAGCAGGTGAGAGTCATGATCGGAGGCGCGCCCGTGACCTCAGATTTCGCTTGCCAGATTAATGCGGACGCGTACGGATCGAGCGCGCCCGACGCGGTTGAAATCGCGAAGAAGTTCGCTCGGGTGAGCTGACATGCCTGTGGTGGCCATTGCCTGCCGGGTGCTCGAAAGCCTTATGGAACCCTACCTGCGTGACGCCGCGATCCCCGTGACCTGCAAGGAATATGGACTCCACCGTACGCCGACGCTAATGGCTGCAGCGCTTCAACAGGAAATCGACCGACTCGCTGAACCCTCGGTTGTCATCCTCGGCTACGGTCTTTGCGGGAATGGCCTTGTAGGCCTAAAAGCCCGGCAGCACACGCTGATTGTGCCCCGCGCGGACGATTGCATCATGCTCCTCCTCGGCTCCTACGAGCGTTACGTCGAAGAGTTCTCGGCTGAACCCGGCACGTACTATCTGACCAAAGGATGGTTGGCGAGCGGCAGTCATCCGTTGCGGGAATACGAGGAGCTTGTGGAGAAGTACGGTCAGGAAAGCGCCGATTGGATCATCAATGAGCAGTACAGGAACTATAGACGCCTGGTGCTTGTCGCGTCCAGCCAGGCTGAACTCATTGCCTGTCGCGCTCAGGCACTTGAGGTCGCAAGATTTTGCGCCGTGCGCTGGGGCTTTCGCTACGAGGAGCATATCGGCTCGACGGATTTCGTGGAACGACTCGTAGCCGAAGCACACCAACTCCGGAAATCGACGGACGATTTTCTCCTCATCCCCCCCGGGGGCGAGATCAAGCAGGAGATGTTTTGGAGAAAGCTGGGCGAGGGGAAGCAGCAAGCCCCAAATCCCGACGCCCGAGTCTCTAATCGAAACTGATGGCGCAGCGCGATTCTTCTTAGGAGGAAGTCATGCGGGTCAATTACCAAGCAAACGTAACACCTCGGCTGCGGGTGCTGTCCGACGACCAAATTGAGCAGATTGTCTATGCGGCGATGGATGTGTTACAGCAGGTGGGAACGCGCGTTTACGAACAAAGCGCGTTGAAGCTCCTGCGCGATGCCGGTTGCATGATCACAGATGATAACCTTGTCCACATCCCAGCGTGGTTGGTCGAATCCAGCATCCAATCGGTGCCGTCGCGCATAGTCCTGGCAGGTCGGGACCGAGAAAAGCGCGTCGCCCTGGAGAAGGATCAGATTTACTTTGGCACGGGTTCAGACTGCCCGTTTATTCTCGACCCCTACCGCGGGGAGCGACGGCGTTGCACCTACGAAGATGTCTACCGCGCGGCGAAAATTGCCGACGCGTTGCCGCACATTGATTTCCACATGTCGCTAGGGTTGACGTCCGACGTGCCCATCGGCACATACGACCGCCATCAATTGATGGCGATGTTAAGAGGAACGACGAAACCGCTGGTAATTACGGCTGTTGATAGGGAGGGACTGGCTGATCAGCTGGAGATGGCGTGCGCGACCATAGGTGGGGTTGATGAATGGCGCAAACTGCCGCTGTTCGCCATTTACATTGAACCGAGTTCACCGCTCGAGAATTCGAGGGTGGCCGTAGAAAAACTCCTTTACGCAGCGGAAAACGACATTCCGGCGATCTATACCCCCTGCCCCATTTGCGGTGCCACGGCGCCAGCCACAATGGCAGGTACCCTCGTCCAGGGGCTCGCGGAATGTCTGACGGGCGTGGTCATCTCGCAGCTCGAGCGGAAAGGCGCAGCCGTGGTTATCGGCGGAGTGATGTCTGTGATGGACATGTCCACCACCGTTTACAGTTACGGGGCACCGGAACTGGCTTTGCTGAGCGCGGCAATGACTAACGTCGCCCAATACTTGCATTTGCCGATGTTCTCGACTGCCGGGTGCTCCGACTCAAAGATAGTCGATCAACAGGCAGCCATCGAAGGAGCTCTATCGATTGCGTTCGCCGCATTATCCGGGGCCAATCTGATCCACGACGTGGGGTACCTGGAGTCCGGATTGATCGCCTCCTACGACATGCTCGTGATGTCGAACGAGATTATCAGTTTGATCAAACGTATTCTGCGCGGCGTCGTGGTGGATGCCGAGCATCTAGCGCTCGACGCGATCGAGCGCGTCGGTCCCGGCGGGCACTACCTGATGGACGACCATACGCTGAACTATTTCCGCAGCGAGTTCTGGTTCCCTGAATTGCTCGACCGCTCTAACTGGACGGAGTGGCAGGCGAACGGGGCGAAGTCACTTAGAGTCCGCGTGCACGAGAAAGTGCTGAACCTGATTGAGCATTACCAGCCAGCGCCCATCGTTGCCGAGATCGATCGGGAGCTGGTGAGGATTGTCGCCCGTGCGGATGAAACGCACCGATCGGAGGAGAAGGTCAGATTAGTATGAAGCGTGCTGAGTTACGGTCGCGATTCTTCAGCCGGCCCGGTTGGCTATACGCGCCTGCATGCGGCAAAAGGGACTGCCGTCGTTTCTAACGCCACTGATATCACCAGTTCAGGAAGCGTTTCGGGTGGAAGGCCAGGACCAACGCAGATTCATCCTCTTGGCCGTAAGGAATCCTTTCTGCCTTATGCCCGATGAACGACGGCCTTACCACTGGCGGATCGACCCTGATTCACGGCAAGTGCAGCGAGCCGAGAGCACGAGTGAAGCTTCGCCCAGCTCCTTACTAGAGGTGACCAAGCCGTCTCTTTCCTCATCGACGCTATAATCACGGCCATTCTGATGTCGCCCAGGCGCCGCCCCAGGTTTAAGTAGGAGCGAGGGGGTGCGGGCCATGCGGAGGTAATCTCGGCAGAGTTTTCCAAGTTTTAGGCCCCATCATTTGTGTCTTGATGTTCGCATCTTGGTCCAGGTGCTGGGTAGTGGTACATTTTGCTGGAGCGGCGCTCTCTGAGCGCCGGAAGTCCTTGAGAATTCAAGTTCGGCGGTCAGAGACCGCCGCCACAAGAATCAGACTGCCCCACTACCAGGTCCTCGCTTCGATTGACTCCCCCCACCGTGCGGCGGTATGCTGGTTGTAAGCTTTCCCAGGAGGAGAGGCAATGTACACTAACCGACTACGGTTGTTTCTGGCTCTGAGCATCGTTATCGGCGCAGTTCCCGTCTACGGGAAGCATCAGCCAAAGGTGCAGGACTGCCAGATCCGCTTCGCCGTGCTGATGTACGACTTCGACCACCCGGAGCAGGCCGATCAATCCCGCTGGGGTCAGCTGACTGACCGGCAACGGAACTGGTGGGGCAAGAAAGGTCAGCAGAAATTTCCTAGCGCCTGCATGGTCGACAACGCGTCGCAGGCGGAATACGTTATCGCCTGGTCCCTCCGCGCAGCTAGACACCGCGGCCTAAAAGCAGTTCTGGAACCTACGGATGTGCCCGTGCTCCGTCGGGGGACGAGCGACTGCCGAGTGGATGCGAATGGCAGGGACGACTGCACGCTCCAGCCTAGCGTCGAGACCGTCTATGATGTTCGCCGCGTTGCCACTCAGGAGGCCCTCGACCTCGCCAGCATACGCGTCCTGAATGCCCGCACCCACAAGACTCTGCGTTGGTACGAGTCTGCCTCCGACTACTCGGACATGGACGTGTTCAAGAAGGCGATTAAATTCATTGCAGGCGGCAAGTGAGTTCATGTGCGTTTGGCCGAGCCAGGGCTGGGCCGTCGTAGTACAGAGGGTCCAGGGATCTGGGGAGAAGCGCAATCTGCATTGTTACCGGCGGACAGTCGGGGCAATGACTCGATTGGGGAACGCCGTCGGCCTAGGCGCTGACGGACGCGGCTTAAGGATCGTCCCGAAACGATTCTTAATGTCGGTGAAAACCTCGGCGCAGCTACTCATCCCTTGATGGGCCCACAAGACCACTAACGGGTAACCGAGTCCAGCCAATTGTAGGAACCCCACCAATCCCGACATCCACTATGGGAAAAGCAGGCAAGCCCTGCCCCCCAAGAGACTGTAAATCCATCCTGAGATCCGGCATCCCGCCGCCTTCTGCATAGTGCTTTATCTGCTTATCTAGGTGTTCGTACTTACGTATTGTCGGCTCGTGTAGGCCCTTGGCCTTCGCATCTGCTATAAACCGGCTCCATGCACCGGTGACGGTCATTACCTCCTGTTCCTGCGGCAGCTGCTTAATCTGATTCATGGCCTCCCATTCGCGCACTGCGTCCTGGGCGTGCTGCCAATCCCGTGTCTTGAGGGACTGTCGGATTTCCCCATTGCCCACTGTCCCGTCAACCCAAATCGGGCAATGGCAACGGCGGTATTTCCTTCCTTCCGAACGATGAGCACACGTTTTGAGGTGTCTGCGATAGATGGTTAGCATAGTAAGCGCCTCGATTCTCTCTGAATGAGGGGTTGCGAAAAATGGGCTGGTCGGATAAATAGAAGGTAGCCATCTTCGGCCGCTCACCAGGCTGAAACGGTCAGGGGCCATCAGTTGTTAGCTGCAACTGGTGGTCCCGACTTGACGCAACCCTACGCTTCCGAGATTCCGTTGTCAAGTCAGGATTGCACGACAGTCAGGATTGCACGAAGCCGGGGGGGGCGGACCAGGCAGTGCTCAACCGTAGTGTTGCGGCCGAGACGATGTAGCGGCTGGTACGCCCAGGACGAACAGTAGACAGCCTGGGCTGCGACATACGATTAACATTCCGAACACTGGACAGAGATACCTCTCGCGATAACCGCGGAGAGCAGTCATTACACGCCGCGATTCCGGCACAGAATCTGTCCGTAATTTATCGCTACAGCGGTGCCCAGTCCGCAGTCGTCACACAATGCGATGTGAAGATCTAGGACCCCGCTCTGCGATCCAGCCATCCTGAGTGTTCGGCAGCAAGTGCAAGAAGCGCTCAGTGGTTTGTATGTATGGTGTGCCAGGGAAAGCCTGGCTGATCTTGTAAGCTGAAAGGAGCTTACCTTGTAATTGCCCATTCAACAAGTAGCCGAGCCAGCGTGGAGCGGAGCGATCCGCCGAGCGAAGCCTGGTG
>JBEKUR010000253.1:0-8262 GCA_049514855.1 Terriglobia bacterium
AACCAGGATTAGGTAAAAGCCTACGATATATCTGAGGAGCTTGGGGAAAATCAGAATCAAGATGCCTGCGGCCAGAGAAACAATCGGCGAAAACGAAGTGTAGCGCAGCGTGAAGGAACCGCCCCTGATCTGCGCGAGAGCCGTGGTGGTCAACAAGCTGAATAGCACTATAGAGACAACGCCTTCTTTGAGTTTCAATCCACACCTCCTGTTATGAAGAGAGCGTCCTAAACTGAGATCTCTTTTTTCGATTCTCGACCGACCAACAACATACACGTTAGCGCCACTGAATACAACTCTCCAGTCGGGTTTACGGCGCCAGGTGATTCCATGAGCCACGGAAGCCGGCAGGCGCGGACCTGTCGTTTAGGTCCGCGGTTTTTTGTTGTCAATTGGCGACGAACCGCAGACCTCCAAAACAGGTCTGCGGTACTCAATGCGTATGCGGACGTGGAGGCCGCCGAACAGCAGAGGCCGTGCGGGCTGACCGTTGACCGCGTGTCCCGCAGCCGCGGGACCAGCCGATGAGAAGGCGAGAATTTGAAGCTGAAAGCCGCGGACCAAAACAGGTCCGCGCTACGCTTGGTGCCATAGGACCTTGTGCTCCATTCAACGCGCAGGGGGTTTTATCGATGTAACCCACTGAGCCCTTTCCATTTAGACGGCGCAAAGGGGGTATGGCCGCGAGCGATGCGGGCGAACGTAACGGAATAAGTCGAGGGGTGTTGGCAAGTGTATCATTATTCTCTTGACATAACATTAGATTTGCATCAGAATCACACTTGAAAGGGGCTTTCGCCAATAACCTAATATGACTGACACGGGGATCAACCCTGTGTACTGGAGGCACCAATGCCGCTCCCCATACCTACGACCATCGCCACCGGTTTTGCCGATCTGATCGGTAGTTCCTATCGCCTCAGTACCGATCAACTTTATGTTGCCGACGCCAGCGCAGGCAGCATCAGCGCCGTGACCGCCCACACTCACGTCAAGACCGTGCTTGGCAGCGGGTTCACCAATCCGAAGGATGTTGAACTCAGCGTCGATGGCCTCCACGCCTATGTCACGGAAATGCCCGGCACACTGCTCCGCCTCAGCCTGACCAACATGAACCGCGCCGCCGCTACGGTGGTCGCTGCCGGGCTGAACGGCGTTGACCAGATTGCGTTGGATGAAGCGCATGGCGTCGCATACGTGGCGGAATTCACGGGCGGCCACATACAGCGGATCAATCTGACTACCGGCGCCAAAGCGGTTGTGGCAACAATTGCCTATCCCCGCGGCGTGCTGGTGACCGGCGACGGTCGTTTCATTTATGTGAGCAGCGACGCGGACACCATCACCCGTTTCGACCTCTTGACGAACACCAGTGTCGTGATTGCGAGCGGCCTGAACGCCCCTCGCCATCTCACCTGGGCGGACGCCGGGGAGAGCGTCATCCTGTTTCCGCAACCCAACCCCACTGGTACCGTGCTTAAGGCCGACCTCACCACCTCCCCGGCGACGGTCACGGCAATCGCCGGACCTACGTCACCCGCGCCTTACAGTGTCGCCGTCCTCTCGTCCAATCAACTCCTGATCGCCAGCGCGACCGTGGTCAGCGAGGTCGATCTGACCGCTTCCGTGTATTCGGCGGCCGGCCCGGTTTTCCTCGGCATCGGTTTCGTGCCGGCGGACGCCACGCACCTCCCGAACGGCTATGCCGACACCACCGTGGACCCCACCTATTTCTTCCAGGTCAAGGATTGCCCCTTCGGAGGCACCCTGCCCCTGATGATCAACTGGGAGCACGCGCGGACCTTGGGAGCCAATTTTTATCAGGTGTTCATCGCCGGACCGGGGGGACCGCCCGCGCCGGGGGTGCAGGTGACGCAGCCCTTCGGCGACTATCTCTGGAGCGTCCCTCTCAACGAGTTCGAACTGCAACCCACGGTGCCGACGAACGGCTACTATCTCCTGCGCTCCGCCAGTCAGATCTGGCTCAACTTCTGGCTGGGACTTCTACTGGACACTACCGGCCAGCCGAACGGCCTCAACAAGATCAGCATCAAACTGTTCTCCGCTGAGAGCGCGGCCTCCGAGATTGGGCACTACACCGACCCTGGCCGCTCCGCCAGTGTGATGATCGACAACACCGTGCCCGTAGTTAACATCCAGCAGATCCTCCAGCAACCAGGCAACGTGCCCGTAAACACCTGCGCGATCGTCAACACGGGAACACCGACATTTACATTCCTGGTAACGGCCTCGGCTCCCCAGTCCCATCTGCTGGGATGGAGCCTGACGGCCTACTGGGGAGACAACAAGTCCAAGGCCGTGTCGTCGGATAACTACAGCAGCCACATTTCGCTGACGCGCCTATGGTCCGGGATCACTGGTGTCGCCGTCCCGCCTCCAGGCCCAACGCCGTGGAATGCCAAAGTGGCCGGCGACCCGACCTCCATCCACTGCGCCCATTCGTTCATCCTGGATGCCTGGGACCGGGTCATTAACGGCTGGGGATACATACACGGCGTCCCCAGCTATCAAAAGTTCATCACGCTGTATTTCTAGTCCTCGCGCTAGGGCGACCTGCGTTGCGGCCTCAGGAACCAAGCAGTTAGCCAGGGTGTCGCCGCGGCTGAAAGTCCGCCGATCTTAATGGCGGGCGAGCAGTCCTGACCGTGGGCTTTTCTCATGAGCAAACGCCATGCCCATGAAGAACCCCCCCCATCCGGGAGATTTCATTCGGACGGAGATTATCGAGCCCGCGGGCCTGTCGGTAACAGCGGCAGCAGCGGCGCTTCAGGTTTCCCGGCCTACCCTGTCGAGCTTGCTCAACGGCAAGGCCAGCCTTTCCGGAAACATGGCGCTGCGCATTGAAAAAGCCTTTGGAGCGAAGATGGACACGCTCCTGCGAATGCAAGCCTCCTACGACATCGCCCGGACCAGAAGTCCTTCGAACGGTTATTGCGCGACCTGAAAGCGTAGCGCAGGGCCCGCACTCCGGCCCCTTCGCTCCGCTCAGGGCAGGCTCTGCGGCTTTTCCAGCGGTGCGGGTTCTTGCCGCGCCGCTAACAAGATAATCCGAATTCTCACGGGCCGCGCCGCCAAAACCACGGGTGGCGCGTACACCGCCTTGTGTGTATGCGCCGGGGAAGCCGCCGAACGCCGGGTGAATCACGCATCGCCTGGGCCGCCGACATAAAAACCAATGTCGGCGCCACCCGCGATAATCACGCCATATCTTGCTAAATCATGCTACAGTACCGCCATGCGATCAACCAAGACCCTTTCCGTGACCTTGCCACCGGAGATGCTCTCGCGGGCCGAGAAGCTAGCTGAGAAGGAAAACCGTACCATGAGTGAGTTGGTGCGCGAAGCACTTCGGCACTACGAACGGGAACGCTGGTGGGAGGAAACCAACGCTTATGGCCGAGCCCGAGCCCAAGCGCTGGGCGTCCGCGAGGATGATGTGGATCGTCTTATCCACGAAGTCCGCCAGGAGAAGCGCCACAAACGGACGCCAAAATAATGCGGATCGTCGTGGATACGAATGTCATTGTCTCCGCGCTCGTTTTTGGCGGTCTTCCCCGGAAGGTGTTGGAGTTGGCAGCCGAGGGTGTGTGTGCGATCTATTTCTCCGCGTCCATTCAAGCCGAGGTCGAACGCATCCTGGAAGAGAAATTCGGCTGGAGCCTTAAAGAGATTGGCGCGCGTTGCCGCTTAGTTTGGAGTTGGGGAACCCGAGTCCTTCCAGAAGTGTCGCTAGCAGTGATTACGGATGACCCTGATGATGACCGGATTTTGGAGTGCGCTGTCGCCGCACACGCGCAAGCGATCATCTCCGGCGACCGTCATTTATTGCGCCTCGATTCGTTTCAATCGATTCCCATTCAGACACCTCGCCAGTTTCTCGACGGCAAACCGTGGGAAGCCATATCATGATTCTCGAACCCGTTACGAAACGAAACCACGTCTTGGAGACGAGCAGCAAGCGTAGCGCGGACCTGTCGTTTAGGTCCGCGGTTTTTTGTTGTCAATTGGGGACGGGCCGCAGACCTCCAAAACAGGTCCGCGCTACGCTTGCTTTTCATTGCGAGGAATCTCACACTTCGCGTATACTCTACACATGAGTACCATTCGCCTGACACCGCACGGCGAAGAGTTGCTACAAAAGCAGCTCACGCGCGGTCCTTATCGCTCGCCCGAAGAGGTCATCGAACGGGCTCTGGAAACCCTGGCGCAAAAAGAGTCTATTCCTCTCCATCTTGGTCCCTCGACTAAAACTCCCGCTGAGGCCGTCGCCGACATTCTTGAAATCCAAAAGCGTAACCGCCTAGGCGGACTCAAGATCAAAGATTTGATTCACGAAGGGCACAAATACTGATGGTTCCGTAAGTGGAACCACAGCCCTGAGTGCTGCGATCAAGATAATCGAGGATTTCTTGCACGACGGTCCTCTCGCGCCGAGGCGACGGGAATTTGTTGATAGATTTGACGGGGCTCAAGCCGACTCAAACGAAAACAAGTCTTCCGGGTTTTGGAACCCGGAGTCGCGCCATCTGTTGAGTCGATTGCGGCCTTCTTCGATCAGGTCGAGGACCTTTTCTCTTTCCTTCTTATCGGGCGAGGCGGCCTGCCAGAGCGGGTCGAGCCATGTTGCCAGCGGGATATTTGTTTCCAGGGTGTCACGATCCAGCACGGCAAGTGCGGCTGCCGTACCGAAGGCATAACGAGATGGCTGAATGCCCTGGTGTAACGCCAGGCGCAGGGTTCCCACCAAGCGGTCGCCCCACTCCAGTTTTCGCTGCGGGTCGCGCCCAACCCTTTCCGCGCTGTCGTGAAGGAAGGGATTAACCATGCGGGCAAGCAGGTCGTCAGCGTATTCCCGATAGCCTTCGTGAGTGAAGAGCGGATCTTTACCTGCGTGCTTCCGGGCCAACGCTTCTCCGGATTCTTGAATGAACGCGGCACGCAGGAAAGCGAAGATATCCGGGTGTTGGCTGAGGTCAGCAATACGTTCGAGGCCGCGTATGGTGCCGACGTAGGCCGCGAGGGCATGGGTGGCGTTGTGGCCGTATAGCTTGGCTTCTTCGAAAGGCAACAAGTCATCCTTCTCTTCAAAAACCTTTATGCCGCGCTGAAAAGGCGGGGCCTCACCGACACCCGCAAATCGGATTCTGGAAATCAGGATTCGGTTAAACGCTTCGACCAGAAAGGAGCGTCGGCCGCCGGGGGTTATGGTGGCCAAGCCCTGCAATCTGATTTCGTCCGCGTCGGAAACGACTCCGCTCATTTTTCCGATCACGGTGTTCAAGAATCGGACACGAGAACAGACACGCTCTCTTTCCTCTTCGGGAATCTCTTCGAGAACTCTTGCTTGAAGGATCTCCGCCGCATGGTTATGGTTTTCAGCCGCGTAAACAATTGCCTGTGGCCCCGGGGCGGCTGCCTTGCGTCGCAACCCCTCAGCCAGGAGGCGATGTATGCTCCCGGGATCAGGGGAAGTGTAGAATTGCACGCTGGGCACTGCGGTGGCGATTTCCTCCGCTTCCGCGACCGCTTCCACCAAGCGGCGCCGGTCAGATTCAGAGCCCGGGTCCTGGATTTCCAAGGGCCCAACCTCCGCGACCTCGATGTGGTCCGAGTGCGCGATGTTCAGGGAGAAACGTCCTCCGGCGTCGCGCACCGCGTGCAAGACATCCGGCACCACTTCCGCAACCACCAGCCGGCCGAAATTATCGGACCGGAAGGCTTCGTAAAGAAACAGTCCAGCTTGGATGGCCCCGAAGCCGAACCCAACAAATGTGCGCTGGCCTGTAAGTTTCAATGTCAGTTGTCCGTTGTCAGTGGTCAGTAGTCAGTTGTCAGTCGTCAGTTGAAAGAGGCGGCTGGCCGTCCCGTTCATAATTGATGCTGCAATCGGGACGATCGGGAGATGACCTTGGTGTTCACCACCACCCCCTACCCCCTCCTCAACTGAGGAGGGGAGTCTCGCTGGCGGTCGCGTTCATAATTGATGCTGCAATCGGGACGATCGGGAGATGACCTTGGTGATCACCACCACCCCCTAACCCCTCCTCATCTGAGGAGGGGAGTCCCGGTTCTCTCCTCGATTGAGGAGGCGGCGACGGGCGGGAGAACTTCGCCGGTCTCCACGTGTTGCCCACTGCTTCTTGTCTCCCGACGCCTGCTCGTCACTTGTCACTCGTCACTCGTCACTCGTTTATCCCTTTCAGCAACCTGTTAGGTATTCCCGCTCATCCTGGCCGCTCCAGGATTTCACCGCCCGGATTTCAGCGGTACGCCGGTGAGGGTAAACCACGGCTTTGCCGTCAATTTCCTGAGCCATTACCATTCTCAAGAATTCGATGGAGTGTTCCAGGTCGCCAATTCGAGTAATGTGGCACCCGGCGTCAATCTCGCGGGTAAGCATCAACTCCAGGGTTCGGGCGATGTCCCAAGGGGAACCTCCACTGGACCCGGTGACATTGATTTCCTTGTAATGGACGATCCCAGTGTCGAGGCCGATAACCTCTTCGCCTTTTTTTAAGCCGCCAAACAGGTCCAGGACGGCGCCCCGCCCGACCAGGCTCTGAGCGCTCTCGATGGCCTTCTTGGAGCCAACGGCCACAATCACATCATCGGCCCCGCTATAATTCGTGAGCTGGTTCACCAACTTGTTCAAATCAGTTGTCCCCGGGTTGACGACCTCGAGGTCGATTCCGGCCTTGCTTGCCCGCGGCCCCAACAGAGTCCTTACCAGCTCTAACCGTGCCTCGAGGAGGTCAGCAACCACCATGGCACGAGGTCTGTAGCTAAGCGCCAAGTCCACATGCATCCGGCCCATAGCCCCTGCACCGATCACCACGGTTACTCCTCCGGGCTTGAGCCCTTTTATGACTTGGCGCGGTCCCAGAGGTGTTTCCTGCAGCAAGTGTACATGGTGGTCTTGAGCCGAGACGCAGCAGGACAAAGGCTCGCTCATGGCCGCATGGGCGAATGGGAACCCCGCGTCTCGAACCGGGAGAAGACATCCCGCTGCCACAGTCTCTTCCGTGACGAGAACATATTCCGCGAGGTGTCCTGGCAGCGTATAGCCGACACCGACCTTGGCGACGCCTCGGCCCCCGTCGCGATATCGCTCCGGGTGGTTGATAGGTGGGTGATCAACTGCAGGTTGAATGACATATCGCTCGCCGGGATGGTAGCGGTCTTTCAATTCCTGCCCGACTTCCACAAGCGTCACGGAGCCCTCGTCTCCGAGAATCAGTGGAAAGCGCTCGAGGTCCCAGCCATACAACTGTTTGTGGTCCGGACCCTGCTCAACCAGCTTGATGAGCGACGTGCAAATCCCCGCAGCATCTACTCGGGCCAGCATTTGACGCGGGCCAGGACGGGGAGTCCGTACTCGCTGCACTTGCAGGTGACCGAAACCAACCCCATCCAAAACCAGTGCGCGCATATAAGCAGGAACCGATACAGAGGCGCTCCTTTCCCGGTTGGCGTTTTCCGCCGGTGCTGTCATTTGGAATGGCATCCCTTACGAAAGGCCGGTCATTCCCGCGAAAGCGGGAATCCAGTCCGTAGACAGCGCATTTCCGAAGGTTTGCGGAGGGGATTCCCGCTTTCGCGGGAATGACTGCGACTTGCAGCTCCCATGTCTTGCAAATGATACCAGCACCCATTTTCCGCAGGGCTGGTCGCAACATGAAATGTGTGATCTCAGTTAGTCGTAGTACTCCAATCCCAAGTGAGTGATCAGCTCTTCACCTCGCAGGTGGCGGAGAGTGTTCTTGAGCTTCATGAGTTGAATGAAGATGTCGTGCTCGGGGTAAACGCTGGCGGCGCACATGGGGCTCTTGAAGTAAAAGGACAACCATTCCTGGATTCCCATCTTCGCCAGGTCCGGGCAGCGTTGAGCGAGGTCCATGAAAAGGACGAGGTCCAGCGCCATGGGAGCGGCCAGGATCGAATCCCGGAAGAGGCAATTCACCTTAATCTGCATCGGATAGCCCAGCCAACCGAAAATATCGAGGTTATCCCAGCTTTCCTTGTTGTCGCCCCGCGGTGGGTAGTACTCGATTCTCACCTTGTGGTAGTAACCCTTATAAAGCTCGGGGTAAAGATCAGGCTGAATGATGTACTCGAGCACCGAGAGCTTGCTTTCTTCCTTGCTGCGGAAAGCTTCGGGATCGTCCAGCACCTCGCCATCGCGGTTACCCAAAATGTTGGTTGAAAACCAACCCTTCAGTCCCAGCAGCCTGGCCTTGATGC
>JBEKUR010000254.1:0-8213 GCA_049514855.1 Terriglobia bacterium
GGTGGGCAGACCCGAAGTTTCGACGGGCCTTGGTGTGGGCGCTGGCCGTGGTGGGCATTCTGATTATCGTTCTAATCCGGTACTACTACTACCGGGTGAGCACGGACGACGCCGAGGTGGACGGGCACCTCGTTCCGATGGCTGCCAAGATCTACGGTGACATCGCCGAAGTGCGCGTGGACGACAACCAGCCGGTCAAAGCCGGCCAGGTTCTGGTCCGCATCGATCCCCGCGACTACCAGGCGAGAGTGGACCTAGCCAAGGCTGCGCTGGCGCTCGCAGAAAGCCAGGCTCAGGCAGCTCAGGTGGGCGTGCCGCTGACTCAGGAAACGACGCAAAGCTATACCTCCTCAGCCGACGCGCAGTTAGCCAATGCGGAGGCGGAATACGATAAGGCCAAGTCAACTTACGAAAAGGATTCCACCGCAGGGCTGGCTTTCGCGCGCGCCAACGTGGACGCGCTCGAGGCCGGTAACGACCGCGCCCAGGCTGACCTTGGGCGCATGAAGCCCCTGGTGCAAAAAGAGGAAATCTCTCAGCAACAGTTCGATGCCTACCTGGCGGGCGCGCGTGTGGCTGAAAGCGAGCTGAGAGCAGCAAAGGACCAACTGACTGCAGCAGAAAGAGGGGCTGAAATCTCCAAGTCAGCGATGTTGGCAGCCAAGGCTAAGGTGGACCAGGCACGCGCCGGGGTCGAGCAGGCGCGAGCCAACCACAAACAGGTCCCCATCAAACAGGCTGATGCTGCTGCCGCTGTCGCCGCGGTCGGACAGGCCAAAGCCAACCTCGATGCCGCGGAGCTGGAATTGAGCTACACAACCGTGGTTGCGCCTGTGGATAGCGTGGTGACCAAGAAGTCGGTTGAAGTCGGCCAGATCGTTCAGCCTGGCCAAAGCTTGCTGGTCCTGATTCCCCTTCAGGACATTTGGGTAACCGCCAACTTCAAGGAGACTCAGTTGGCCAAAGTCCGGCCGGGACAGAAGGCGGAAGTCCACGTGGATATGTACGGCGAGACCTTCACTGGCCACGTGGATTCGATTGCAGGAGCTACAGGCGCACGGCTCAGCCTCTTGCCGCCGGAAAACGCCACGGGCAATTTCGTCAAAGTGGTGCAGAGGATTCCGGTGAAGATTCTTGTCGATCCTGTTCCCCCGGACAAGGCCATTCTCCGCCCCGGCATGAATGTTGACGCCACAATCATCACGAAATGAGGACCGTAAACAGCTCTCAGCCGTCAGCTCTCAGCTATCAGTTTGCAGGCGTAAGCACGCTCGCACCGTCGAAAGTCACGTCATTCCCGCGAAAGCGGGAATCCAGCTCGTTCTCGTGACCTAGACCCGCTTGCGCGGGAGTGACGAAGGCTTGACTTTAATCTCTATGGGTGGGCCGCAGGCCATGACAACCCAGAGCTGATGGCTGAGAGCTGATAGCTGAGAGCTGACGGAGGCATTGACCTATGTTCCGCGTAGTCACCGTGGCGAGGGAATACGGCAGCGGTGGTGCCCGCATCGCGCAACTGCTGGCAGACAGGCTTGATTGGAAGTTGCTGGATCGATGTCTGGTCGAGAACATCGCGCAGGTTGCCAGGGTGGAACCCAAAGTAGCGGAGCAATACGATGAACGCCCCGATCCCTGGGTCAATCGCATCGTCCGGGCGCTTTGGCAAGGGGGATTGATGCGGGGCACCATGGCCGGCCCCATCCCCGAATTGTTCGATGCTGACACCATGGCCTCGCTGTCCCAGCGCATGATTGAGGAAGCAGCGGACATCGGAAACTGCGTGATTGTTGGGCGCGCTAGCCAATGCATCCTCCAGAAGCGGGTCGATGTCTTTCATGTCTTCATATACGCTCCCCGCGCCGAACGCTTGCGGCGGGTTCGAAGCCGGCATGCAAGCCGCGTCGAAGCTGAACTGGCCATGGATGCGCGGGACCAGGAACGCGCAGCGCTCATCCGCCGCTACTTCAACCAGGACTGGTCCAACCGCCACCTGTATGACCTGATGATCTCCTCCAAGTTGGGGGAGGAAGTTGTGCTGTCCACCATTCTGAGCGCCCTGGGCGTTGAGCGCGCCAGTCCTGCCGCAGCCCACCCGGGAGATCGCCTAAAAGCGGCAGGTGGTATGTAGTAGCTAGTATGTGGGGGGAGGCTTTTCCCCACCTACCATCTACCACCTACCACCTACCAGTATGTAGCAGGTAGTGGGTGGTATGTGGGGGGGGGGAGGCTTTTCCCCACCTACCACATACCATCTACCACCTACCGAATTAACCTTATGAGAAGTTTATTCGCCCGCGCCCGGCAAAGCGGGGTAACAAATCCCTGGGTGATTGCCCTGACGGTGATGCTGGCCACCTTCATGGAGGTGCTGGACACCAGCGTCGCCAATGTGGCCTTGCCGCACATCGCCGGCAACCTCTCGGCAGGCGTGGACGAGAGCACCTGGGTCCTGACCTCCTACCTCGTTTCCAATGCCATCGTGCTGCCGCTTACCGGTTGGCTCTCCTCGCTGTTCGGCCGCAAGCGCTTCTACATGACCTGCGTGGCGCTCTTCACCGTCAGCTCTTTCCTTTGCGGCCTGGCCCCCACGCTGCCTCTGCTCGTGTTCTTCCGCATTCTGCAAGGGGCGGGCGGTGGCGCTCTTCAACCGATTTCCCAGGCCATCCTGGTGGAGAGTTTTCCGAAACAGAAGCAGGGGATGGCGATGGCCATTTACGGCATGGGCGTGGTGGTGGCCCCCATCCTTGGCCCCACGCTGGGTGGCTGGATCACGGACGATTACAGTTGGCGCTGGATATTTTTTATCAACATCCCGGTCGGCGTGCTTTCTCTGCTTTTCACCTATCTGCTAATCTTCGACCCTCCGTATCTGGTCAGGAAGAACTTTCGAGAAATGAAGATTGATTACATGGGGCTGGGCCTGCTGAGCGTGGGGCTGGGTTTTCTTCAGATTGTGCTGGATAAGGGCGAGCGGGACGATTGGTTCGGCTCGAATTTCATTATCGGGTGCTCGGCGGTGGCGTTGGTCGGCCTGGTCGGAGCGGTCCTATGGGAACTTTACAGCGATGATCCCGTGGTGGATTTGCGCATGCTCAAAGACCGAAACTTCGCCGTCGCCACCTTCACCATGTTCATGCTGGGGTTCGTGCTCTACGGAACCACCGTGCTGCTGCCCCTGCTCTTGCAGACGCTTATGGGTTACACGGCATTGCTGAGCGGCCTCGTGCTTTCCCCGGGCAGCTTGGTGGTTCTCCTCGCGCTGCCCATTGTGGGCCGCTTGACCCAGATCGTGGAGGCTCGATGGCTGGTGGCAATCGGACTCGCGATCACCGGTTTCTCGCTCCTGCACATGGCCCACTTTAACCTCGAGATTGATTTCCGCACCGCCGTCATGGCCTGGACCTATTCACGCCTGGGCATGGCGTTTCTATTTACCCCCATCAACGTCATGGCGTTCTACTTCATTCCCAAAGAAAAAATGAATAACGCCACCGGCATCATCAACCTGGCGCGGAACATCGGAGGCAGCGTGGGAATTGCCAACGTTACCACCTTGCTCGCCCGCCGGGCCCAGGTGCATCAGTCCACCCTGGTCAGCCACCTGACTCCGCTCGATCCCGCTTACACGGCTTCCCTTTCGGGCGCCAGACGCTTCCTCATGTCGCAAGGGTCGAACCCCGTGCAGGCGCTAAACCAAGCGCATGGGCTGATCTATGGCAACCTGATCCGCCAGGCCAGCATGCTGGCCTATATCGACAGTTTCTGGCTCCTCGGCCTCACCTTCCTCGCCATGATCCCTTTCATGTTTCTCATGAAGAAAATCCAGCTCCGTGGAGCCCCCACCGCGCCTGCGCACTGACGAACCGTGTAGTCAGCCTTTTCCGTGGACAATCCGGGCTCTTGCGCCAGCGTTAAGGCTGACATATATTAAGAAGAGAGGAAGCGATGACCGTCACCCTGAATCTCAAGCCGGAAGTCGAAGCGGATCTCTTGGCGCGGGCACGGGCCAGCGGCATGCCCCTGGAGCAATACCTCCTCTCCCTCGTTGAGAGCGCCGCCCGACCAACAGCACGGAACACGGCCGCCGCCGGACAGCCGGCGCGAGTGGAAGCCGTTCGGCGCATGGTCGAATTCGGGGAGAAACATCACCTCAGCCTCGGCGAGCCGATTACCCGCAAGCTGCTGCATGAAGGACACCGCTTCTGATGGCGGCCTTCGTCTTAGACGCCTCCGTTGCAATTTCATGGTGTTTTCCAGGCGACCCAACCGAGGATACGCCTTATAGCCGACGCGTCCTGAGCGAGCTAGCGGTTAACGACGCTATTGTTCCCGAAATCTGGGCGTTTGAGATCGCCAACAGCATCTTCGTTGCCTACAACAAGCGCAAAAGAATCACCGAGCAGCAGATTCACGAATACTTGGAGCTTCTCAAGGCTCTGCCCATCCGCGTCGAAACGCAGAGCCTGTGGGCTAATGTAGATTTGGAGTCTCTGGCGCGCCGCCAGAACCTCGCGGCCTATGATGCCGCCTATCTGGATTTGGCGCGGCGGACAAATCTTGTCCTCGCCACTTCGGATGACCCTCTTAGGCAGGCGGCGATTGCTGAGGGCATTGCGGTGCTTGGCTGAAGGGCAGGGTCACGGCCCGCCAGTTCTCGCCAATCAGTTCTCAGTTTTCAGCTACTGGCTTCTGACTTCCGATTTCTGACTTCTGATTTTCGATCAAGAAAGACCTGCATGGGCGGCCTCGATATCTTTCTTGGCTTTCTTCCAGTCGATCTTCGGCAACTTGAGATCGAGGATGGCCTCGACCATAGGTTTTCGGTCCGCTGGTGCCTTGAGATAGGATTCTCGCACGGCGCAGCGAATCAACTCCGCGACCGAAGTTTTCCTTCGCCGCGCCAGAGCGCGCAGTTGCTTGAACTCGTCCGGATTCATCAAAGGTTGGGTGCGCCGAGTGGCCGCCACTTCTCACTCCTTTATGCTCGTCCCTATGAGCATGAGGATACCCGCAAACGATGAGCTTGGTCAATTAGGAGGTCGTTGAAAAACATGGTAGCGCCGACCCTTAGGTCGGCACGTGCTGAGCTAAAGCTCAGCGCTACAGCGCACCACCAACCTGGTGAGAGGTGGCGAGGACACCTTCAGCGGGACGCGCAAGAGTGTAATGCAACTGTTCGCGAGCGCAAAGAGCCTCTTCGCTGCTCTTGACCTCAACCCTTCCCAGCGTAGCTGCTGACGCCTCTGCAAAACCGCATCGATATATACGACGGTAAGAATACTTCCTACAAATGTCGCGGCGAGATTTACCAACAGATCGTGGAAGAGACCCTTTAGAAAGTAACCGGCCACGAGGGACAGACACGCGGCGAATGAAAGCGGCAGTATCAGTCGTCTCAATATGTAACGAAGATCCGTCATAACATTTACTCAGCCTCCTCGGGTGGCGCATCCGTTCCGTATCGTGTAATGTATGCGATTTCAAAGCCTGGAATCAAGGTGCGGGTACCCAGGGCGGGAGCGGTATCGGCTGGACGCTCGCACCGAGGTCGTCCCTTTCACCGAGGCGGCGCGGCCGGATTTTCGGTGGGCGCCTGAATCACGTTGAACCCACTTCGCGATCGACCCCGCCGTATTCATTGCGGAGTGGGTCTTTCTAGGCCCATGGCATTTTGCCACATCGTGGTGGGCGATGATTCATAACGGCGGCCGGGGTGGGGCATGCGTTGGGCATTGTGGACGGGAATGACTGGCGTCTCGAAAGGGATCCTATCCCAAAAGGGACCAACACACCGACACCCTGTCTCTTGACAAGTGGGAGAAGATAGGCTAGAGTTGTAAGTTGAAGCCAGGGAGGCACTCATGGCCTGCCGGGAACATTTGGCTGCTATGCTACCCCGATCCCCCAATCCACTCTCGAAGCTGTCCCAAGCGGGGCGAAAAGCCTTGAAGACTTCCTGGCTTCATGCGGACAAACAGTCAGCTCGAGGAGGAGAGAGAGAAAAAGCATTCTTCAAAATTAAAGGAGCAACGCGGGAATGTCTTTGAAAACAAAGGGTCGGCTTTATACATGCAGATGCAAGGCGGGAATGTTACAGAAAACAAAGGTAGTTAAGCGTCGAAAGCGGGAATGTTGTTGAAAAAAAGCATGTTAGCTGGTTTTAATTATCTGCTCTTCAGCTTCGCGCCCGTGCATGAAGGTGACGCGCATGGTGGTGACTTTGCTGGGAGGGCTCCTCGGTTCGGCCGCTGGTTTTGGGTTTTACATTGCCACTGGATACGTTATGAATCAGGGCGGTTACCTCGCGGATTTCGGCGTGAACTACGGAACCGCGGCGCTGGGGCTGGGAATCTCGGCCGGGGTGGGCCTCATCAGCGCCTTGCTGCCGGCGCTTCGAGCCTCCAGAATGAGCATCGCGGAGGCGCTGCGCTATGTTGGCTGAACGAAGCCACCTTCCCGGGAAAAGGATACGCTGTACCGCTTGAACCCAGCTTCTTCGCGCGCCGCGGAGATTCCTCTTCGTGTCATTAGCGCTTCCGTGTCCTCCGTGGCCAGAAGAGTTTCAACACAGAGGCCACCGAGACGCTCCGTGTACTCTGTGTTAAGGCTTGAGAGGCACGGAGGGCACAGAGAATCTCGTTTTGGTTGCGGCCAAGTGCTGCGCTGTAGGACTGGCCCCAAACTTCTTCTTTATTTGAGAAGAATTTCTGCCATTATCAATTGGCCAAGGATGGCGGAACTGCCGATTTTCGATTAGCGATTGCCGATTGACGGAGGGGGGAGTTGCCACACCACTTCTTCAATCGTCAATCGGCGATCAGCAATCGGCAATAAAAACCGGGTCTTTGGTTGTGGCCGCGCCGCGCTAAGTGCGGCAGCCGGTATTTTCGTGGCTCTGCTCTATGCCCCTATTCAGGTTGGTCCTCCGCAACGCCGTCCGTAATCGGCGCAGATCTCTGCTGACGGCGGCGAGCGTGGCGGTTTCGTTCGCTCTTCTGGTCATTTTCTTTGCTGCCTATCGTTTCCTGGAGTCGCCTCCGGCCTCCACCAGCGAGCGCTCACACCTTGTTCTGATAGTGGCTGCAAGCACTTCACCCATCCAACCTATGCCCATAAGTTACCGAAGCCGCATCGAACGGCTGGAAGGTGTGCACGCCGTAACCCAGGTCTTCTGGTTCGACGCTCGATACAAGAACGAAAATACGGTGATCGCCTCACTCAGCCTCGATCCGCAGAGCCTGTTTACTTTCTTTCCCGACTGGCAATTGTCACCGCTGGAGAAGGAGCAGTTCATGCGTGAGAAAGTGGCGGCGATTGCGGGGCGCAGCACGGCGAACAAATACGGCTGGAAGGTCGGCGACCACATCCATGTGAGCAGCCCAAGCTATTTCGGCGTTGGCGTCGATTTGATTCTCCGGGGCATCTACGATTCCAATGAAGAGCATTCCTACCTCGTGTTCCACTGGGATTACCTGAACGACGTCCTGGGAAGTCCGAACGTGACCGGGCAGTTCTGGATTCTGGCCAACTCAGCCGACCTCATGCCGTCCTTGATGAAAACCGTCGATGCGCAGTTTCGAAACGAAACGGTCCAGACCCGCACCCAAACCGTCAAACAATTTGTCTTGAACTTTATCTCCTGGCTCGGCAATGTGAAGCTGATTCTGTTAAGCGTCTCCGCGGCTGTGGTATTTGCAGTTTTGCTCATCGTGGCGAATACGATGGCCATGTCTATCCGTGAGCGCACCACGGAGCTTGCCGTTCTCCGCGCGCTGGGCTTCCCCACCAACACCCTGTTGACGTTGCTCACGGCTGAATCTCTTGTCATCTCGCTGGTGGGGGCTTCTGCCGGTTGCCTGGCTGCCTGGGCAATCTGCCGAGCCGTGGCCGGCTATGCCCTCGGGGGCGGCCTGCTTGTTAACCTTGAAATCGGCCTCACGGGCGGCCTGTCTGCCTTAGGCGTTGCAATCCTCACCAGCCTTTTGAGTACCCTGGTTCCCGCCTACCGTGCTTCCCGCATGAGCATCGCGGAGGCCTTGCGCTACACGGGATAAGGCCAGAACGTCCCTCCGGTTAACTTCCCTCTGAACTTTCCCCTGGCTTGGCTCGTAGAATCAACCGAGACCCATGACGCGCAGCCAGTTGGTCATCAAGAACCTCCTTCGCAATCGTCGCCGGACGATCCTGACGTTTCTGAGCATCGCCACCTCGAT
>JBEKUR010000255.1:0-8211 GCA_049514855.1 Terriglobia bacterium
TCCGCCAAATCTCGTGGTACATCTGCTTCCACTCCGCGCGCGGGTCAACATACACCTCCATGTCCGCGGTTTTGAGCTGGCCTTCACCCGGCTTGGGAGGCTTGTCGGCAGCGGCGATGAACCACTTCTCATCCTGGCGATAGAGCATCTTCTCGCCGTTGTCCGAGAGCGCGAAGTCCCGGACACCTTCCAGCAGCTTTTCGGTCTTGCGCGTCTTCAGGTCAAAACGCTGGATAAGGAACCGCGTGGGGCCTTCCTCAGTGTCCACTTGCGGGCCCTCCAACAGATACAGGATGCCCTCCTTGCCTGCCGCCAGACCCACGTAGTTGCGCTCCGGAATGGGCAGAGCCAGGATGCGCTGGCTGATGTTCTCAAAGTCAATGGTGACCTTTACGGGCTCCTTCTTCTCTTTATCTTTATCCTTGTCTTTGTCCTTACTCTGATCGGCGGCTTGGCCGGACTTGTCATCTTTCTTCTCCTCCGCCTTTTCATCGTCACTTTCGGGCGCAATCAGGGAAGGCAAATCCTTGCGGAGCACCACGGCATAAGCGCTGCGCGTGACGGGACGCCCCATGCTGGTCATGTCGAGCCAGCCGGTGGCCAGGCCCATATTGGTGCTGGCCGCAAAGTAGAGGTATTTCCCGTTTTTGTCGAAGTTGGGATAGAGCGCATCGCTCATGCCGTCGGTAAGCTGAGTCGCCTTGTGTTCGTCGAGCGAGTACACAAACACGGCGCGCAGGTGATTGGGTAACTGCCGGGTGTAAGCCAGCCAGCGATTGTCGGGCGACCACACGACATTGAACTGGTGCAGTGGCGAGTCAAAAAGGTCCGTATCCACCTTCACCGGCGCCGGGTGGTCCAGGTCCACGTACCAGAGGTTTAGCCGCTTGTCACTGTAAGCGATTTTCTTATTGTCAGGCGACCACGTGGGCGAATAATAGAAAGATGGTGGCTGGCCGAGGTCGATCTTGCGCACGGGACCCAGACCGTCCTGGCTGCTGATGTGAAGCCCATATTCACCGGATTCATCCGAGAAGTAGGCAATGAACTTGCCGTCCGGCGACCACGCTGGGTAGCGGTCGGCCACCGCGGGGCTGCGGGTAAGGTTGCGGATGTCGCCCTTTTCGGCGGGCACAGTCAGGATCTCACCGTGCGCTTCGAACACGGCACGCTGTCCCGTGGGTGAGATGTTGCCACTGAGGATCTGCTTTTCTACCTTCTCGAAGTGCGGCGTCACTTGTGGCATATCGCCCGCCACGCGCACCTCGATCCTCTTCGCCTTGCCCGAGCCCAGATCGTAGAGGTGCAATGACCCGAATTGTTCGTATACAATCGCGCCCGGCCCCGCCGATGCTGACTTGAAGTCAAAGCCGTCGTTCTTCAACAATTCTTTCACTTCCTTGGTCTTCGTATGGTAGGCAAAAAGCGTGACGGGACCGCTGCGGTCGGAGAGGAAATAGATTTTGTCGCCGATCCACATGGGGTTGAAGTCATTGGAATTGTCGCGCGGCACTTTGACGATGCTCGAGTCAGACAGGTTGGCAATCCAGATAGGCGAAGTATGCCCGCCCCGATAGCGCTTGATAGCGATGTAATTCGGCCCCGCCCCCAGGCGACGGTTCCAGCTCGGCACGTAGGCGATCCTGGAGCCGTCAGCCGAATAGGAGGCTTGCACCCCCATGGGCAGAGGCAATTCAGTTGGGAACCCACCTTCCACCGAGACGGTGAAAAGCTTCTCAAACCGTGAGTAACTGCTCCGCGTAGAGCGGATCAGGACTTGTTTGCCGTCCGGAGTCCATCCCACCGCTACGTCCGTACCCGGGTGGTAAGTCAAGCGCCGCGGCTCGCCGCCGGCGACCGGCACCACATAGACGTCTTGGTTGCCGTCATAGTCGCCGGTATAAGCCACCATCGTGCCGTCCGGCGAGAAGATCGGACCGCTTCCTAGCCCCGTTCCGGTCACCAGCCGGCGAGCGTCGCCGCCGCTGCGGTCCACAATCCAGATGTCACCCCCGTACGTAAAGGCGATCTGGGTCTTGCTCACGGATGGGCTTTGCAGCAGGAGCGGTCCCGCGTCCCGCGCCAGGCACGCCCCACTCCACACAAAAAAAAGCGAGAGCAGCAAGCAACCTCTTTTCATCATGTCCTCCTCTTTGACCCGATCAATTAAGCCAGACGGCTTCGCATTCTAGACTCAGAGGTTTGCCCTGTCAAAGGATAGAGCGGCAGCGCCAAAACCCCTTTGTATAAAGCGTGCTACTCGATGAGTTTCACCAGCGGCAGGTTAAAGCCGGGGAAAAGAGGAGAGGTCAAAGAATCCTCAGAGTGAAGCGTTGCGGCCAATTCGAAACTTCCTTTTTCTTGGCGGTAGATCTCCGCTGAACAGATGAGGGGGTCAATGATCCAGTATTCTTGAACGCCGAAGCGAGCGTAAAGCTTTAGCTTTGTCGTCCGATCAATATCGGCCGTCGATTCAGAAAGGACCTCCACAACCAGGTCTGGCGCGCCTTGCACATTGTTCTCTGTGAGAACGGTGGCGCGCGCCTTCGAAATGTACAGAACATCGGGTTCCACGATGTCGAAACGCGAGAAAACCACATCAAAAGGGGCAACGTAGACTTCACCGAGTTCTTCTTTCTTGATGAAGTCCGCCAGGTAATAGCAAAGATTGGTCACAACTTTTTGGTGCGCAGTCCGAGGCGAGAGTCTCACAAAGAGTTCTCCGTCGATAATCTCGTAGCGCTTCCCGTCGTTGGGGAGGAGGCAATAATCGTCGTAACTTAATCTGACGTCTACTGGCATGGGCTGATCATATCATCGGTCATTCAAGAATGCCTTGAAAAGTAGCGGCGAGTTTATCCGTCAGCCGACGGACCAAATGGTGCATCCCCTGACGGATAAACAGGCTGCGGAAAAACCCTTCCAAGCTGTCATTCCGAGCGGAGCGAGGAATCTCGCTCTGAGTGTTTTCAGGCCAGTGCGAGATTCCTCGTCGCCTACGGCTCCTCGGAATGACACGCCAAACGAGTTTTTCCGCAGCCTGTAAAGCCGCCTCTACATCAAATTGACCCACTACCGGGTAGCTTTGTGGCTTGCAAACCACATGGCAGGCGTGCTAGCTTTTCGTCCGCCGCTCGGAGCGGGATTCAAACTCACTCGATGGAGGCGCCGAACATGAGCGTGACTGCGCGTAGGTTCGCAATGGTCGTTCTAGCATTCTTGAGCCTGGGACCCGGGGTCTTGTGGGCGGCAGCCCTAAAGGCAGGCGCTGCCAAGGCGACGATTACGCCGGACGTGAAAGCCACCAAGGTCTACATGGCCGGTTTCGACAACAACCGCGTGGCGACCGGCGTGCACGATGATCTTTACGTCCGCTGCTTGGCGCTCGGGGCCGGCCACCAGACGCTTGCCCTGTGCGAGGCGGACGTGATCGGCCTCTTTTACGACGACGTGTTAAAAGTCCGCGAGAAGGTGAAGGCACAGGCCCCCGAAGTGACGGAGGTGATTGTGGCTTCCTCGCACGACCACGAAGGGCCGGACACCATGGGCCTTTGGGGGCCGACGCCGCTCGAGAGTGGCATGGATGAGAAATACATGGACTGGCTTGACGACCGCATCACCTCCACGGCCCTTCAGGCTGTCCATTCCATGCAGGAGGCGCGCATGACCCTGGCCCGCGACGACCACCCGCTGCTGGCCATGCTGCAGAGCGACTCGCGCCCCCCCTACGTGAAAGACCCCTATCTTTTCGTCATGCGACTAACATCGGCGGCCGGCGACCATCCCATTGCCACGCTGGTGAACTGGAGCGACCACCCTGAAACGCTGGGTGGCCACAATACGCTGATCACCGCCGATTTCCCGCACTGGCTCTGCCAATACGTGGAGAACCACGACGGCGGCACGGCCGTGTTCTTTCAGGGCTCAATTGGCGGGCTGCTCTCGACCCTCGGTGATGACGTGGCCTTGCAGGACCCGGAAACGGGCCGGGTGGCCAAGGATGGGACTTGGAGGAAGGCTGAGCTGTTCGGCCTTACGGTCGGCGAGCTCGCCACGCGGGCCTTGAAAAATGGCCAGGATGCGCCGGTGGATTCGCTTGTGATCCGCAAAGCTGTGATCTTCGCGCCGCTGGATAACGATCATTTTCGGGCCGCCGGCCCGCTCAACATCTACAAAGGCCGGAAGCAGCTCTATACGGACGGAAAAGTTGATAGCTCGACAGCCGAGAAGGTATTCCCCGGCTTCGGCAAGCTGCAATGCGCCACCGGCCACGACCTCGAGACCGAAGTCGATTATATTCGACTGCTCAGCCATGGCCAGGTGTTGGCGGAGATCACGACCGTTCCGGGTGAGATTTATCCCGAGCTCGTCAATGGCGGTATCACGCGCTACCCGGGGGCCGACTTCCCGGACGCGCCTCTCGAACCCACGTTACGCGCCCACCTGCACAGCCGGTATCAATTTGTCTTTGGGTTGGCCAACGACGAACTCGGCTACATCATTCCCAAGGCCGAGTGGGACAACCAGCCGCCTTGGCTCCAAAATAAGAAAGACCGCTGGTACGGCGAGGTCAACTCTGCCGGAGAAGAAGTTGCGGGTGCAGTGACGCGCGCTCTGGTTCGCTTGATGGAGCAACAGTAGCAGGTGTCAGGTGCCAGGTGTCGGGTGTCAGGGACCAGGTGTCAGTTGTCCGTAGTCAGTTGTCCGTGGTCCGTTGTTGCAAACCCGCGACCGTTTGCTGATACCTGATACCTGAAACCTGACACCCGGCACCTGACACCTGCCTTTGGCTAGATTTTCAAGAATAACTTCCGGCGGTACATCCACCAAAGAATCAACCAGTACGTCAATAGCACCACCGCGCCCTGCGTCAAGGGTTCGAGTGCAGTCCCGAAAATCTGGAATACATGCGGGCCTAGGTTAATGTGGAAAGAATCGATAATGAAATCCTCAAACAGGTGTGCGATAAGGTAGGCCGCGATCGAGTTCATCCCGATGACCACCAGCGGAAAGGCCCACTTCTTATAGCCTTTCACATCGATCACCCAACTGAACCCCGCCACAAACAAGAAACACGCTCCACCGCTGAACAAAGTCCAACTCGGTGTCCAGATGCGCTTCACCACCGGGCAGATGCCGGTCACGTGCAACAAAAGACCGGCAGCGATGCCGATCACACCTGCGATCAGCAGGCGTTTCATCGGAATTCGGGGCGCGGCGGCGCGCAGCCAGCGGCCGGCAACCAAGCCAAGAATCATCGTGCCCAGCGTGGGAATAAAGCTGAGCGTCAAATATCCTCCCTCGTTGTAGACAAACGGCTTCGGGCGCGGAAACAGGTTCAGAAACCACAGATCGAAGGCCTGCCCCAAATTGCTGTTCTTGTTCCAGTGCGCGGCGAACCCCGTGTAGTGATGCGCCCAATCCGCTGGCACTCCCACAGCCTGCCAATTGAATCCAGCACCCGGCACAGGATACAACGCCCAAGCCAGCCAATAGCCCACCAGAATCACGGCGAGCGCAGTCCATTGCCAGCGCGGAGAACGGAACCCGAGCAGGAACAAGAACGTATAGCCCAATCCGATTTGGGTAAGCGTATCTTCGAATGTGAAATTGGTCTGCGGACTTTGCAGGGAGCGCAAAAAGATTCCCAGCGCGATCAGCAGCAGCGCCCGCCACAGCGTGTGCCCGAACATCCTGCCGAAGGTTGCGCCCTTCGCCAGGCGGCTGGCAATCGAGTAGGGCAGCGCCACCCCCACCAGGAATGAAAACCCCGGTTGAATCGTATCGTGCAACGAGCACCCTGCCCACTCGGCATGCGTCTGGTGAAAGGCCAGAATCCTCCAGAACCAGTTCCCCGGAAAAGCCTGTGCGATTCGTGAGAATTGCAGCACTTCGGCCATCATGAGCAGCATTACGAATCCGCGATATACGTCCACAGCGACGTTGCGTGCGACCGGCGGGCGGCTGCGGATTGATTCTGGTACGAGCGGCGAAGATTCGAGCACCGACGGCAAAGGTCACCTCCCGAGCAATCGACACTACCATACACGAAATTGGAGCCGCAGGCTATACCAAGAAAGTAGTGGGTCAATTTGATGTAGAGGCGGCATTACGCCGCCATTTGGCGATCCCGCTCGGAGCGGGATCGCCGCTACAGCATCAAATTGACCCACTACCAAATTGAACCAAGAAATTGAACTGTTTGGGCAGCGGCAATCGCGGTGCCTTGTGATGGGGGCGCCCCCTGTGGGTAGGCACAAGTTGGGACTTGTGGCCTACGAGGGCTGAAAGCTGGTGGCTGAAGGCTGAAAGCTGAGAGCTGATGGCTATTATCGACGCCACCGCTAATCGGGTTCTAGGCCTGCGCCGAAAGCGTCCCCTCCGCCACACGAGAAGAGGTCTCCTGGCTCAGTTCCTCCATGGCGCGGCGAACTTTCTGTTGAGTTTCCGGATCGAGACCGCGTTCCACCAGCGGGAACAGACGCCCGTTTTCTCTCAGCAGATGCGCGCGCACCCACTGGACATAGTTCCGGCCACGCTTCATTACTTCCTGCCGGTTCTTGCCACTCTTCGCCCACTGCTCGATGCACAGGACAAACGCCTTCTCCGCAACCCCGCCCGCGTGGTTCTCGCGCCGCATGCGTTCCAAGGTTGCCGCCAGGCCCTGCATGTGCCCCTCGAGCGCGGGATACAGAATCTGTTCCTGCTGCTCAATATGAGTATGAAGAACAAGCGTAATCTTCCTTGATAACCTCCGCAGGCGCTCAGAAGTCGATTCCAAATCACGCGCCAGGTGCAGCACCTGTAGTTCCTCCTGAAGTTCATTTAACAATTGAGACAGTTCCTGGTGCGCCTGTCCCAGGTATTCAGCTACAAATTGTGTCATTAGGGAAAATGACCTCCACTTATTGTGATGCGCCAATCTCCCGAAAAGATTGATGCCTCTTGGTGTGACGCTTCGGCGTTCCGACGCTCACAGTGCCATGCTGTCATTCTGAGTCCTTCGCTGTCATTCTGAGCGAAGCGAAGAATCTCGCTCTGGATTTCTCCGCCGACAAACAGCAGGGCGAGATGCTTCGTTCGCCGCGGCGGACTCAGCATGACAGTGAGCGGCCCCTGGAGACTGGCCGAAAGTGCTCAGTTTTTCTGCTCTTCTGAGGTGTCAACTCGCCGTTGGATAACGCCGCTGTTGGCCGCTACCAAAATGAAACTCTCTGCGTCCTCCGTGCCTCCCAAGCTTTAACGCAGAGACCACGGAGGGTCTCAGTGGACTCTGTGTTTAAGCTCTTCTAACCACGGAGGACACGGAGGCGGAATTGACACCAGGGGAAATCTTCGCAGCGCGAGAAGAAGCCGGTTGCTAATGCTTCACAGGCCCTAAACACTCAGCCGTGGAAATCATCAAAGGCAGACTTGCGAAGGCCCCTCCAGTCTCCTTCTTCGTTTCTGGAAATCAGCCTGCGCCGACCGCCTCCCTCACAATGGTGGTGGTCATCCTTTGGCTTGCGAGGCGAGTCTTATTAGTTCGTCCCCGCTCACGCGCATGGTGAGCCATTCCTTCATGACCTTGGCGCCGAGCGATTCGTAGAACTCGATGGCGGGTGTGTTCCAGGCGAGCACTTGCCACTCAAAGCGTCCGCAGCCTTCATCCACGGCCACTTTCGCCAGACGCAGCAGGAGCGCTTTGCCGATTCCCTTGCCTCGAAATCGCGGCTGCACAAACAAGTCTTCGAGAAACAGCGTCGGCCGCCCCACCCAGGTCGAGTAGTGAAAGAAGAAAAGTGTAAACCCCGCTGGCTCGCCCTCCCATTCGGCGATTAACACTCGGAATTTGGGATTCGTGGAGAAGCCGTCGCGGCGTATATCTTCCGGTGTCGCCACCGCTTGCTCCGGGGCTTTTTCATATTCGGCAAGCTCCCGGATGAATTGAAGGATAAGAGGAATGTCGTTTGCGCTTGCGTTTCGGATCTTCAACATGCGGCCATTGTAGCAGCCTCGAGTCGTCACCGGCACGGTGTCATTCTGAGGCCCCCGTTCTTTGGGGGCCGAAGAATCTCTGTAGTTTCTTTGAACGGCCCCCCAGTCTGCCGGGCTCCCCCCGCCGGATAAGTGGATGTGAATCCCCTACGGAATGCGTTCTGATGCGTCCAGTTTGTGTTACACTGTCCGAGACACATACTCACTGCTGTTTTCGCAACACTGCCAGAGCGA
>JBEKUR010000256.1:0-8158 GCA_049514855.1 Terriglobia bacterium
CGATCCGCGAAGAGACCGCCTACCGGGCAAGGCATGGGGCGGGGTATACGGTCTTCGAGCATAACAGCCATGGGATCGAGCAGGAGCTGACGGTCTTCGTTCCAGTGGATGAGAAAGGAGGAGAGCCGATTAAGCTCGAAAGGTTGCTGTTGAGGAACGACTCCTCCAGGCGTCGCAAGCTGTCGGTTACGTATTATGTGGAGTGGACGCTGGGCGAGAACCGCGAATCCTCCCAGATGCACGTCGTGACCCACTGGGATGACGAAGTCCAGGCCCTCATCGCTCGCAATCGCTACCACCCCGAGTACGGGGATCGGATCGCCTTCGCGGGCATCAGCCCGCCTGCGGAGTCTTACACCGGCGACCGCACGCCCTTCCTTGGGCGCAACGGCTCGCTGGGTAGCCCCGCGGCGATGGAGCGGACCGAGCTATCACGTCGGACGGGGGCGGGATTCGACCCGTGTGCGGCACTGCAGGTTACGGTTGAACTAGCTCCTGGAGAGAAGGCTGAGATCACGTGCATGTTGGGCCAGGCCGAGTCCGTGGAGGAGGTCCACAAGCGGGTTCTAGTCTACCGGGAAGGCTTGGCACTGGAGACCGCGTTAAGCCAGACGAAAGCCTGGTGGGATGGTCTGTTGGGCACCATCGAAGTGCACACCCCCGAGCTGGCAGTGGACTTCCTGATCAACCGTTGGCTCTTGTACCAAAGCCTTAGCTGTCGGATCTGGGGCCGTTCCGCCTTTTACCAGTCCAGCGGTGCGTTCGGCTTCCGCGATCAACTACAGGACGTTATGGCATTCCTATACGCGGATCCCGAACTGGCACGCCAACACATCCTGCTCGCGGCGAGCCGTCAGTTCAAGGAAGGCGATGTCCAGCACTGGTGGCATCCACCGAGCGGCGCGGGTATCCGCTCGCGGATCTCCGATGACTCCCTGTGGCTTCCCTATGTCGTCGCTCAATACATCCGGGTCAGCGGCGATGTGGAGATCTTGCGCACAGAGGTCCCCTTCCTCGACGGGCCCAAGCTGGAAGGCGATCAGCACGAGATGTTGTTCACACCGGAGGTCGCGCTTGAACACGCCACGCTGTTTGAGCATTGCCGTCGCGCCGTCACGCGCAGCATGACCTTTGGACCCCATGGTTTGCCCCTGATAGGAACAGGGGACTGGAACGATGCGATGAACCTTGTGGGTGCTGGAGGCAAAGGGGAGAGCGTTTGGCTGGCGTGGTTCATGGTGGATGTGCTTCAGGGTATGGCCGAGTTGTCTCGGCTACTGGGTCGGCCAGATTTAAGCAAGACCTACCATCAAGACAGGAATGCGCTGGTTCAGCGTGTCGAGCGAGCAGCATGGGATGGGGAGTGGTATCTTCGAGCGTTCTTCGACGATGGCACGCCGCTTGGTTCTTCGGCGAATGAAGAGGCGAAGATTGATTCCTTGCCCCAATCCTGGGTTTGGCTGAGTGGCGCCGCCCACACAGATCGCGCGGATAAGGCTTTAGAATCAGCGTGGAAACATCTCGTTCGCGAGGATGAAGGTCTGGTGCTGATCTTAACACCTCCCTTTGACAAATCGAAGCCGTCACCCGGATACATCAAGAGCTACCCTCCGGGGGTAAGGGAGAACGGAGGCCAGTACACTCACGCCGCCCTGTGGTTCGCCATGGCCTTGGCACGTCGAGGGGATGGTACGCGGGCGGCAAAAATGCTGCGCATGCTCAACCCCATTGAGCGCGCGCGTGATTCGGAAACAGTGTGGCGCTATGGGCTTGACCCCTACGTGGTCGCAGCTGACGTGTACCGCTTGCCCGGGCGGATCGGTCAGGGTGGTTGGTCTTGGTATACGGGTTCGGCGGCGTGGATGTACCGCGCCTGGGTTGAAGAGATCCTGGGCCTGAAGGTGCGAGTGGATCACATGCAGTTGGATCCGGTCATCCCCGGATGGTGGGGGAGCTTCCGCCTGCGCTATCGTCACGGTGAAGCAATCTACGAGATCCAGGTCGAGAATCCGGAAGGATGCGAGCGAGGTGTGTCGTGGGTGGAGATGGATGGGCGGCGCATGCGGGATGGCGTGATCCCATTGGATCGGGGCCTGGTCAAGCATCGTATCCTCGTACACATGGGGAAGCCGGAGCAAGCGGCTTGAGGTGTCCATCTTGACGATAGACAATAAGATCCGAGCGCCACGGCTTGTAGTAACAAAGCGACCGTATATGGCTGGAGGGAATTCCAGCAAGCTGGCATTCGATCGCTACACCGTAATCAGGATTCGCCGCTGTCCTCCGCACTGGAACTCGGCTCTGATACGACCTTGACGTCAAACATAGAGTATACTATGATCCGACCGGGGTGCAAAACGGATGCGAAGACCGGCATCGATCAAGCCTTGGCTGTCGGCCGAGGACTTGCAGACCTGGATTCGGGAAGCAAGCAGCTGCGACGAATACCAAAAACGCTTGGCGATTTGGCTCACCTTCATCGGTTCCTATCCGGCTCATCACGTTGCCACGCTACTCGGCGTTTCCAAACAGGCGGTGTGGCTGTGGGTCGGACAATACAATCAGCGGGGGCCGGAGGGTTTGGAGCGAGGCGGGCGAGGCGGACGCCGCTGGCCCTTTCTTTCTTGGGAGCAGGAAGAGGCCTTTCTGGCTGGCCTGGAGGAACGTGCTCAGAAAGGGCAAATCCTCACGGCAGCGCAGATGCACCAGCAACTCTGCCAAGCTACGGGCAAAAAGGTTTCCCTGGCCTATGTGTACCGCTTGCTCCACCGGCACCGTTGGCGAAAGCCCGGACCCCGTCCCCGGCACGTCAAGGCCGACCGCCAGCGGCAAGAGGAGTTCAAAAAAAACTCCCCCAGTTCCTCCAGGAAGCGTTAGGGGAACGCCCGCCGGGCATGCCGGCGCGGCTTTTATTCCAAGACGAGGCGCGTTTCGGGCGTCTGAGCGACCCTCGGCGTTGTTGGGCTCCCTGGCCGGCGCGGCCCGTGGTAGGACAACAAGTGATCCGGGAATATGTCTACGGACTGGCGGCGGTCAGTCCTCAGGACGGCAAGTTTTCTGCGCTCGTGCTGCCCTGGGTGGATGCCGAGGCGATGTCGGTGTTCCTGGCACAAACCTCGGCTGATTTCCCCGGCGAATACACTGCCTGATGCTGCTTGACGGGCGGGCTGGCACCGAGCTGTGGCCCTGCGTGTTCCTCCTACCTTGCGGTTGCTCCCCCTGCCCCCTTATAGTCCGGAACTGAATCCGGTTGAGCATCTTTGGGATCACCTGCGCGAAAACTGTTTTGGCAACCGCGTCTTCCCTTCGCTGCGCGCCGTGGTGGACTGCCTCTGCCAAGGCTTGAAGGACTTGGACAGCCAGCCGGAAGTAGTTAAATCACTCACTTGTTTCGACTGGATTAAAGCTCTACAGTTGACGTAGAAATGGTATCACAATCCCCCCCCCCGCAACGGCTCTTCCGTCTCCTTGCTCCCGAATCCTGAATCCAAAATCCTGCCCAACTCCACATAGCATGCTAGCCTATCTCTTCCCGTTTGTCAAGAGACACGGAGTCCGTTTCGGCCCTGGCAGGCACAGGGCCATAGCCGCGCCGGATAAAAGAGCATTCCTGGTGAAACGTGCAGTAACTCGCAGGGGTGTGTCCTCCTAAATTGGAGTTCACCGCACAGCTTCACATGCTCAGAAGAGTGCGGCCTCCCTGCGAACAAATTGCCTGCCCCTGCTACTCGGCGTGCGCAATGAAAACGCGGGCGGGCGCGAACAGGTGGACGCCAGGAATTTCGGTGGTAACGCGCAGGCGGTGGTAGCCCGCCTTGGGGGCTGGTAACGTCTGGAAGGTTAGCACATATTGGTTGTGCAGGTTGTTCGCAAATTGCTTCAAAAAAGGCGCGAAAGCCAGCGGTGTGCGCGTTCCCTGGAAGTAGGATTGACCGCCGGTTTCAGAGGTCAAACGCGACAAGCAGCCTTGCCCGTTATTGAGAAGGGACGATTCCCGTTCTAGAGAGCGAGCCCCTCGAGCAAAAATCGTGTAGATGGGAACGCCGGTGCTTTGTGCCAAGTCGATCGCACGCTGCAACTCCGTGTTCAGGGTGGGCTGCGACTCTTCGAATCCCTGATTGATATCGATGCCATCGCTGATCACCAATAGCCCGCGGCGATTGCCGTCCCGGGGCCAATTCTTGAGCAGGTCCGCCACCGATTCGTAGATGCTGCCCCCGGCCGTCGTGGAGCCCACGGGAAGGCGCAGGGCTTTCACTGCCAGCCGGTAGTCACTGGTGAAATCCTGAACTACTCTATTTCCCCCGTTAGATGCGTAGGCAAGCCGTATCCTTGTGCCGGCGGGCAAGGTTTGGAAGAAATCCGCCAGATTCTTAAACTGCAAGCTCACATTAGCCCCGATCGAATCATCCACGAGGATGGTCAGGTCCAGCGGGCCCGAATGCGCTTCTGCGGCAACCCACGAAACTACCGGCCGGCTCTTGTTGTCTTCATAAACCCTGACGTCGTCAGGGCTGACGACGGGATAGGCGCCGGGCTGGCGGGTGTGGACGGTCACGGTGACCTGCGCCATGTTCGCAGGCACGGGGCCCGGTCCCCCAGCGCCGAGTGTAGCAAGCACGCCCACGAGACCTGCCACCAAAACACCTACCGCCAATCGAACTGAGCAAATTCTCATAGCCGCTCCTCAGGGCCTGATGCCCTCCTCTAATACATTGGATGCAATGCTTGCGCAAAAGACGGCCGTTGCTTCAGAGGACCTGGGCGCTGTCGATTGTCGATTGACGATTGTCGATTGAAAAAGTGGTGTGGCGACTCCTTCCAATGTCCATCAGCCCGCCAGGGCGGGAAAATCGGCAGTCGAAAATCGCCAATTCCAGTCCCCCCTTCCACGTGGAGCCAAAAAGCGCAGACCGACGGGGCCGGGGCAAGCCCCGATAGGCTTTAACCTAAGGGCTTCGGCCTCATCCGAAGCCCGCCTAGGCGGGCGACATCATTTAGCCCATGGCGTGAGCCATGGGACCGAATGCCCAACAAGCGCGTTTCAGCCCGCCTAGGCGGGCGACATCATTTAGCCCATGGTGTGAGCCATGGGACCGAGTGCCCAACAAGCGCGTTTCAGCCCGCTTCAGCGGGCGACATCATTAGAGATTATCCTTGTCGAATTTCACCCCGTGCCTCTTGAGCAAGGCGGCAACCTCTTCTTCGAAAGTCAGCTTGCGATGATGCGCTTCCTGGTTGAAAATGTAATTCCTTACTTCCTCTATCTTCGAGGGGCTGACGCTGAAGCCGGCGTACCCGATCTGCCAGCCAAAGGCGATCGCGGGCGAGCGTTCATTCGCCCACTTTGAAGAATTGGCTTTCACCTTTTCCATCATTTCGGAGAGCGAAAGGGCGGCAGGAAGCACGAATAACAAATGAACATGGTCTTTCGGGCCGTTTACAAGTATTGATTGCCCTTGAAGCCGCCTGATGATCCCTCCCATATAGGCAAACAATTCTCCCTTGATTGTGGTCGTTAAGAGGGGCCGGCGGTCTTTGGTGCTGAAAATGGCGTGAACGATCAAGCTGCTGTATGTGTGTGGCATTCGTTCCTCTTAGATCCGATTGGTGTCGCCCCTCGCGGGGCTTACGGTTTCTTGGCCGTCCCTCATCCCCATAGCTGACGCTATGGGCTAAGGGATGACGCCCGCTGTGCGGGCTGGGCCCATTTTACCTTATCTGGCGGGAGTTCTTGTTTTTTTGGCCGTACCTTATTCCCATGTATGACCGTTTTCCGTCCAGCGGTGCGGGCAGCCCCGACGGCGGGTGCGGTTGGCGCTTGCGGGGAGTTACTCTGGCTTCGCATGACGCACTCCTTGGCACATGGGAGAGCCGGCAGTCAGTCTCAAGTGACGCGGCCCTGCAACTCAACCTAGGTCGCGTCGGCGTCGATACCGATCTTGGCGAGCGCTCGACGCGCTGGCCAGGTTAGTGGTGTCATTCGGAATATCATCCTTTACGAAACGCCAGTCATTCCCGCGAAAGCGGGAATCCAGTCCGTGGACAGCGCATTTCCGAAGGTTTGCGGAGTGGATTCCCGCTTCCGCGGGAATGACTGCGGCCTGGAGCGCCCGTGTCTCGCAAATGACACCGCCACCGGGCCGCGACCTCACCTGACGGTAGTGGGTCAATTTAAGGCTGTAGCGGCGAGTTTACCTCGCCAAATGGCGGCGTAAAGCCGCCTCTACATCAAATTGACCCGCGACCTCACCTGACATACCCTGCTCATATGCTTTAGGCCTATGACACCATCTTCAAAAGGAATCTCGCGCATGGTGGCGAGGAGAGTTAAGATGGCGAGTGGCGAATCCCGCAATATGAATCTTTCTAAGTCCAGGTTCATGGCCGGTCTGCAATGCCTCAAGCGCCTGTACCTCCAGGTTCACGAACCGGATTTGGCGGGCGAGCTTGATGAAGCATCTCTGGCTGTTATAGAGCAAGGCCAAGAAGTAGGCCTGCTGGCGCAGAAGATGTTCCCTGGCGGAGTGCGGATCGAGGCCGGGCATGAAGAATTAGACAAAGCCCTGGAGCTGACCGCGCAGGTGGTGGCAAAGGGCCACGTTCCAGCGCTGTTTGAGGCGACCTTTCAGCACGACCACGTCCTGGTAAGGGCCGACATCCTGGAGCGGCACGCCAAGGGCAAGTGGCGGCTGATTGAGGTGAAGTCAGCGACGGATGTCAAGGAGCGCTACGTTTACGACGTGGCCATCCAACGACTCGTGCTGGAAGGTTGCGGGCTCAAGGTCGTTCCTTGCCTGATGCACCTCAACCGCGAGTACGTCTACGATGGGAAGCAGTACGAACTGGAAAAGCTGTTCCGAATTCGCGACCTGAGCGACGAAATTGCGGCGCTGACGAAGGACGTGCGAGAGCTGATCCGCGAGCAGCGGAGGATGCTGGCGGAGGCGCAGCCGCCGGATATCGAGCCGGGAAGACAGTGTTCAAGTCCTTTCACTTGTGAATTCTATGACCACTGCAACAAGCCCCTGCCTATGAACCACATTGAGAACCTCCCTGGCATATCGGCAGCGAAACTGGAGAAGCTGGTGGCTCTGGGGATTGAGTCGATCGGTGACATCCCGAAGGACTTCCCATTGACCGACCGGCAGAAGCGGGCATGGGAGTGCGCGAAGGCCGGAAGGCCGTGGTTTGGTAAGGGGCTCAAGGAAGCTCTTGCTGGGCTTCGTTATCCTCTCTACTTCATGGACTTTGAAACACTTGGGGTCGCGCTCCCCAGATATGCAGGCATAAGCCCATACGATCAAATCCCTTTCCAGTGGTCGGTACACCTCCAGCGAAAGCCGGGGGCTGATCTTGAGCACTATGAATTCTTGGCCGACGATGCCAATGACCCTCGGCTGGAGTTCGTGAATTCCCTCTGCCCAGTTCTTGGAAAGAAGGGGAGCGTCGTCGCGTACAACAGCGGCTTTGAGTCGGGGTGCCTGGAGAGCCTGGCGCAATGGTTTCCGAACTACAGAGACGAGATCACAAACATCCAAAAACGGCTGTGGGATCTGCTGCCGGTCATGCGGGCCCATGTCTATCACTCCGCCTTCCGCGGTTCGTTTTCGCTCAAGAGTGTTCTTCCTGCCCTGGTCCCGGAAATGTCTTACGACGGGATGGAGGTGGCCGAGGGCAGCGATGCTGGGCCCGCCTGGGAGAAGATGATTCACGGTGAGGTCGACAGCGCAGAAAGGAAGAGGCTACACGAGGCACTGTTGACCTACTGTAGACAGGACACGCTGGCGATGGTGCGGCTGCTGGAAGTCCTCGCCGCGACGTAAGCTGTCAGCCGTCAGCTTTCAGCTCTCAGCAAACGACGGTGACGACTGGATGCCTGCTGACCGCTGAGGGCTGATAGCTGAGTGTTTCATTAGCATTGATCCATTGCGAAAACGAACCTGCCTCGGCTCTTCAATGTTTCAATGACTCAATGACTCAATGAGTCAATCACTACTGGTCTCTTCCACGATCTGGCCATCGAACAGGTGAACCGTGCGGTCGGCGAACTCGGCGTAGCGCGGATCGTGAGTGACCATGCAGATGGTGGCGCCTTCACGGTGGAGTTCGCGCAGCAGGTCCATCACCGCCTCCCCGTTCTTGGAGTCCAGGTTTC
>JBEKUR010000257.1:0-8157 GCA_049514855.1 Terriglobia bacterium
CGGGCCACCCGCCGCCAAGCGCTTGCGCACGTTGTCCTGGGCGATGATCGTCGAGGTCGCGCTAAAATTCGGATTCCCGCCTGTATGGTCGCCGTGATAGTGCGTGTTGATGACGAAACGTACCGGCTTGTCTGTGCCCGTGATGTCTTTCAGGGCGGCGCGAATCTTTTCGGCCAAGGGAGCGAACTGGTCGTCCACGATGGCGATCCCGTCGTCACCCACGGACGCCGCGATGTTGCCGCCCTCGCCTTGCAGCATGTAAACGCTACCGGATACACGCGTGACTTTGATCTGGACTTTACTGAAGTCCTGGTTGCCCTGCCCTGCGGCCAAGGCGCCCGCCGAGAGGAGCGAAGCCGACAGCAGGAATTCGCGTCGGTCGAGTTTCAAGCTGATCATTTCATCCTCCTTCGCGATGTTGAGGTGTCAACCGGAATTTCCGTTTTCAGTTTTCGCCGGACCGATAATTTACACCCCACCGTCTCTGAATGCAATCGTCCGGTCGGGCTTTGACTGTTGAGCGCCTCAGCGAGCACGCAAGCCACCTGCTTTACCTCTCCTGAGGCTTCCGCAGGCCTAAACTTCCGCCTTTCCAATCGATGATTCCGACACCTTGCCCACCTCCCGCAGGGCGAGACGAACTACGCAGCGCGCCCTTCGGCCGCAACCGAAGACCAGATTTTCATTGTCCCGCCGTGGCGGGAGAGAAGGTGGCCCTACTGCGGAATTGGGACACTACCCGGCGGCTGAGCACCCGAGCATGGAGAGTCTGCGGGCAGCCGAAGTTGCGCCTTGCGACACCCACACTACCATGGAGTGGGCTTCGAGAGGCCGGCTAGCGTCTGGGCGTATAGTCGCGCTTCTGCTCGACCTCCTCCTTGATGGTGCACAGGGCATGGTTCCACGCCACGTCATGCAGGAATTCTGGAAACAGCGCCCTGATACCGCCCCATAGAACCCGACTTGCGAAGCCCTTGCCTCTCTTGTAGTCAAAGGCCGCGTAAACGGACAGGCGGCTGTTTCCGTCCTTGGTCGGCGCGAGGTTGAAGATGAGTTTCCCGTGGTCCGCCAGCCGCTCCTCGAGCTGATACAGCAAGGTCTCGAAGCCGACTCTTTTGCTCAGCCGCAGTTCCGCGCCCAACCCGAGGGACGGTATCCTGTATCGAATCACCGATCCGACTTGGTTCGGCGCCCCTTGGATCTGTCGAACTTCGACCCATCGCAACTTGAGGAACCTCGCATTGGGTTGGCCGAACTTGGCCAGCTCCTGCATGATCTCTTCCTCGGAGCCACGGATCTTGATCGCATACATCCGTTCGAAGTCAGGCGACTCGTCAAGCTCCATTCCCAGGCTCGAGGCCAGGACTTCCTTGAGCGCTTCCCGCTTCTCCTTGAGCACCACCGTCGGGTAGCGTCCGTACTCCCCCCATTTCAGACCCAAGAGTGCCTCGAACGCCACGTTCCTTAGCGTGACCGCCGCACCTGCGAGAACGGAGCGCAGCACGCCGTAGCCGCACATCTCCCATAACACTTCCCGATAGTCGGCCGTACCGCTGGCGATCTTCCACAGCACCACGCTCAAAGGCCGGCTGCGCTCGTCTCGCACCTTGCACTCGGTGGCAAACGCCTGGTACGTAATGCGGCTGAGCACTGGCCGGGTAAACGCCACTCGGCTCACGCCAAACACTATCCGTCCGAAGCGGTTGTCTGCGGCCAGCCACTTGATGGCCTTCCCGTATCCTTTAGCAAGAGTCTGCTTGTCGATTCCGTCCTGGAGCACGGTCTGCGCCAGCCGGCTCGCCGTCACGTGGGCCGAGAACAGGCCGTCTTTGTTTAACCGCGATCCGACCGCGTCGCCGATGATGGCAAACCGGTCGCCGAAGGGGCACTTGGCGGTGGTCACGGTCATTCTGGGAGCACAGGCACAGGCGATGGGCGCTGCCTCGATGCCTGGCAAGATCCGCTCGATCTGAGGCAGGGTCAGAAAATCGTGGACGATCTGCTGACTGTCGCCTGCCAAGACTGCCTCGTCGATTGACTTGCCGATCATGGCGACGGTCAAGAACCTGCCCTTGGGAACGAGCGCGGTATGCTCGAGGGCGAGGTGCTTCGAGGCGTACTCGATGAAGTAGATCTCGCGGTACATATGGCGCGCCAGATAGTCCTCGCCCACCTCCAGCTCGAAGATGAAGGCCTTGCGGGACTTGCCGGGAACGAACCCCGGATTCAAACGCTGAAGCGAGGCGATCAGGGCATCGTCGCGATAGTCGCGGCCTCCGTGTGCATTGATCCCCGTAGCGATGGTCACGAAGCCGGCCTCGAGCGAGATCCTCTCTCCGGATTGTGTTCGCACCGTCAAGCGGGGCATCCCAGACGCGGCATAATCAATGGACTCAACTTTGCCATACCAGACGCGCGCGCCTTTTTTGACCGCCTCACCCAGCAGAAACGCATCGAACCCTCCGGGTCGGCCGCTCCGTCGGCTGGGTAACGAGCCCCTGAATACTGAGTACATCCGCATGCCTTTGGGAACTCGAAGCCGGAAGTTCTTCCACTGGCCCTTTATCCAGATGTAGTCGATGCGCCCTTGGATGATCTCCTCCGGAACCACCAGACCGTGCTCCTCGAGTACCTCATTCAACCTCGGGGAGATACCGCCCGCGCAGAAATTGCATCCCCAGCACTGAAAGCCGTCGGTGCCCAAGTCCGTCAGACCACGCTTCTCGACGATGACCACATCGAGGTGTCGATTCAGACGTTTGGCTTCCCGAAGAAGATGGATGGCGAAGAACGAACCGGCGGGTCCACCACCCACGATGGCAACGCAGTCGTTGTCGCGGAGGCTCCCTGATTGAGAAGAGGCGCGCTGCATGGTCCGAGCCTGTTTGGCAAGGACGCGAGGTCAATTCAGGTCGCCCACAAAAGCCCGTTGCGGCGCAAGGGCAGCATCCTTGTTGAGAGACATTTTAGGCTGCCTGCGGACGCAAATCAAGCGTTGACCGGGGTTGAAAATGAGTAGCCGTGGGCAACGGCACTAGTGCGATGCGGGCTTGTCAAACTTGGCGTCATCGATGGGCACGTTATGTTTCACCTCGCTCAGCTTGATGACGAAGGCGAAGTCCCCCAGCGAAAAGTGCATGACGAAGGGTAGTTTGATACCATCAACCTCGCGGTAGTCGTCGAAGGTTATGCCGAATGTGATCTTGCCGTTGGGCCCTTCGCCTTCCCTTTGTGTGCGCACCAGCAATCCCGAGTCGGCGTCGAAACACATCGTCTCCGCGGCCCCATCCGGGGGAGTCGCTTCGATCACGTAAGCGTCGTGGCCATTAGCGCTTTCCTTCCCTTTAACCGTCATTTTGGGGTAAAGCTCTTTGAGCTTGATCGCCCCATAGAAGTCGGCGTCGCGCTTCATCGCCGCCAGTTCAGGTCCGGTAATATCTTGCAGGCCGGTTTGCGGGTTGTCCTGCCAGCCCACGGTGCCATTGAAACCCCGCTTGGCCTGACCAAAACTGGGAGCGTCGGTGACCATGTACTGCTTGTTGGGAGCCTTCGCATCGATTTCCTCGGCCGCCGGTCCGGGCATCTGATCCATCTCGAAGGTGCCTTTGGAAACCCGGCTGGTTAGCTTCTCGATGGCGGCTTTGCCTCCTATGGCTTTGACGTACTTATCGAGAATCTGGTCCACGGAGGGCAGGGCAGCTTGTGGGGTGGTCTGAGCCACGGCCGGTGTGAGCCCTGCCACGAGAACGATCAGACACATCGGAAGAAGTGTCTTCGGTTTGAGAATATTGCGCATTTTCCCTCCCTGAGTTTTGCCCGTCCCGGGTGGCGCTTACATGCCGCTCTAAAGCTGTGAAGCGATTAAGAAGAGCGCCATGGGGCATACGGTTATCCAATAGGTTACAGCGCGCAAAAGTCGGCGCTCACGGATTATCTCACAGCCTATGGTCGAAAAGCGCGCGAATCGCGGACATGGATCAGGTAGATACAAGCGCCCTTTCCTGGATTTGGCAGGCAAAAAAAGCTAATCAAAGCGAAATATATGGCCAAGATTCCGCCAGTCGCGGGGCGTTGAGTGAAACTAGAAACTGGAAATTGGAAAATGGAAATTGGAAAATGGAAACTGGAAATTGGGGCAGCCAGTTTCTAATTTCTAGTTTCTGCTCTATGGCATGGATCCAGAAACGAGGAACTAGAAATCAGAAATTAGAAAACAAGGCTGCCAGTTTCCAATTTCCAGTTTCCATTTTCCAGTTTCTGGTTTCTCCATGCAGGCCGCACCGGGACTTGGCTTGACTTTGCTGCGTGCCCGCCGGATACTTAGCTTGGTTGGTCTGCGAATTACGAGACGAAAATGAGCTTCGCTTTCGAGCGGCGCTACCGCGGGCCTGGCCCGACTCCTTTCGGGCCAGCTTTCCTGCGTGCCTGCGAACCCATCTGGCGGGGCGGGATGGGGGTTACCTCACTGCTGCTAATTGTGGGCCTACTGGCGGCGGGGGTTTTCAGTGGCGTGCCGGCTGCTGCCGGCCAGGGCTCGGGTGAACAGGAAATTGCCACCCAGGATGTTCAATCCTCGTTCAAGGTGCAAGTGCAGCGCAACATGGTGTTGGTGCGTGCGATCGTGCGCGACTCGAATGGTCGTCCCGTACCCCGCCTGCGCAAAGAAGACTTTCGATTATTCGACAACGGCAAGCCGCAGGAGATTGACCAGTTCGCCGTCGAATCTTCCAGCCACACCTCGGCCCTGGCGCGCCCCACCCCCGGCAAAGAGTCAGATGAGGAAGCCGCTCCACAGGCGGGAGCGGCGAATACGACGGCGCGGAACTTCCAGGCGCTTTACTTCGATGATATCCAAATGACGTTTGAAGATATCGTCCACGCCCGCGATGCCGCCGACCGGTATCTGGCCGCCAAGCTTACTGCTGCGGACAGGGCAGGCATCTTCACCTCCTCAGGCCAGGGCAACCTGGACTTCACGGACGACCGCAGCAAGCTCCACGAAGCCCTTTTCAAGCTCCGCCCGAGGCCCATGATCTCAACAGATACGAAATCCTGTCCTGATATTGGTGATTATCAGGCTTACTTAATCGTGCAACAGCATGACTTCTCCGCCATTGATATTGCGACACAAGAGCTTATCCAGTGCAATTGCATAAGCGGCAACAGCTTGGCGATGCAAATGTGTAGCAGCCAAGCGGCAAACATGGTGGAGGGGGAGGCAACGCGGGTGTTTAACGTTTGGGAGACGCAGTCCGAGATGGTGTTGCGAGGCCTTGAACAAGTCATTCGCCGCACCGCGCTGCTGCCCGGGCAACACAGCGTCATTTTCCTTTCGCCCGGTTTTCTCCTCTACAATCTGGAGTCCCAGATCGCGGAGATCGCGGACCGAGCGCTGCGCTCTGGCGTGGTCATCAGCGCCCTGGACCCCAGGGGCCTGTATGTCATCATTCCCGGCGGTGATGCCAGCAGCCGAAATATTTTTATCCCTAGCCGTCCGGATTTGATGGTGAGGAAAGAACAGATCATCGAGCAGGGACTCTCCCTGGCCGAGGAGGTTCTTTACGATTTTGCGGGGGATACGGGCGGCCAGTTCTTCCACAATAGCAACGATTTGGACAAGGGCTTCCGACAGGTGGGGACACTTTCGGACGTTTATTACGTTCTGGCCTTTTCTCCCCGCAACCTCAAGTTTGATGGCCGATTCCACAAGCTGAAGGTCAGCCTGGTGAACCCCGCCGGCTTCACGATTCAGGCGCGACGTGGCTATTTTGCGCCCAAAGCATCGGTGGATGTGGCCACCAGGGCCAAGGAAGAAATCGAACAGGCAGTGTACTCCCAAGACGAATTGGAGGAACTCCCGGTCGATGTGCATACGCAGTTCTATAAGCTCAACGAAGCCGACGCGCGGCTTGCTGTACTTACCCATTTGGATTTGAGTTCCGTGCGTTTCCGCCAGGAACAGGATCGTCATCTGAACAACCTCACCTTTTTAACCGTCCTGTTCGACCGGGATGGAAAGTACGTGATGGGAAAAGAGAAAGTGGTAGTGTTTCGACTTCGCGATGCTACACTGGCGAGGTTGACGCAAACCGGAATAACCCTGAAGATGGAATTCGACTTGAAGCCCGGGACGTACCTGGTTCGCCAGATTGTCCGGGACTCCGAGGCCGGCCAATTATCGGGGCTGAACCGTACGGTGGAGATACCTTATTAGGAGGTGATGTATGCGTCGAAGAAACAACTTTGGTTTGTATATTCTCCTACCGGCTGCTATCGGAATTCTGGGAGCGCGGCTGGTTCTCACTCTTGCCCAGAGCGGGGGAGCGCCGAATGCTCCTCCCCAGATGGCCGCCACTTCCCCTCAAATCATAAGAGCCGAAGCGAATCTTGTTCTGCTGGACGTCATTGCCACTGACAAGAAAGGGGCATACATCAAAGATCTGGATGTGAAGGAATTCGAGGTCCTGGAGGATAATCAGCCCCAAGTGATTGCCAGCTTTTCGCGCCCCGAGGAGGGTCGGGGTCCTAAAGGGCCGAGCCAGCCTCGCTATATCGTGCTCTTTTTCGATGACTCCACCATGACCGCCGCAGACCAAATGCTGGCACGGCGGGCCGCAAACCAGTTTGTGGAGAAGACTGCGTCGCCGGAACGCTTGATGGCGGTGGTGGACTTTGGAGGGACAACCCAAGTGGTCCAGAATTTCACCGCGGAGGGAGAGAAGCTGAGGCGCGCGACGGCTGGGGTGAAATACTCTGCGGTTTCTCCGAACATCTCCATGCCGACGGTCGATATTGCGTCCACGGGGGCGCCGTCTGCCCTAATGGCGTCTATGGGACAGCTTTCCCTGAATGAAGCCGACTTCGGCGCCCGATCGTTCCTTCTGGCCATCCGCAACCTGGCGAAAACCCTGCGGGCCGTCCCTGGCCGCAAGACGTTGATTCTTTTCTCCGCAGGCTTTCCACTCACCCCGGAACGCCAATCCGAGCTCGATGCCACCATCGATGCTGCTAGTCGAGCCAATGTGGCGATCTACCCGGTGGACGTGCGAGGCTTGAAGGCACTAGCCCCGTCCCTGCCAGCGCTGCGGCCAGGTGCGTTTCTCCTCGATTCGCCATTCCCGCACGAACCAGGATTGCTCGCTTCCTTAGCGGGTTCGCCCGACCCCTGGCTCCAGCGTCCCGTGGGTGGGGGCGGTGGCGGTGGTGGGACCGGAGGAGGCGGAGGAGGAGGCGGTGGTGGAGGCGGTGGACATGGTGGTGGAGGTGGAGGTGGCGGTGGAGGTGGTGGTGGAGGTGGGACAGGCGGAGGCGGTGGTGGGAAAGGAGGAGGTGGTGGAGGTGGGACAGGCGGAGGTGGAGGCGGCACGAAGGGTGGCGGCGGAGGAGGCACTGGCGGATCCGGCAATCGCGGTGGCTCGGGAGCTTCTTACTCGAATTATCCCAGCGGCACTTCTCAGTGTGACAACTCGATGGTCGCCCTATCGAATCCTCTTTGCCCGCAGAACCGCCTCCGGGCCTTGATTGATCAGAGCGTTCCCGCCAGCCAGCAGGTTCTCGACGCGTTGGCTCGAGGGACAGGCGGCTTTACCATATTCAATACCAACGATTTCCTTGCCGGCTTGAATAAGATCGCCAACGAATTGGACCAGTACTACATTCTGGGTTATGTCCCACCCAGCCAAGCGCACGACGGGAGTTACCACAAGATCGCAGTGAACGTGACCCGCAAGGGAGTGCAACTTCGCCACCGTAATGGTTACTACGACTTGAAGGCTCCCGACCTGCTGGCCGGAAAACTCGAGGGGAAAACCCTGGAAGCGCTGGCGGCAAGTTCTCAGCCCGGACAAGTCCCTGTTTCACTCAGCACGCCTTACTTCTACACTTCGCCGGGCGTGGCGCGGGTGAACATTTCGCTTCAGGTCCCGGCTTCGGCGATCGAATTCGAAAAAGAGAAGAAGGAGTTTCATTCCAAGGTGCAAGTGCTGGGTATTGCCTACCGCGAGGACGGATCGGTGGCCGCTCGATTCAGCGATACGGTGAAGCTGGACGTGGAAAAGAAAGACCTGAAGGAGTTTTCCAAAGGGCCATTCAATTATCAGCACACCTTCAATGTTGCACCGGGAAAATACACGCTGAAACTGGTTCTGAGCACCGGCG
>JBEKUR010000258.1:0-7932 GCA_049514855.1 Terriglobia bacterium
TCGCTGGCCTTTCCCTTTTCCACCACAATGTAGCCTCGTTTGGTAAACATCCAGCCTACGGAACCGTGCTCCCCCAGGTTCCCGGCGTGCTTGGAGAAAATGTGACGGATTTCGGACAGGGTTCGGTTCTTGTTATCCGTCGTCACCTCCAACAGCATCGCCACACCACCAGGCCCGTAACCTTCGTAGACCACTTCCTCGTACGCGGCGCCGGGAAGTTCACCCGTCCCCTTCTGAATGGCGCGCTTGATGTTATCCGCCGGCATGTTCTCAGCCTTGGCGGCCACGATGGCCGTACGCAGGCGAGGATTGGCATCCGGGTCTCCACCAGCTATCCTTGCGGCGATGGTGATTTCCTTGATGATCTTTGTAAAGGCCTTTCCGCGCTTCGCGTCTAAGGCCCCTTTCTTGTGTTTAATTGTCGCCCATTTAGAATGCCCCGACATAACATGACTTTCCTTTCGGTTCAATCAGTGCACGACCCCCTAGAGAGTGATTCTATGGGGGTTGTCTTAACAAGGCAGAGTAACGCACACATCCTACCACAATGACGAATGGGAATCTATCGACTTCTGGTGATTTCCGGTCCTATGTGAAATAATGCAAGTCCTACGGCGTTTCTCGTCTCCAGCACTCAATCCGCGCCGTGATTTACCCGCATCCTTTACTCGCAATCAGAGGGGAGTATGCGAATGACGATTGGCCGTAAGCTTTCCTGCTACGTCACCGTAATCGCCGTCTTGGCTTGTTCCATTTTTGTCCTTGCAGAACCCAAAGACAAAGAGAACAATTCTGAAGTCAAATTCACCTCGCGCACTGAACTGGTGCTGATCCCCACGCTGGTGACTGACAAGTCCGGCAATCACATCAGCGGACTGAAGAAGGAAGACTTCAAGGTGCTGGAAAACGGCGCCGAACAAAAGATTGCCACGTTCGAAGAAATCACCAGCGACGCGCACCGTTTGTCGCGTCCCAAGAATCCGAATGAGTTCAGCAATTCCCTGGCGGGCAAGCCGTCCGCCAATCGCATTACGGTTATCGTGCTCGACTTCATCAACACGCCCTTTCTGGATCAGACGAACGCGCGCAAGGAATTGCTCAAGTATCTTACGCAATCGGTGGATCAGCGCGAGCCGACAGCCCTCTACACCCTCACCCGTAGCGGCGTTCACGTGATCCATGACTTCACTACCGACCCTCGCGTCCTGGTAGCCGCACTGCATAAGGTGAATGGCGACACGTTCCATATGGTCGATACCCAGGAAGAGGTGGAGGCCATAACCGGAACTGCCAGCCCCGATGGCAGCGCGGGTGTCGACCCCGGCGTCGTGCAGAGCGAAGCCGACAGAATCCAGACCATGATGGAAGACATGGAACTGAATTTTCAATCGTTCGAGCAACGCCTTGCCATCACCTACACCTTGCAGGGAATGCAGCAGTTATCTCAGGCATTGGCAGGATGCCCTGGGCGCAAGTCGCTGATCTGGGCGGGCGGCGGATTCCCTTTCAGCGTGAGCGACAACACCATGCAGCTCGCTCCCCCCGGCCGCGATACTCTTAGCGATGTACTGCCCATGTACGAACACACCTGGCAACTGTTGAACGCCGCACAGATTGCACTCTATCCACTGGATGTCAAAGGGCTGCAAGTTGGGATCGTGCCTAGCGCCTCCGTGTTCAACCCGGGCATAAATTATGCGCGCAATATGAGCCGGAGACAGATGGATACCGAGTCGACCCTCCTGACCTTTGCGTCCATGACCGGAGGCCGCGCCTATTACAACTCCAACGATTTGGTGAAGGGCTTTCGCGATGCGGTTCGCGATTCTGCCCAATACTACATGCTTGGATACTATCTTGATCGGTCGAATACCAAGTCTGGCTGGCGCAAGCTCGCGGTGAAAGTGCAGCGCGATCACGTGGAAGTGCGTGCGCGCAGCGGCTTCTTTGTGACCAATGCCACCATCGATCCCGACACCAGCCGTAACGATGACATTGCCTCGGCTTTGCAGTCGCCTTTGGATTACACATCGCTTGCGCTGGTGGCGCGCTGGGACAACATCGAACCCGGCAAGGGACCGGGCAAGAAGCATGTAAATTATGAGATGCACCTGGCGCCAGATCCTGAGCTGATCAACGACGCCGACAATAACCATTTTGCGCTGGAAGTCGTAGCTCTGGCGAAAACGCCTGAAGGCAAAGGGGTGGATCATCCCCTAAGCCAAAAATTTGATGCTCATCTGACCTCGGAGAAGGCGTCGGTGATTCGCGAGAAAGGTGCTGCCTTCAGAGGCGCCCTGGATCTTGCTCCCGGGCAATACACAGTCCGTTTCGTTGTCCGTGACGACCTTAGCGGACGCATCGGCTCGGTTGCCGCACCCTTGAAGGTAGAATGAAAAAGAGTTGGTGCGTGGCCGCAGTTCGCCCGTGAACTTTACTCTGGAGTTTGGCCATTTTTCCGGTCCGCGGGTACTGCAAGGTTTCTCTGCAACTTATGAGACGTTGGGCGCATCGGATAATACCAGGATGAAGTGTTGGCGGCGAACGTACCCCAGGCCAGTGCCGTTCGCCTCTTGATTAAGCTGCTCCTTCTCAGCAAGTGAAGATAAGAAAGGCACGACGAGGTGAGTTGTTTCCGAAGATGAGGCGCAAAGGGCTTAAATTGCTGCGAGAGTTGATGATCTGGGCAGCCGTGTTGGTCCAGGCTCATCTCTTCTTTGTCGGGGAACTTCACCGCCACATCGTCGATGATCCTCTGTCTGGAATTCAAGGCCAAGCGCGCGAAGGCATTAGACTAGCGCAAGCAACCCCAGACAACAACCCTTTGTGCGCAGCTTGCCAGATCGCTCGCCAGGGGTCTGTACATCCCGCGCCGCAGAGCCTCGGCACCCTGTATTTATCCGAGGAACGAAGCAACCCCTCCTCACCGGCGCTTTACTTCCCCTCTGTCTTTCAGGTACCTCCTTCCGGGCGAGACCCGCCTCGCTCCTAAGCGACCTCACAGCTTCCAGCCGCTCTATGCGGCCAAAATTCTTTCGCTTAGGAGAGACTCATGCACTCGTTATTTCACAGTCGCAGTCAGTTTCGCATTTCTCATACCGATAGTACCCAACGGTTGAAGCCCTCCTTTCCACGCAGGCTGGCGGTCGGCTTCCTTGTGGTAATATTCCCGCTTTTCGGCCTTCCAGTTTCGACCCTTGCGCAGAGCCTGGGGACGTCCGGCACGATTCAAGGCACGGTGTTAGATCCGTCCGGGGCTGCCATCAAAGGGGCGACGATTGAGATTCACAACCCGGTGTCCGGTTATATGCGCACCGCGGTTGCGGATGCGACCGGGAATTTCGCATTGTCGGATATCCCGTTTAATCCCTATCATCTTGTCGTAACTGCAAACGGCTTCCAGAGTTTTGAGCGGGACGTTAATGTGCGCACGTCAGTGCCGGTCGATCTGAAGGTCAACCTCCAGATCGCAACCTCGACCACAATTGTGACGGTCCAGGGCGAAGCGGCAGATCTCATTGAGCAAACTCCCACCGCCCACACCGATGTTGACCGGAACCTGATTGACAAACTGCCGGTTGAAAACCAGAGTATCGGTTTAAGTGAAATCATCACCAACTCTTCGCCTTCCGTGGCGGCCGATGCCAATGGCTTCTTTCATCCTGCCGGCGACCACGCCCAGGCCCAGATTTCGCTCGACAACCAGCCCATCACCGACCAATACAGCAAGGTCTTTTCCAACCAGCTCCCGCTTGATGCCATCCAGTCGCTGGAGATCGTAACGGGAGCACCTCAAGCGGAATACGGCGACAAGGACAGCTTGGTAATCAACGCCGTGAGCCGGTCGGGACTTGGCAATACCGCACCTCACGGCAGCTTCTCTGCGCAATATGGATCGTTCGGCACCCCAACGGCGGACTTTACCCTCGGGACGGGTGGAAGGAAGTGGGGGAACTTCCTGGCGGCGTACTTCACAAACTCCAGCCGTTTCCTCGATCCTCCAGAGTTCGAGGCATTCCACGACAAAGGCAACGGCGAAAGCGTCTTCGACCGCATCGACTTCAACCCCACGGAAGCCGATACTCTGCACCTGAACCTCTCCGCGTCCCGTTCCTGGTTTCAAATTCCCAATACCTATGACCAACTGGCGGTGACCCAGGACCAGCACCAGCAAATCCGGTCCGTCAATATCGCGCCAGGATATACGCACCTGTTCAGCTCAACGCTCTTGCTCACGTTCAATCCCTACATCCGAATCGACCATGTTCAGTACTACCCGAGCCCCAGTCCTTTTTCTGACTTGCCGGCCACTCTGGTGCAAGACCGCCGGCTGGGCGTTTACGGAGCCCGGGTTGATCTTTCCTACTCGAAAGGAATCCATAACGCCAAAGCCGGAGTGGAATACAAGTACAATGCTCTGACGGAAGGCTTCAACCTCGGCATCACGGATCCCGCCTTCAATCCTGTATGCTTGAATCCCGATGGGAGTCCTGACACAAATCCCACGCCTACTGATCCCAGCGCATGCGCCGGCCTGGGCTTGCAGGCGAACCCTAATCTGCTGCCGGGACTGGTTCCGTATGACTTGACACGCGGAGGCCAGCTTTTCGCATTTCATGGCCGCGCCAGCGTCAAAGAACCTGCTCTCTATGCGCAGGACGCCATAACGCTCCACCAATGGACCTTTAATCTCGGCCTGCGCCGCGACTGGTATGACGGGATTAGTCGCGCCGTGCAACTCGAGCCACGCGTGGGCGTTGCTTATACGATCAAGCCCACAAACACGGTATTGCGCTTCTCCTACGGGCGGTTCTTGGAGACACCCTATAATGAAAACTTGGTCTTATCGAGCGCCACCGGGGCCGGCGGTCTGGCCACCAACCTTTTCGGCGCCTATGCAGGCGTGCCCTTGCAATCTGGGAGACGAAATCAGTACAACGCGGGGTTTGAGCAGGCCATCGGTCGGTGGGTGGTGGTGGATGTCGATTATTATTACAAGCACACGCTCAATGGCTATGACTTTGATGTGCTCTTCAGCACCCCTCTGGCGTTTCCTATAAGCTGGGATAAATCCAAGCTCGACGGCATCGGAGCCCGAATCAACCTCGCGAAATTTCACGGCTTCACCGCCTACTCCGTGATGGGGCACAACCGCGCCCGCTACTTTCCCCCGGAGAATGGAGGCGTGATCTTCAATAATCCCGTCAACACACAGGTGTTCCGAATCGACCACGATCAGGCCTTTCAGCAGTCGACTCACCTTCAGTACCAGTTTCTGAAGCGTGGACCCTGGGTGGCGTTCACCTGGAGATATGACAGCGGCTTGGTCGCTGGATCGGTCCCGGACCTGGCAAGCGCTCTAAGTCTGGATGGGGATCAACAGGCCGCCATCGGGTTTTATTGCGGCAGCAACGTTGCCACTCTGACCAATCCCATCACTTCGTGCAACGTGCCCTACCCTCAGTGGGGTGCCACACGTGTGCGGATTCCCGCGCCTGGGACCGAGAATGACGATACCAATCCTCCCCGCGTCGCTCCGCGTCACCTCCTTGACCTTGGGGTCGGGATTGATAACATTCTCCACACAGACCGGTACAAGATGAATTTGCAATTCACAGTCATCAACCTGACGAACAAGGATGCGCTCTACAATTTCCTGTCTACATTTAGCGGCACTCACTTTGTGACGCCGCGCGTCTGGCAGGGTGGAATAAAAATCGTTTTCTAGGCCTGAGGAGACCGCTGAAGAACTCGCTCTCGCCTGGCTAGGCTGTGGCGCTTTTCCCGTTCCGCGCGGCGGGCGAAATCCATTGGCCGTGAAGCATGGAGGTAGGCGTGAGGGGCCGTTCCCTCCCTATACAAGGAAGCGCCAGGGGACGACAGCGCACACTTTCGATGGGGTAAGGAGAAGGCGGCCTGAAATGGCGGGATCACTCAAAGCTGGCGATCGCCGCCGATTCGTCATCGAATGCCTCAAGCACGTTGAACAGCCGCGTGGCATCGAAAACCTGGCGAACCCGCGGCGAGAGCTTGAGCAGTTTCAACTTGCCGCCGCACCTTCCGGTTGAAACGAAGCCTCGCACGAGAACGCTGATATCCTGGCTGTAAATGCTACTGACTTGGCTAAGGTCCAACAGCAAGAGAATCCTGCCCTCCGCCAAAAGGGCCTGGACGCGGTCGTTGAGCGCCTCCTTTCCCTCTCCTGCCGTCTGGCGTCCAACGCACTCCAGAATCGTGACCCTGCCTGCATTCCGTTCCTTAAAAACCACAACCATCGGAGGCCTCCACTTGCCCCATTTTGGGGCGCTTTCTCCCCTATGCGATGATGCCCAACACTCACCGACTCCTTCACGATGAGCCAAACTCACAGCCGGACGCGCAAGCAAAAAGGGAGAGCGGGAAATTCAACTAACGCCCATAGCCCCGACCCCGGGCCCCCAGTCTCCAATCACTTGTTCTTCCACACCGGTTTCCGTCTCTCGAGCAGTGCTCGCAGTCCCTCCTGCGAATCTTCGAGTTCAAACAATTGGTTGAGGTAGATGTCCTGGGCGTTCTTCAAAGCCTCGTTGAGGGGCCGCCAAGTCCCCTGGAAGATGACCTGCCGGAGAAGTTTCAGGACCGGCCCGCTCTGGTTGCAGATGCGTTTTGCCAGCGCGCCAACGGTTTCTTTGAGAGCCGTGCGCGGCACCACCTGGTTAACGAGGCCCATCACAAGCGCCTGCTGCGCATTGATCGGGTCTCCGGTCAGGAGGAATTCCATGGCGCGCCTGGGGCCGATGACTCGCGGATAGATGACGGCGCCAAGGGGAGCAAACACTCCCAGCCTGATCTCCGGCTGGCAGAATTGCGCGTGTTCGGTGGCAATAACCAAGTCGCAAAAGGCGGCAAGTTCTGCTCCCGCGCCGGAAGCTACGCCATTGACGACGGCCAGCACCGGCGTGGAGGCCTGGTTCATGGCTCGAAAGACGTTGTGGAATGCATCCATCATCTGGAAAACCATCGGCGAGGCGTGTCCCTCGGCCCCCACACCCATGGAGAAATAGCCTTCGCACTCCGGGGCGGAATCCAGAATGAGCAGCCGCACTTCTTTCCGGTTGAGCAGGCTATCGATCACCCCTGCCATCTCTTGCAGCATCTGGAGGTTCATCACGTTCTGCTTGGGGCGGCAAAGGGTGAGGTGTGCCGCCGGTTCGGAATCGTCCCAGCGGATGAACTGGAGGTTCTTCTTCTTTTCGCCAGGGTCTTTGGGCGTGGTGGGGTCGAGGGGTTCGCCCGGCATGATGTCCTCCTCCATTAACCGGCCCGCGGGCTAATTGTTCCCGCCTCGCCGCCGGCCGTCGTACCGAGTTCATTGCAACTTACTGCCGCACTTCCCGCAATAATCAAACCCTTCCGGTATTCCTTTGGCGCCGCAGTTCTCGCACTTTTTTGTGGGCGTGCCCCAGAGGGATTCGCTGGAGCCTCCGGCGGCAGCGCGACTGCGGATAGATTTGTAATCCGTCGGCCGCTTGTCGATAAAAGCCTGGACGCCCTCGTAAGGCTCCCACGCGGTGGAGTGGACCGTCAACCAATCGCGCGCATGCCCGGCCGTCATGGCCCACGCCAAGTCCTTCCAGAAGCCCAGTTGTTGGCGAGTGTAGCGCGCGCACTCCGGCAGGTTCTGGACCAGCTTTGCCGCCAGCGCATGCACGGCGCGGTCCAGTTGCTTGTAGGGGACCACCTCGTTCACCAGGCCCCAACTCAGGGCCTGCTCGGCAGTGATCTCCTCGCCTTTCAGGAGCATTTCGCGCGCCCGCCGCTCGCCCACCACCAAGGGAAGCCACTGGGTTGTCCCCCACGCTTCCACCAGACCCACGCGCGTGCCGACCTGGATAAAACGCACGTGGTCGGCCGCGATGGCGAGGTCGGCGGCCAGATTCCAGTCGTTGCCCG
>JBEKUR010000259.1:0-7927 GCA_049514855.1 Terriglobia bacterium
TCACCCTAACCGCGAGAAAAATCCCGAGCCCGGCTGCATTGAGATTTACGATCTCGCGGTAGGCCACGCGGGAGTGCCAGAGCCTGGCAGTCCTTCAGCGATCGGGATCTCGAAGGGGATTGGCGAACTCGCTGGTGCGCCTTTCCAGGTCAGCTCGAATCCCAAGGAGAAAACCAAGACGCGCGAGCAGCTCGAGAAGATGCAGGCCAAGGCCGTGCGGTTTCTCCGTGATGTTGTGGGCGACTCCGACAAGGCCGACGAGATCGACGACATGACCCCGGAAGAGTACGCCGACAAAAAGCGCGTTCACCTGGTCAACAAACGCTCCGTGCGAAAAACGCTCTCCAAGGTGAAAGAGAAAGTGAAGAGAGCGCTCCACATCAACAAGAGCAAAAAGCGCTGCAACAAGCGCCCGCGCCGCAACCTTGATGAGATCCCGGAGGTCCAGCGGCTCTATGAAACTTTCCAGGGCCACCCGGCAAAGGTAATGACCGAGCTCGACGAGCCTGACGCCCGCCGCGACGACTTCGCGCACTTGGGCTGGCTGGTTGACTTGGTGATTCAGCCTTACGGTGACGCCCTCGAGGGAATCGCCGATCCCAACGACCTCTCCGATGAAGAAAAAAGTTTGCGCGATTCTTCGCCGGACATGAGCCAGCGCGCCGTTTGGCAGCAGCTTGCAGAGGATTTCGGGGTTGTCTACGTGGTGCTTGACTTCTCCGGTGGCCAGAAGATCCCGGAGACTACCGCATTCAAGAAATACGGTGACGGCGTCATCGTCGCGGGCGCCGCTTCCGGCAACAGCATTTATTTTTTGGGCGGGAATCAGGATGTGAGCGGGTTGCTCGACCGCTTCAAAGTGGACGCGAGCAAGGACCGCGTGGCGCTTGGCGTGCTGGTCGCGCTCACTTATCTTGCCGCGAAGTCGATTCCTGACGAGCCTGAGATCGACAAGAAACCTATCGCCTGGCAACACATCCTTGGCGAAGAAGGCGGCGACCCGCCGCTGGTGTTCTACGACAAGCTGCAAAAGCGCCTCTTCCTGGCAGGCGGGAACTATTCGATCGAGGCGCCGGGTATCACGAATTGAACGGGTAGCGCAGACCTGTCCTTTAGGTCTGCGGCTCTTACAAATGCAGATGCCAAGATTTGGAATGAAAAGTTCGGGGGCCTCACTGCGCATAAACGCGCGGTTTGGACTTGGCCAAGGCCCAACAACGGAAGGCCCCCGATTTACTTCTCGCCGATTCCATCGTCCGCTCGGCCAAGCCACCAATATGCCCACCGCCGTTGTGAGTACAGCCGGGTCTGCGGCTTCTGCGGGCCTAGCCACGGCGGCCATCGTCGGCGGAGCGGGCAGCACGGCGGCGGGCATTGCCGCTGTAGCGATCCCTTTGATCGGAATCGGCGTTGCGGCTGTGGCCATCCTGCTGAAATTCCTCGGCAAGGGCTGTGGAGCGCCTTGCACGGTGACGGCTCAGCTTCACCAGATCGTGGATGCCACCATCGACAACATTATTAGAGTGGCGCAAGCGGGGCTGATTACTGGCCCCGAGGCGCAAACCGCTCTTCAGGGCATGATTAACACCGGCCAACAGATCGAAGATCAAGCTTCTCAGTATCCCCAGCAGGTTGCGAACAGCATCAAGCAATTCGATGCTGACATTCAGAATGGGATCGCGGAGATGGCCGATCTGCCGGCCACGCTCTCACAAGCTTGGTCTCTTAGCGCGGCGCGGGCGCTTTACGTTGGCCACGGAACGGGCTCAGGGGAGTTGCAAGCGTGCGGTCCCGGCACGTGGTACTGCGCTTCGATCAGTCAAGCGGACACGCTTACCGATCAAATTTTGCAAGCCATTATCAGCAACCGGAGCGCGGCAGCCGCGGCGCCGGCAGCAAGCGGGGTTGTCTCGACACTGGAATCCGAAGCGGCGTCCGCTGGGCTGACTTCTCCATCCGGGGGATTGACTGAAATGGGATACCTCGCGATCGCGGCAGTCGCCGTGGGAGGGATTCTACTTTTGCGGGGAACTGGAAGGCCCAATTGACATGGCAATGACAAGCATCCTCGACACGGTAGGCCGGGCATTCGGGATTCAGTCGCCGTCTTTGAGTTTGGAGGAGCGTATCAAGCACCAGCGGAATATCGTGTTGCGCAAAGAGCAGAAGCGCCTTGGCCGGCTGGTGATGGTTATTTTCGATCCCTTGGGAATGCACCGCCCGGTTGTGACGGATCGGAAACTTTTGCCGGCATTCAACGCGCTCGACTGGCAAGGCGACCGCATGTGCCCGGGTCCGTGGCTGGGACTCTCGAGCGACCAGCAAGACTTGGTGCTTTATGGCGAAGATGGCCATTTTCTCGGGGCAGTGCCTCATCCGCCCGACGTCCGTGACACCACCGGACCGGTTGCGGTGGACGTCGAGCAAAGGTATCGGGATCGCACTACCGAAAAGCTGAGGAATTCCAATTTCCTGTTGATCGAGCCGGTGAACGAAATAATTTACAAGCCTTTCGGCATTGGCTCTTGGTCAAAGATCAAGGTGCTCGCCGATCACCACGGAAGGCACATGAGTTTCTTGATCGACCCTGGCGCGCGCGAAGGGCACTTTATCGGCGGGCGCTTCATCATCGGCGCGCATGTGTAAGAAGGCTAGCGCCGAACGGCGCTCGGCCAGGATCACGAAGCAAAGTTTTGAAGGAGGCCGTATGGCGAAAGCTTATGTAGTAGGGAACCCAAGAGGCAAGAAAAAAAAGAAGAGTGGTCCCTCAGCTCAGCACAAGGCCAAAAGACGCAAGCCAAATCCGCTCGAGGCGGTAATCACTGGCGCGGGTCTGAACCCACACCGGAAAAGGAAAAACAAAATGGCAGCGAAAAAAAGGCATCACGCGAAAGCGCGGAGTAGCAACCCGCGACGGCATCACACGGCAAAGAACAGACGGCGGCATAACCGCCGCCACAATCCGCTCCTGCCCGTGCAAGCGAGCAGAATCCCGGCTCTGCTGATTGGCGGAGCTGCGGGCGGTGTGGGCTCGGTCTGGATTCCGAATCTCCTCCTGGCGTCTAGCGACGTGGGGATCTTCGGGTATCTATTGAACGCCATCACGGCGGTTTTGGGCGCTTGGGCGCTTTCCGCCTTGAAGCTCCCCGATGTCGCCCTCGGCTGGCTGATCGGCGGTGGAGTCGCTGTGGTGGGCCGCATCATTGACGATTACACCGGCAAGCAAATCATCCAGTTCTCAGCCCCTATGAGCGGCATGGGCCAATTCTACCGGCAGAACAGGACGGCTCTCCCCACATTCACGGGAACTGACCTGGTGGACCTCCGTGGAACGCCCGTGCAGCAAGCTGTAATGGCGCCCGCGCCTGGCACCGGAGTGGTTGCCGGAGTCCACACGGCAGGCTCTCCCGCAGCCGCCAGGAAAGCCGGAATGGGCTGGGCGCAAATGCGCCGGCGAACGGCGTAATTGGTTTTAGGCAAGATCGTAGGGGCGCTTTGCGAAGCGCCCCTACAGTAAATTCACATTCACCGTCTCCGGCGACAAGCGCCGGAATGAGAGAGGACACCAATGCTAAGAAACTTTCACGAAGTTGACGAATCGGAACTTGGCCGGCCTCACCTCCGGCGCCGCAATCCCGTCTTGCAGGCCAACATGCCCGCAAGCACTCAGGATCCGAGCGGTCTACCGCTGCTGACCCTGGACATCATCCGCCAAAACCTCTACACCTTTTACCAGGTCGAGGTAGCAACCAAGCTCGCCAAGCAGGCGATTTTCTCGGTGGGGCAAAACGGATTCTACACGCCCATCGGTGGAACGCAATTCCAACTGACCGACCTCCACACCAACCTGCTCACCGGCGCTTCTGGCGGGCTGGCGAATCCGCAGCGCTTCATGTGCCGTGGTCTCGCACGGTACGTCCGCGAAGACATCAATCCTGATGACTTGGTGTACTGGAATTTCTCCACCTTCGTCCAATTGCAGATTGGCGACACCAAGAAGCCCTATTTCGAGGGCCAACTGATCCAGATCCCGCAACCCTCTGCCGCTTTCGTTCAGTACGCACCTGCGAATACGTATTCCACGGGCGCGGGGAGTACGACTGGATGGCCGGTCAACGACAATTACTACCCGTTGTTAGCCGATGGCTTGATTGACCCCACCACCAATCAGTTCATCCAGGATGCCGGAATCACGATCGACCAGGGCCAGTTCTTCGCCCTGATACTCGATCCGACGCTGACTAGCGGGGCTTTCCCGATCTATACCACGCTTGGCTCAGACGCGCATGGGCTTGGGATCAACGCCTACTTCCACCTGGTTGGTGTTCTCGGCCGTTCCGCGCAGTAAGGGTTTCCCGCTGGGGTGGTTTCATTCGCGTAGGGGCACGGCGCACCGTGCCCCCACAATTGGCGACGAAGAGAGGTTCTTATGAGCAATGGGAGTAGTACGCAAACTTGCCCTGCCTGCCAGGGCGAGGGAGCAGTGGGAAGTTTGACGACTGGCCGGACAATCACTTGCCCGGTCTGCAACGGCCAAGGCGCGGTCTCGCAAGAGAACACTTTCCCGGCGCCATTCCATTACGTGTTCGGCGGCACAGCAGGGTCTTTCGCCGTGCCCAGCGGCGGCCAGGTTGGCTTTCCCAAGCAACTCGCCAACGAATGGGAATGGGAGCTGATCTTTATGATGGGCAGAGCAGACTTCCCCGATGGGATCGCCTTGCTCCTCGAGGACGTGGGCAGTCAATTCAAGTTCTCGGATTATCCGGTTGCGTTTGCGAACTTCTGCGGCAACGCGCAGTTGCCCTTCCCTGAAGGGCTCGAGCCTTACCGCTTTGGCAAGAAAACCAACCTGACGATCACTGCCTATGACATCGGGACGATCCTTCAGCCGGCTCTCGTGATTGGAACTGGCGACGGCGTTACCAAGACATTCGCTGGAGTGCTTGCTCGGAACGGGCAATCGCAAGGCGGACCTGTGCTTCCTGGGTCGGTGGGTGTAACGGACCCCCCAGGAGTCATCGTTGGCTCAGATTCAGCCAAAAATGGGGCTATCGCCACCGTCCCGCCTGGCGTAGGAATCATCGGGACGATCAATTATCAGACGGGCGCGATTTCGGTAACCTACGCCGCTGCCCCGGCTGTCGGAGACCTCATCACGGTCGCTTGGACCTCGGGCGTGGCACTCAACAACGTCGAGATCGACATGTGGGGCCATGCGCTGCTGACCGCTGTGGGCACCGGCGCAATCGCCCCAGCGCTCGGCTCGTAAGAGGCAGCCGCAGATTAACGCAGATGAACGCAGATCAAAAGACAAGGCCGGTTCTTGGCTTTTAGCTTTGGCTCTTTGATCTGCGAGAATCTGCGCCATCTGCGGTTCTGAGAAGGAGAGTTATGAACTACGATAAAATCATTGCAGAGCTTCAAGCGCATTTCAACGGGACCTTGGAGATCCAAAAGAGAAGCGGTCCAGTGCAGGCGATGGGCAGCGGAGCAACCGCCGCGCTCCTCCAGATCGCGATTCAGTTTGCCGTGTTCAACAAGAATTTCGAGGCTTATGTGAGCAGTCTCGCGCCGACGCCTTCACCAGGTCCAGCGCCTGCACCGGCCCCAGCTCCCGCGCCTGCTCCAGCCCCGGCAGCTCTCAAACCGGCAGCGTCGGCAGCAAAGCCCGCGGCTACTCCAGCGCCGGCAAAGTAGAGGCGGCTTTACGCCGCCACCTATGAACCGAGGATGAAATGGGAAGCCCTTTCGCACAGCCCTCTGACGCGCCTCCGCCAAGGAACCGTCTTGGCCTTTGGCTCAGCTACCGCAAGCTGATTACGAAACCCTACGTTCCCAGCCGCGCCGATCGCGAGCGCTTGCGTGGCTCAAGGTTTTATCAGGCGGTCATCAACTGGTCTCTGGATCCGGAACAGACGGATTCTTTCTTCACCGTCACGCCGGGCTATTTCGGCGTGTGGGGTTTTGTCGGATCGAGTCAACAGCCGGAAGGCGTGCAAGTCTCGCTTTACGACCCGGAGCGCAAGCGCCAGCTTACCGAAAGCCCGCTAGTGTTTGACAACTTCGCCGGCACGGCCCAGCATCCCTTTATTTTCGCCAGCGCCGGCGGGCGATTGTCGGGCAAGGGCGGAATCTATATTTTCGAGCCCAACACTCAGATCCTCGCCAAAATCGCCAATCTTTCAAAGATCGCGAACTCCGGGCAAATCGTTTGCAACGGCCGCGTGCTGACACGCCGGCCAAATCCCGATGACATGGCGCCGGCATCCCAAGTTGAATCCGGCCTCCAGCAAATCCAGGAGCCGCCCTGGATCAAGATGCCGCACGCAGGCGAGCCGTTCAACCCCACCGGCTGGATCGACGTGCCCGCGATCGGGGCGACTGCGACCATTGTAAGCCACAAGGTCGGCACGGGCAGAAATGCGGTCATCAACCGCATTGCCAATGAAGTTGTGGGCGGCGGCTGGGTGGATGGAGACGGCACGCTGGTGTGGCAGATCACACGCAACGGAGTCCCGGTCAAAAACCAGGAAGCGATTGTTTCGAGCATGGGACCCGTCTCCTCGCCTTCGATGTTCGGCCCAATCCTGCTGATTGAGAATGACACCGTTGCCCTGACGGTCAAGAATGTGAATGTCGCCCCAGCCGAACAGCTCATTGGGGGAAGATTCGATGGATGGGATTATCCCAAAGGTCTTGGGCCAAGCAACATCTGGTAACCGCCTTGTAGCGCGGCAATCATGGCCACATCAGGAGTTTGGCGGGTGCGGGTTTCCTCTTGAATCCTCCTTTTCCCGCACCCTGGCTTTTTATGAACCACCAAGACACGATCTGAGATTTCAAATTTGAAATTTCAAATCTCAGAATGGTGCCTTGGTGGTGGATTGGGTGAAACGATATGAGCATGTTCCAAAAGAATGAATCGAAAGACCGGCTCGGATGCGGGGGGGCCGTGGTGCGCGTTGCGCTGGGGATAATCCTCGGCTCTTCGCTCGCCTGGTGGATTCTCTGGATGCCGAAGCCTCAGAAGGTCGAAGCGCAATTCGCCGGCCAAAGCACTTTCAGCTTGCCCTTCTCGCTCAACATTGACGGGCACAGCACGGCTCCACAATACGTCATTATCCCCAACCGTGGCCAGGTGGCGGAAACGATCAGCTATTCCTGGGATGCGCACTGCTCGCCGCCATTCACTTCAGGGAATATCTACCTTGAGGGATCGAACAACAACGCGAATTGGTTTGTGCTCACGGCTTCTGCCGGAGTCTACTCGAGCACAGGCTACGCAGTCATGTACTCGAATGGATACTTTACTTACAAACGGCTCTCCTTCCCGGCATGTGGCACGAGCGCTCTTCCTTCAACCTATTCTGGGACGTACACAGGCTACACAATCCCTCTGCCGCTGAATAATGTTACACCGACCATTTTTCCGGTCTCAGTTCAAGCCGCTGCCGCGCTCGGCCCTGTGGGATTCTATTTGGTTTCAGGCTTTCAGTGCTTCAATCCCAATGCCTCAGTAGCGTATCTGGCAATCGGATTCGAGAATCTGGTCGTCGGGATCCCGGCAGGGCAAGTCTACAATTACCAGGGGCCGGCTTTCATCGGAAACAGGGCAACTACAAACATCGGGGCCTTTACAACTCCAGCCCTTACGACGCCGGTGAGCACGGCGGTGCCATGCACTGTGGAATTGACTTCCGGGCCGTTCTATCCCCTGAGCCCGCCCATAGCATTCTAGGTAGGGGCGCTTTGCGAAGCGCCCTTACGGAGGCTTTATGAAAAAACAATTCACCAGGCTCTTTCTGGCAATCTGCGCCATCTGCGCAATCTGCGGCCCAGCTCTTGCCCAACAGCAGGTGAGTGGCGTCCCACTCCAGTACATCCAGCCTTTCGATCCCTCGAAGCCACTGCTTCAACAATACTGCTC
>JBEKUR010000260.1:0-7875 GCA_049514855.1 Terriglobia bacterium
AATTCCAACCCCGCGCAAGCGGGGGAGATAACGCCCAAGGTATGACCCATGATTGGGGTGAAGTCGTAACAAGGTAGCTGTAGGAGAACCTGTGGCTGGATCACCTCCTTTCTAAGAGAGAACCCGCCCCGCGTCCGCCGATCTTCATGGCGGAAGGCTCGGGGCACATTGCTCAGCACTTTGAGATTTCAAATTTGAAATTTGAGATTTCAGAGGGGCGTGGCTGCTCAACTCAGTCGTCAAAGAGAAGTTAACAGTCGACAGTTAACAGTTCACAGTTTAGAACCATAAGGCCGCGAGCAGTCGCGGCCTTTTTCGTTTGGCATGACGACGTGACGAGCGGTGTTGTGGTTCTTTGTCACGAGTGATCGTGGGGTCTTCCTTTTGGCGGGGTTGATGATAACCCCATCCCGTAGGCGCTCGGGACATTGAACAGTATTCCGAAGCAGGCAGGTTTGAAGCGATGGAAAGATACCTCGTGGTCATCGAGGAAACTAGCACCGGGTATTCGGCGTACTCTCCCGACCTGGCGGGTTGCGTCTCCGCCGGCCGGACGCGCGCGGAAGTTGAAAAGAATATGCAAGAAGCGATCGAGTTCCACCTGGAAGGAATGCGCCTCGAAGGTCTTCACGTGCCCAAGCCCCACTCCTACTCCACCTACGTGGAAGTCCCGGCATAAGAGGAATCCAATTTGAGCGCCAACAGCGCCGCCCAGTTCAGCGGAGTCTTGTCCGCCCCTCGAGTCCTTTAAGTGTTAGACTGGTATTTACAAATACTTGGCTCGCGAAAGAAGGATATCCATGGCTGAGACGCCCTCTACAATGCTTACACTCGGCACGAAGGCCCCGCCCTTTCGCCTTCCTGACCCCCAGGGCAAATGGGTTTCGCTGGACGACTTCAACGATGCGCCAGCCTTTCTGGTAGTGTTCATGTGCAACCACTGCCCTTATGTAAAGCACATCCGGTCGCGCTTCGCCGAACTCGCCAAGAAGTACCAGGCGCAAGGGGTAGGTGTCGTCGGGATCAACTCCAACGACATCGAGAGCTACCCGGACGACGGGCCGGAGAAAATGGCCGAAGAGATCAAACAGGTCGGCTATACCTTCCCGTATCTGTGCGATGCGAGCCAGGAAGTGGCCAAAGCGTATCGAGCCGCCTGCACGCCCGACTTCTACCTCTTCGATCGGGATCGCTGCCTCGTCTATCGGGGGCAGTTTGATGACAGCCGGCCCGGCAACGGTCGCCCAGTCACCGGTGCTGACCTCCGCGCGGCCCTCGACGCGGTCTTTGCGGGACGCCCGGTGCCCAGCAATCAGAGGCCAAGCTTAGGTTGCAATATCAAGTGGAAGCGCGGAAACGCCCCGGAATACTTCTCGAGCTGGTAGCACTGTGAGTTAGGACGTTACCACTACACCTTTCGCCCCGGTTTTCCAAGTCGCCCCGGCTTCACGAAAAGCTGAGCACGAGTCCGCCCGCCGCCTCCGGTCTAAGACTCCGGTTCGGGTTTTTTCCCATAGCAAATAAAAAGTGCAGATTTCTCTTGACAAACGGGCCGCATGCTACTACATATTGGGGTGTCGGCCTGGTTGGCCACAATTCTTGGCCGTCCACGGCAAATCTAAGCGACACCCAAAAGGAGGGGAATACATGCCAGCAAAGAAAAAGGCAAAGAAGAAGAGGTAACAACCGAACATCTCCAGGTTTCTTCCTTTCCTAGGCCCGCTTCCCCAAGCGGGCCTTGTTTTCTTCTCAGAGAACTTCAGCGAGCACTGCCAAGGGCCAGCACACTTTCATCCTGCGCCTCAGGCGACGAAGTATCTCGTTCCTTTCTTCGGCAACCTGCTAACCCTTCACATTCATTTCCCTAAACAATCGCCGAAACTCTTCTGAGGCCTTTCTCAGCTCCAACCAGTCGGAAAACAGGTCCGGCGTTTCCAGCCAAACACGGAACCATGTTGCTATCTCCTGTTTTTCCGCTCGCTTATCCGGACTCACTCGCGGGTTCGCTGCCAAACTCCCGGCGCGCAACTTTCCCTTCTGAAGCAGAGAGCGGACCAAGCCCGTCCCGATCCGGTCCGAGGCCTTGCGGTATTCCCGATAGACCTCGTCGAGTTTTCTGAGCGAAGCCTCCGCGCTTTCGAAGTCGTGGAATTGAAGTAGGTTGCGAAGACGGCTCGCATAAGGCTCCTCCATAGGTGGAGCGGTGAAGCGGTCGTGGTACTCTACGTTTTTCCCCGCCTCGCGTAGAACGCTGGCAATGTAAGACGGCGAAGTCTTGAGGTTTGATCCCAGCCGGGCGCGCAACTCATTGTCGAGGGCGCGGATTTCCTCGGCGCCGATTCGTTCGAGTGCCTTCGCCCGACAGTATTCAAGGATGATTTGCTTCTTGCTGGGTGTTCCTGGCACGTTTCTGCGCCTGGGCGGCGCGCTTGCTTGCTGCGCGGGTGGGTGACTTCGAATCTCCGCTGACCGTCTTCGGCTGGTTGCGAAGCAGCGCCGCCATTTCCCTGCGATATCGTGACACGTTGCGTTGATGTTCGGCAAGAGTCCGAGCGAAGACGTGCCCGCCGTGATTGTTGGCGACGAAATAGAGCGCGTCCCCGTCTGCCGGGTGAAATACCGCCCGGATTGAGGCTTCCCCCGGGTTCGCAATGGGCCCGGGTGGGAGTCCAGAATGGCGGTAAGTGTTGTAGGGTGAATCGAATCCGAGGTCGCTTTGGGTAATAGGGCCAACAGGGCGATAGTCCAGTCGCGCCGCATAGACCACCGTGGGATCGGACTGCAAAGGCATGCCCCTTTCAAGCCTCCTCTCGAAGACCCCAGCGATGAGGGGACGTTCCGACGCCTCAGGTGTCTCCTTTTCGACGAGCGAGGCTAGGGTCATAACCTCATGCCAACCGGCCGACGACGAAGGCCGTTGATTCGCAAACCTCGTGCCAACGATGTGGCGGAAACGCTCCAGCATCGTGATGACAACGGTTGCGGCACTGACACCGCGAGGGAACCGGTACGTGTCAGGGAAGAGATAGCCCTCCAGCGAGGGCGCCCTGGGATCGAGATCGCGTATCGCCACAGCCTGCTGAGTGACTCTGAAGAACTGCACGGGATCGATGCCCAGCCGCAGGTTGAGAATCCGCGCGATGTCAAAGCGGTCCGAGCCCTCGGGGATGACTACGGGATGAAGGAAAACATCACCCTGGACCAGTCTTCGGCAAACATCGATGGGACGAAGCGGGCGGTCAAAGAGGTATTCACCGGCTCGCAATGCGTGACGGGGGCGACCAGCCCAGTAACGGACCAGAAACGGCAGGCGATGCCTCAGCACTCCGCGAGCAACCAGCAAATCCGCGACTTGGGAGGCCCGCGAGCCGGGTTCAATGACGAGCAACATGTTCCCGGAGTAACCACGATAAGGCGAAAGCAAATCGAAAGCTAAGCAGAGCAGCCCCACCGCCGCTGCCCCAAAGACCAGGAGGAGAAGCCGCCATCTCATGGCGCCACCCCGGCGTTACGGCTTCGCTCGTTGGAAAGGAAGTCCAGGAAGCTTTGCAAGAGAAGAGTCGCCGCCACGCGATCCACCGCTCGTTGGCGTTTGGCAAGGCTCAAGCCCGTTTCGCGAAGAGCGCGGTTAGCTTCGACACTTGTCAATCGTTCGCCCCAGAGATCGACGGGGCAGTTCACTCGCCGGCGCAGCTTTTCGGCGAACTCCGCAGCGTGTCGAGACATCGTTGTCTCGCCTCCGCCATGCCCGAGGGGATTTCCCACGATTACTCGCTCGGTTGAATATTCTTCCGTCAGTTCCCGGATCTTTTGCAGGTCATCCTCCAGGCGTGTGCGCAGAAGAGTCGGAAGCCCCTGGGCGGTGATGCCCAAAGCATCCGAAACCGCCACACCCATCCGCCTCATGCCAAAGTCGATTGCCAGTACTCGCACTGACGTGTCCAATCGCCTCAGGGCGACTGCGGCTCAGACCCAGACTTGGCCCCGGCGCGCGCGCCCTTGCTCATAATACACCTTATGGGCGGGAGTAGAGGTTGATGATTTCCTCAATGGCGTGTTGGCAAACGGCGCAGAACTCCGTTCCTGAAAGCATGATGCAGCGCTGCTGAGGCCTATAGTAGCCTTTGGTTTCATACATCGCGCCTTCGAACGCGCCCACCTTATTCGCGTAGAGCCCATCGGACAGGCAGTGCTCTTGTGTTTCGCGCGCTTGGCGCCGGAATTCGTCGATCTCGGCAGCGGGGCGGCCTTCTGAGCGCATCTGCTGGATCCGGCTTTGCGGTTCTCGAATACTGTTCTCGTAACAATCCTTCGGCCAGGGAGTGGGAATCGGCGTGTCGGGAGCCACGAGAGCCTTCCACTTCAGATGCTGCGGGTCCAGGAGCGCGGTAATGTTGGGCTGCCACGGCTCGAGGCGGGTGCTGGCAGGCGCATAAGCGACGTTCGCGTTGAAGTAGTACTCATCCCCAAGGTCCGCGAAGTGGTGTCCGAATTCATGGACGAACACGCGAATGGCGGACGCATAATCAATGCTGACAGTGGCGTAGAGCCCAAAGATGCCTCCGTTCCCATACTCCTTCGAGTTCATCACAATCCCCATCACGTCATAGGGGGCAAACGATGCTACGCTGCGAATGGCATGATTATCGAACGACAGGGCGTAACGCTCGGTGCCGAAAACATCAAACTGCGAACCGAAAAGGGTGTTGCGGTGCACGCCCGCAGACGGATGCGATACACCCGAGTCAGGAGCAGGCGAGCAGATCGCCCAGACGTTGAAATCCTTGCGGCGCTCTTTGAAGGGCGAGAAGGTGAAGACACCTTCGGCGAGCCGGCGCACATCTTTCTCACATTTGTCCAGCTCGGCCGCCGTATAGCCCTCACCCAGAAACAGCAAATCCAGCTTCAGCGCGGGATCGCCGTTTTTTTCTATGGCCAGCACGCGCCCGGGGGAGGCAGGCTTTGACGTGTCGATGTACTTATCATGGGGATCAATGTTGGTTGACCAGATCTCGCGGAAAGCATTCTGCGCGTCGCGCTTTTTCACCACGATTTGAACCGGACCTTCCGGAGCGGGGAAGCGAAGGGACTCGTGGAAAGTGCGGTTCGCCTTCTTCGCTTCTTCCGTAGTTACCCATTCGCCGTAGATGGATGAGAAACCGCGTGAGTACAACACGCGCTGGCTGCTGGGGTCCTTCACTTCGAAGTAGTACACGCCGCGGTTCGTGGTGTCGATGGGTTTCGAGGGATTCCCCGGCCAAGGTAGAGGTTCGACAACCACGCGGTCGACGCTGAACAACTCCTGGGTGGCGTTGCCGGTGTGGAAATAATCCAGGCGCATGGTCGGCGGGCTTCCGGCCGGTACGTCCAGCGCGCCAACTATGACGAGAGATATTGTGATGGCAAACTTCTTCAAACGCATACACGCCTCCGGCTCAGCGGAGCGAGCTGGCCCGTTCGAATTCTTCCATGATAGCTGAGAGTGTACACCAAGAAGACAGGTGTCAGTGGAACAGGGATTAGGGGTTAGGGACTGTTGGTACAGCGCGGCAGAACGGCAATCCAAGAGGAGGCTCACCACGGAGCGCACAGAGTCCGCAGAGAAGAGCAGAAGTATTCTTCTCTGTGGTCTCTGTGCGCTCTGTGGTTGATCCTTTCTGCGCGGCGCACGAAGAAATTGACGGCTTGTGCTACAGAGCGCGGATCAGCGCCGGGCGGCGGCGGGGCGACTTCGCCTTCTGTTTCGATCTGCCTTTTTCCCTGTGGCGTTAAGACTTGCTTGGTGCGGGAGCGAGACGCTCCCGCCACAGCGGGCGAGACCCCGACAGGTCGGGGCAGGCTGCCCGCGTTACGCCGGCCCGCGTCAGCTCACTGCGTCGACAGCTTCTTCGGGAACCTCAACCTCTTCCGTGCGCCGCCAGGCCAATTCGTAGCTTACCGCAACCTCATCACAACATGAATATTTGGGACAGCCCAGGCAGTCCTCAAAGACCTTAACCGGAAATCTTTCGCGCGGCACCATTTGGAAGCCCAGCTTTTCAAAGAAGGCCGGGACGACGGTCAGGGCGAATACCGTTTTCAGTCCGTAGCGTTCGGCTTCATCCAACAGCGCCTCCGTGAGCTTCCTCCCCACGCCCTTTGACTTGAGCCGCTCATCAACGCACAGCGAACGCATCTCAGCGAGCTCCTGGTTGTAGAACTTGAGTGCGCCACACCCGAGAAGCTTTCCATTCTCTTCTGCGACCGTGAATTCCCAAACGTCTTCGTAGAGATTCGTTAGAGGCCGCGGAAGCAAGATCTGTTTCAGCACGTAACGGCTAATCAGTTTGAAGAGTGCAGGCACATCCTGCAATTCAGCTTTTCGGATGTTCAATGTTTCATTTCCTCCACTTCCGTAGGACGTTTGCGACGGTCTCGTCTTGTAGCGCTGCCATCTTGGCGGCCTTTTTGATTGCCGGCAGGACTGCCGAGATTCTTCGCCCGCCAAAAAAACGGCGGGCTCAGAATGACAGGCCGGGACATTGTTGATGTCATCCTTAGGTCTCCCGCTCCTTACGCACGGGCGTTCTGCAAAAGCAGAATCAACAGGGCCTTTTGGACATGCAGCCGGTTTTCCGCCTGATCGAAAACCACCGACCGCGGGGAATCAATGACCTCGTTAGTAACCTCATGACCTCGATGCGCTGGCAGGCAATGCATAAACACCGCCGCAGGGTCAGCCACCGCCATCAAGTCTTCCGTGACGCCATAAGGCGCAAACACCTGCGCGCGCAGGTGCACGGCGTGCTCCTGGCCCATACTCGCCCAGACATCCGTGTATATCGCCCGAGCGCCTGCCACGGCCTCGAGCGGGTTGTTGAAAAGGTCCACTGTCGCCCCCATCGCCGCCGCTAGTGCCTTCGCCTCGGCGACGATTTCAGGTTTGGGCTCATAGCCCGGAGGTGTTGCCACGCGCACCGAGACACCAAGTTTCGCGCCGGTGATCATCAAGGAATGGCACACATTGTTTCCGTCACCCACGAAGGCCAGTTTCAGCCCTGCAAGCGTGCCAAATTTCTCCCACAGCGTGTAAAGATCGGCCAGAGCCTGGCAGGGATGAAACAGGTCGGTGAGCGCGTTCACGACCGGAATCGAAGCGTTGTTCGCCAACTCCAACACCGACTCGTGGGAGAAGGTACGCGCCACAATTCCATCGACCCAGCGCTCGAGATTGCGGGCAATGTCCTTGACGGCTTCGCGTTCACCCAGCCGCGGTTTGGCGTGATCCAGGTAAACACCAAAACCTCCCATGCTCGTCATCCCAACTTCAAAAGTGACGCGGGTGCGCAGGGATGGCTTCTCAAAGATGAGCGCCAGTTGCTTGCCTACGAGCGCCTGCGCATAGGCCCCGGGCGAAGCCTTGACGCGTTCCGCCAGCTCGAAGATCAGGCGCAGGTCGCGGGGCGAAAGGTCACGATCGGCAAGCAGATCGCTCACACTCAGCTTCTCTTGTTTTTCGACGACACTCAGGCCCGGCGTCATGCGTTCACCCCTCTGCTAGCCGCCGCTGGCGTAAGGGCTGCCAGAATCGGCCTTAAGACCTTAATAAATTCATCCACGTGGCGTCGCTCGATGATCAGCGGCGGAAGGAAGCGCAGCACCTTCTCCTGGGTGCAGTTCAAAATCGCTCCCGCCTCGAGCGCCTGCCGGACCACACCCCTGCCTGGAACGAGGAGTTCGGCCGCCAGCATCAAGCCGTCGCCGCGGATTTCCTGAATCACCGCGAATTCGTCGCGGAGTTCCTCGAGTTGGGCCCGGAAGTAAGCGCCGACTTCGCGAACGTGCTCGAGAAACCCGGGGCGTTCGAGAATCTCGAGAACTTTCAGGGCCAGGCGG
>JBEKUR010000261.1:0-7785 GCA_049514855.1 Terriglobia bacterium
CAGTGATGAGATCGGTGCGCATTACGCCGAGGGCGCGGTAGCGGGAGTTTTCACGGGCACAGTAGGCCTCAAAGGCAGCCAGCAGCGGGATGGACGAGGTGAACTCGCTGCCGCCCATCTTGAACATGGCTAGATGCTGCGCATAGGCCAGTACCGCATCTACGCCGTCGCGGGACAGTTGAATCGGGTCGGCGTCGAGCACAGGCACCGGCGCGTTCCCCACCACTGTTACCACGGACGATATTAATGGATTAGGTACGGTAACGAATGGTGCAATAGCAAGAATGTCAACACCACCGACGACTAGCTGGGGATCGGCGATAGGCCATGTGACTTCCCAGTTCTGGGCGTAGGCATCGGCTTCCTCGACTGAAGGGGTATCCACGGTCACAGCAGCGACGTTGGCATCCAGCAGCCATGGCAGCGCCAGCATCGCCTTGGTGCCCTGCTTGTAGCGCTCCAGGCAGTAGCGAGCGCGCAGTTGGTCAGCACCTTCAGGAGAGTTGCTGAGCACGTCCGCTAGCGCGCCCCACTTGGCCACCCAGCACCAGTCGTCAGGCAGGCCAAGGACAGTGGTGGCCGGCGGCGCCAGCGCAGCACCCGGCTCAAACGCCAGCATATCCCAAGTGCCAGGCACGGGCGGCACCGCGTCCACGTCGAACTGCAAAGGCGCGTTGGCAGTGATGAGCCACGACTCGGGATCGCGCACGTCGGTCGTCAACTGGCCTCCGAAAGCATCTGCCGTTACCCGGTCCTCCCGCCACAACGGATACGACGCGCCTGCCACAGGCACCCAGCGGACTCGGCGGAGGGCTAGAACGACATCGGGCAGAGTGCTACGGTAACCAGCCGTAGGGGAAGGTTGCGTCAAGGTGACAACGTTCGCGCCAGATGCCTGTAGCAGCTCGTCGCGGCGGTACTGTAGCGCCTGCGCGAGGTCGATGATGTTGAACTGAGTGGTGCCGGTCCATGTGGAGCCCGAAGGCGGCTCCAGCAGGTGATACTCCATGAGAGTGAGGATGTCGGTGTCGGTGACGGTGCGGACGCGCGGGGAGCCAGCGACGTTCAGCGATTTCCAAGTGTCGCCGGGCGAGAAGTCCAGCACGTAGTCGGCGTTCCACACGGCCACCTGGGAGTTGAGCACCTGCAACGCCTCAATTAGGTACAGCCCGGCCTCTGTCGGGTCAGTGAACCCAAAGCCAGTCGAGGTGGTGTAGGCAGGCGTGAGGGTGTCCTGCAAGCGCTGCAAGAGCGCTGCCTTGAGCTGCCCGAAGGTGACGTAGCTGTACGGCATCTAGCGTTTGTGGGCCTTCTTGCGCTTGCCTGACTTGCGGGCTGTCGAGAGGGCAATCGCAATCATCTGTTTTTGCGCCTTGCGTTTGCCGAACTTCTTGCGGGTGCGCGAAAACGTCTTGCCATGACGCAACTCGTGGAAGTTCTTGCGAATGGTCTTGCGTGACCGTCCTTTAAGTAGCGGCATCGTCGCCTCCTAGATGCGTGTCGATTATCGTGTCCGGCGTCAGTCCTGTCCAATGGCATACGTTGGTGATGTACGACTGGGTGTCGTTCTCGTTCGGCGGCGCCCACTTGGCAATCGCCTGCGCCACGGTCAGGCCGCGATAAGCACCTAGCATGAGTGCCCTCATGCAAGCGAACCCGGTGGCATCGTCAGGGAATACCGCGAACCGAGGATCGCCTTCGATTGCACCATGCGCCCGAGCGAACTCGCCCCACTCAATGTCGCCGGGGTTGTGGTTGCGCTGGGCGCGAGTGCCCGCAACGTAGAACCCCTCCTCGCGCGCGATGGCTTCGAGAAAGTTAAGGAGCGGCATGGGGCACCTCCGGCGGCGGCGGCGGTCGCGGCAAATCCGGCGGCTTGTTGGCCGTCGCCTGCTTGCTCGCCACCATCAAGGTCAGCAGGGCCGCCAGTGCCTGCCCGCCGAACTCCATGCCCTTGCTAGCCAGCGAGTCGTTGTGGATATGCGACATGAACACTGAGAAGCCGAGCATCGCCATCAGGGTGACGAACAGCAGCAACTCGCTGAAGTGGTCTTTCATGCAATAGCGCCCAGCAGCTTCAGCCACCAGAACACGAACAGAATCACGGTGACCAGAGCCAGAAACGAGTAGCCGCTGCGCCACGGACTGGCAGGTTGAGTCCACCACCAGCCAGCGTGACAGACCAATAACAACACAACACATGTGAACAGTAAATTGAACAGCATAGTGCCTCCTTTATTTTGCATAATGTTCCCAAATCACAATCGTCAGGTTGATAACCGCGCCCGCGCCTACAATGGCCGCTGCGCCCCATGCGAAACGCTCTTTCAGACCGCAGGCGATGTCGTTAATCTGCTTGACCTCGATGGCTATGCGCCCACACCATGAATCAGGAGTGGGTTGTATAATCATCGCAGAATCGCCATCCAATGTGCGGCCCAGCAGAAACATGCAAAGCACGTCCTGCCGCCGGTTGATAGCATGTAACTCAGCCTCCATCTCCGATGGTGTCTTTGGTTGCGTCATATCGGTCACGGCTCCACGTTTGCCACGGCTACATCCTCCTCTCTGAGCCTACTTTATCACCACGCTGCCTGTCAGTTTAACTGTTCCCGTAAGTCTAGTTGAAGTGGCAGGCAGTGCGCTGATGGTGACACTGTTCGGCTGCGTCTTAGTCAACGGCGTCGGGGATGTCGAATCCGTAACTTCTTCGGTAAACGAACAGGTCGCCGCTATCGTCGGCGTGCCGCTGATGACGCCTACATTGCTGACGGTGGCTAGCGACAACCCTGTGCATCCAGTCAGGCCACCGGCGCTGAAGCTCCAGGTGTACGGTGTGGTCCCGCCTGTGGCGGTCATGTTACAAAGGTAGGGAACGCCAACCGTTCCAGTGGGGCATCCCGACGAAGTGATCGTTAATCCTGCGCCCCCGCCGATGAGTGTGTTTAGAATGCCAAGATTAGCCGCTGTAACCGGAGTAATGAAATCTCCATACTGACGATCTTCGGGCACTGTCATGTAGGGGCCGTCAGGAACAGAAGTAGTGCCGTCAAATGGAGGTTGATAGGGATTATCGCGGTCGCTTACTAACCCCCAGTTGGCTTTTTCAGAAAAGTTACCATCAGTCTGCTCCCACCAGTCAATTCCTAGTAAGTAATTAGAGCCATCACTTCCCTTAGCCGCAAGAAACGAGTTAAGGTCGGAGGTGTAACGAGTGCCACGAAGCGCCTGCGTCGGAAAGTCTGGAACGCCTTGGGCCTGGGTATAAGGGTAGAGTGCTGAATCGGCGTTGGCGGTGATAGCGTACCACAGGAATGCAGGCTTGCCTATAAGGTCATAGGTCGCCTTGATGCCACTATAAGGCGGAGAAGGCGCAGGAACACCTGGCGCGGTCAAGCCTATCACCTGAATGCCGCCGTCACTGAGACCCTGAAGGTTCTGGATGCGGTCTTCGTAACCGTTGGCACCCAGGGACGCTGGACCAAAGATCAGATGGTAGGTATCCTTGGTGCGGATAGAAGTTACAGCCGTCTTAGCGTAGGTGTAGGCATACCAGTACGCAAACTGATTCACGTCCACCAGCATACCGGCTGACATGCCAACCTGATTATAAGCATCGAGGCCAACCCACGAGTGCCGCCCGTCCTCATCGAGAACTCCAGTACCTACGCCGTAGCCGCTCGCGTCACAGAAGCTGGTATAGAATCCGCTGGTTCCCCAAGCTGTATTCAGCGCGGCAATCGTGCCATACTTGTTGTCGAGATAGCCCTTGCCGACGCCGAAACCAAAGTCGATCCCCGCCTGCCCGCATGTCCATGCATACTTGGTATGTAACACCATGTCGGTCCCGGTCCAAATTCCCGTGTAATCAAACTTGGTGACGGCAGCGATGTAGCCAGTGTTGGGATGCGGGGAAAACGGAGTGTTGCCGCTGTTCTTGAGGCCAAAGAGATAGTCGGTGTCGTCAGTCGTGATTCCCAAAATCCAAGGAGTATCAAACCCAGCAGTCAGAATGGTGGTAGCCGCGTAAGCCACGACAATTGTGTAAGCAGTTGCTACCTTAGGATCGTACATATCCGTCATCACCGACCCGCGCCACACTGTGATATTGCTAGGCACACCCGTAATCATGTTCTTCGGAGCTTCCGGTATGCCATAAGTGAGGGGGTAGTTGTGCATCGACGGGATGGCGTTGATGAGGTAGGCGAACGGCATTTGCACCGGATTCGCATTGCCCGACTCATTATGCACAGGCAAACAGTAGGTCAACTGATATTCGCCAATCGTGTTGAAATTCCACGAGAGCAAGCGCGAATTATTGTGTGAGCACCAGTTACGCTTGTTCCCAGCGTACTTCACAGTCAACACATTGGTCGGCGTGGTCTGCAAGAACGAAGTTGTTTCATTGTAGGTGGCCATCATCCAGAAGTAATTGCCCAGCGGATCGACGAATAGCCAGTGCCCCGCAGTGGAACCGCTGGCGGATTTTTCCATACGGAAGTAGCCGGTTGCACCGCCCGGCGAGGGCAGTGCAGCGATTCCGCAGTAGGTATCTAGCCCGGCAACGTCCGTACAGTGTGTGGGAGTCTGCGCCCACAGCGAGGGCGACAGCAGGCACAGCGCGATGAGCAGACGCTTCAGCATCCCGTCGCTCCTGTGATGATGCCGCCGTTGACCGTGATCTTGCAGGTCGTCTTGGCAGGAGTCAGAACCACTGTAACGCCGGGAGTAGTGCCGACACTGATGCCATTAGGCGGCGGGCCGTTGGTCTGAAGCTGGATGGCTTGGAGACATCCATTGCCGCAGGATGTCACGCCAGGGTAGGCCGCAGGGGGCAGCGTTACGGTTGCGCTCACATGCCCGTTGGCGTCGATGCTGAAGGTTACAGGCACAGTGACGGTCTGCTGCGCCCAGGCGCTGGCCGAGAGTAGTACCGCGATTGCCAAAGCCTTAATCCAGTTCATGCGCGCCTTCTCCTACTGCGTTGTGTGCAACTCGCAGAAAGCATCTGTGTTGTAGTGCGGCGAATTGAGGAGTGTCGTCTCAAGATAAATTGTGGTCGCAGCCTTGGCGTGTAGCTCTTGCGTCATGGAAACCACGTCAGAGGTTCCAAGCGTGGTGCAGGCCGCCGTACCTCCGGTGATTGTCTCCACTGTGCTCGCGCTATCATCACTGGTATAGATAAGAGACGGAATCACCGTCGCAGTCGAAACCGAGGTGTTGCATTTCACGTAAACATGGCACGTATAGCCCGATGCCGAGGTCGTGAGATACAAGGTCGAGGGCGCATCGTTCCCGGCATAAGCGGTAGTTCTATCCGTTGAGAGGATGTGATTGCCAACGTGCTGACCAATCCCGGTATCGCCAGTCGCTGTTCCTGCGGGTACGATTCCAGCTAAGTTAGGCCACACCGAGCGAGTCAACATCTCCTGCGAGATGTATTGGCCTTGCCACGGCTGCGAACCTCCGCCAGACGATGCTGCCTTGAACGCTACGGTAAACTTACGCGGATTCGCTATACCATCATTATCGGTAACAACTGGGGTGTATGTACCAGCAATAGGGGCAACGGCACCTACTTCTACCACAGTCATATAAACACTGCTGTCAGACGTTGATGGGATAGTTAGAGGCCATCCTGGAAGTGCCGTAAATAAATATACAGCGGGGTATCCCCAAATATACGCAGCACCTAATACAATGTCATTATTTGCTGTAGTTGTGAAAGTAGAAAAATCTGCGCTGCCTGATGTACCATGCTGATCTAACGGAGAAGTCGTGTCTGTATTAGCTATTTCTGTCAGCATAGTTCCAAAACACGCGCTTGTACCGCCAGGAGCTGTAGCCGTTATTGTAACTGTTACTGGACCCCCCACGGCATCTTTAGCGTAATAATCTCCAGTAAAATAGGCACTTGAATCATAGTTGGTATCAATTTCGGTGTATGAGTTTGTACCATCAGAGAGAGTCAAAGCCGAGATAGCGCCCTGGACTCCGCTCGTGCAACCACCACCAGAGTAGGTATTCACAAGTGTTGTCAAAAAAATTGTACTATGTTGTGCAGTGTCAGCATCGAAAGCGCAGGTTCCGACGAGCCCCCCAGATGGCGTGAAACATGCTTTAGTCTGCCTAACCACCGGCGTCAGAAGCCCAGCGACGGGCGGGCCGCTCCACACCACATCCGTAGGCGCATTGGCTTTGCCTTGCGTAGCCGCGCCGCCAATTACGCTCCACGTTGACAGGTCAGCCGGGCCAGTAATGCTGGTGATACCGCTAACACCCGAGGCTTGCTGCGGGTTCTGCAACTCCCACGTCGTAGCCGTGGCGTTGTATTTGAATGTAGCCACCATGTTGGTGAGGATGTCATTGGCGACCAGCGCGGCCTGGCCGCTGGTGCCAGCCTTAACGATGGTCTTGGCTGCAAGGGTGCCAACCTTCAACGTGGGAGTGGTAGTGGTATTCGCTGCCGAAGAAAGACAGGCGACGGTCAGACCGTCAGCCAGCGAGGTCGGAGTATCAGTAGGCGTCATCGTCAAGGCATCTGCCGTGTTGGTGCAAGCGCCGTAGGAGTAAGTCGTAAACTGCGGGTCAAGCGTGGTTACGTTGCTGCCGCTGGTAGCAACCGCTCCGCTCAACTCCGCCGCCGATCCGCTGCCAGAATCTACGCGCACCACGCCTGTGCCGGAGGGAAGTCCGGTAACAACGATTCGGTGTTGCACTCCGTCCGTGCTGATGTAGTTGACGGCCTCACTGTCGCTTGGATTGGCAATTCCCTGTACTGTGTTGCTAGCATGATTAGGAATGGCGACAGCGACGTTGGAGGCAACGGAAGAAGTATCGAAGTGGAAGCTATGATTTGCAGCCCCACCAACGTAGATGTCGCCCATAGGGAGCGGAGCCGAGCCGAACTTCTTGGCTGCCGCTACCAGCGGAGTGATGTCCTCCGTGACCGTCATCGTGGTACCGTTGTCGTTAATGTGAGCCGCGCCCAGCGCCCCGGAACCGTCATTGGTTTGCAGATCGCCGGAGGAACCCGCAACCGAAAGGCCAGCTAGCGAAATCCGGTGTTGCACGCCATCGGTGCTGATGTAGTTGACAGCTTCAGTATCACTCGGATCAGAAATCCCCTGCACGGTATTACTGGCATGATTGGGGATCGCCACCGCAACGTTCGAGGCCACCGAAGAGGTGTCAAAATGGAAGCTGTGGTTGGCTGCCCCACCAAAATAGCCATCACCAAAGGGCAACGGCGCGGTGCCGAGATTCTTAGCTGCTGCAACCGACGGTGTAATGCTCTCTGTGACCGTCATGGTGGTGCCGTTGTCGTTAATGTGCCCTGCGCCCAGTGCGCCAGCGCCATTGTTCGTCTGCATGTCGCCGGAAGAACCTGCCACAGAAAGACCGCTGGGCACCGTGACGGTGAAATCCGGGGTAGTTCCACTCCAAGTGCATCCTACGCAATTAAAGGAACCTACTCCGGTCAAAGGCGAACCGAAGTTCACTCCTCCGTTTTTCATCTGGATGCTAGTCACTCCCCCAAGGGTAGGAATCCATCCCATCGGATAGAGTCCATTCACGGGGGTTAGTGAGGTAACACCCCATACATACCCTAGATTCGCAGGTGCGACATCGGGAGGACTGATGCCGTAGCCACCGCCTGAGGTGCTGAAGGTCGGCGATGGCCCAAACAGGAAGTGCGCGTCCACGGCAGTCCCATTGCTGTGGCCGAGGTCAACCAGTCCGCTATGCGTGGGGTCGCTGACATCCACTTCCTGATTGGCATTC
>JBEKUR010000262.1:0-7735 GCA_049514855.1 Terriglobia bacterium
ACCTCAACCACCACTACAGCAAACCTGCTGTCATGCTCGGGCATCTACGCCGCTATCCGGGTGCGAGTGTCGGTTATGACAGTGTTCACCTCAGTCAAGCTGTTCTACGTCGGCACCTCCACCGTCGGGAAAAGCGGTCCCAGTGGAGGCGCCGTCGCCTCTGTCACTGGCGCAGGGACGGTAAGCTGTAGCCCTACCACAGGAGCGGTGGTTTGCACCGGATCAGGCAGTGGCGGCTCGCCCGGCGGCTCCTCTGGCGATGTTCAAATCAACAATGGTTCTAGCGGATTCGCGGCAGGTGCCCTTAACGACAATGGCACGACAATTACGGCCACGGAAACGATCACCCCAGCGGTTTCGGCAGCCGTGGCCCTCGGTTCCTCGTCTCTTCCTTGGGGCACGATGTACTCCACCGGAAAGGTTAATTACGGGAACGCATTCGACCACGTAACCACCACCAACACTTCGGCCAACGTCGCCACCAACGACCTCTATTACTACTGTGACGCTACTGGCGCTCCGGTAATTATGACACTGCCAGCGGCCATGGGTTCAGGACGACACATCGGCGTGATGAAGCTAGACAGCACCACCAATGCGTGCAGTCTGGCACGGTCTGGATCAGATGACATTGACGGTGCGACGGCAGCGCAGGCTAGCGTCCAATACGCCTCATTCTCGGTGCTTGACGCGGCTTCAACGCACTGGATTCGTGACCATGCCAATCAGGGGACCGGGGACTGGACGGGAACGAACTTTGCTAACCAAGTTAAGGCAACCCATCTTACCTCAGCTCTGCCGGTCCTTCAAGGCGGCACGGGCTTGACGGCGGGCAGCGCAGGCAACGTCCTTGGTGGGGCAACTCCCTCGTATGTGAAGGTTACTTCATCCTATGTGGACTCCTCTGTGTGTGCGACCGGAGCATGTTCGCAGACGGCGGCAGCAGCTACGGCATCGGCAGCAAGCGTCACCAGCGGCCATCTGGTGAGTGCAGGCGCGGCTAATGCTTTTGCAGATAGTAACGTGGTCGCAGCGGACGCGATTACCTATCACACTCCGGCTACTGGCCTCGCTCGCACCACAGCAAGTTCGCAGGCAATAGCGGGAAGCGAGTTAAGCGGCGATGTTACGACTAGCGGCAGCAATTCGGTAACGTTGAAAGCCCAGTACAAAACTGGCTCTTGTCAGACAGGCTTAGGCGACGGCTACAACCTGATCCCCGCACAAACCTATCTCCAGTCCTTCTGCAAGAACGATTCTGGCGTTACCCGAACGATCACCGCAGTTGCCTGCTATACGGATGCCGGAACATCCACGCTGGCCTCGGCAGGAAATACACTTGGCTCAATCACGGCAGCTACTAACTGCTCATCGTCCTTTGCTACAGGAAGTCTAGTCGGAACCGCGCTGACTAACGGCGACTATATTAAGTTTTCTTTTGTGGCTGACGGCTCCAGCCACCAGACAACGTGGGTCGTGAGTTATACCCAATGAGAAAGCTAATCTGGCTCTTATTCATCGCATCGTGCTTCGCCCAGACCGGGCCGCATCGGAAGATATTCACAGCGGTTGCCGCACCTGCCCTTATTCAGCATACGTCATGCAAAACCGCTAGTTCGTCAACCACATGCAGTTTCAGTGGCGGCGCAACAGCTACGCACTCTATCGGAATTATAGTACAGTCTGACCACGTTCCCTGTTCGGCTTCTTCGACCCCATCCAATACATGGATACTGGAAGCCACATCAGCAATCGAATCCGGCTACACCTCAATGCTTGCTGCGAACAATGTAGCTTCAGGTACTAACTCCATCGTGGTAAGTTGCCCGTCAGCTACGCTTGTAGGTGCCTCTGCCTTCGAGATTTCCAACGTAAATACGGTTGATGTTTTGGGGATTCTAGCCTCGGCAGCGAACACGGCAGTTTCGATCCCGACGAATGGGGCTGTGGGAGCGGCTACTGAATATGTAATGGCCGGAGCTGTGGACTGGAACAACTACAACACCTGGACTCATGGCACAGGGTACACGATTGAGGAGCAGAACTATCAGAACGATAGCACCGGAACCTACACCGGAGCCTATGAGGACATCAACACCAAGACCGGACTGAGCGGAGTGCAAACTGCCACGATGACCAAGAGCGTCAACGCCAGCTTCACAGGCGGCATTATGACGTTCAGCAACTCGCCAGCGCAGGGTAACGCCAATACCTTTGTTGATTTTGAAGGACTATCCAACACGGTAGCGCCCACAGCAGCAACGATGTATGCCTCAACTCATGGTATTCTCCCAAGTTATGCGGGATGGAGTATCACCAATCCCCACACGGCGCTTACAGGTTCGACCTCGGCACAATCTCCTTGTACATATTTTACTTCCATCCAGCTAGGAGCAACGCTCTACACAGGATCAGGAAGTCTTGGGTTGCTGGACACTACTTCTACTGCGGGCGGGGATTTCGTTTCATACCCAATTGCAATTCCCCAGTCTACGGTGTCTATAGGTTACTGTGTTCAATTCTCAATTCCGCAAAATGATTCTGCTGCCAATGCTTATTCACTCGTTGAAATAGTAAAACAGGGCGGGGCAGATTACGTCGATACAGTAGTCCAACCAAACGGGACTTCCTTAAACTTCGGTTTTGAGGTAGCGGGCGAGGGACACACAGGCTCCATAGCCGCAGCGACTAACACGCCATATTGGATAACCAACTTATATGTTGAAAACGGCACTCATAAGATGGCAGTGTACAACGGAACCACCGGAGCGCAAGTTGGCTCAACAATTTCTGTAACGGACAACGGCAGTAGTAGCCTAGCTGACACAATACAAATCGGTGTCACGGGATCAGAAAGTAGTACAGCCGGGAAAACAATTTACTTCGACAATGTTGAGATAAGTTTTGCTGGCACATTCCCGCTAGGGCCATAGCCATGAGTGACACTATGCAACTGTTCGCTGAATACTTATCGGTTAGCAAGGAAATCATCGTGCGCGTGGCACAACAATCTTGCATGAAAAGCGTAACCTACGAATGGGACGGCCAGACTGGGATGACTAACGTACACTCCATTATGTCGCTGATGTTCAAGCAAAGCGTCGTTCTGGGTGAGTTATTGGGAGGAACCAAATGAAGCACCTACTTCTGATTCTCGCGCTTCTCGTTTCCACGGTGGCTTTTGCGTCCGGGCCTCCAGGCCAGAACCACGGCATCAACCTAACGTGGACGGAAGGCACCGGCAATTGCTCCTTCAACGTCTACAAGGGGACATCGACAGGTGGCGAGAACTACAGTGCGCCTTACGCCTCTGTCGGGGTGGGCGTGTTGGTATTTCTCGACCAGACAGGCACGGCGGGAACGAAGTATTACTACACGGTCACGTCTGTGCTGAACGGGATTGAGTCGTCACCGAGCGGCGAGGTGTCGGCCAATTACCCTACGGTGCCTGTCCCGCCAGTTGTAACTGCCACGCCTCAGTGAAGTGTGGATGCGTATGCAAGAAGGGCATTTGTCAGTGTGTAAGAGGTAACTAACCATGGCAATCGGAGACATCCTGCGCGACATTGGCGGCGGCCTTGAAAAAGGCCTGAAGGTGACTGGCGAGGTCGCCAAGACGGTGCTGCCCGAGGTGGGGTACGCGATCACCGGGCAGGGCGCGGAGTTGAGTAGGGAGAAGCGGCAGCGAGCGCAGCGGCTGCAGGACATGCAGACGCAGATCAAGGCGCAGGCGCTGGAGCAGGCGCTAAGCAATCCTTCGCTCACGCAGGAGCAGCGTACTGCCATCTATGGGCAGCTAGATTCGCTGGTTCAGCCTATGGCGGCTCAGGGGCCGAGCATGATTCAGCGGGTGCATAAAGCCCTACATCCCAATGCGACCGTAGCGCAGGGGCCGCAAGCGCCCACGCGAAACGCGCCTACCGCCCAAGGGGGTTCACTGGCGCAGTTGCTAGGGCCAATCAAGCCGCAGGCTCCTAACCAGACTGTCCATAACCTCTACGAGCAAGAAGTTGCGGCTGAGATGCAAGCAGGGCGTGACCCTAATGCCAGTCCACGAGTCAAGCAACTGGCTGAGGCCATCCACAATGAGCAGAAGGAGCAGGTCGAGCAGTTGAAGCAGATGTACGCTGACGCGGTTAAGGCCGCGCTCGACCGCAACGAAGACCCTGAAGCGGATGAGAAGGTGCAGAAGTTAGAGCAAGCTATCCACGGCATTGAGCCAGGGTCGAAGTCCAATCGTGACGATAAGGCAATCGAGATAATGGGCAAGCCCAAAGGGACGTGGACGCCTCAAGAACAGGCGTACATGCAGGGCTACAACGAGTGGGTCAGACAAACCAAGGTAGCTCCCGGCATGGCACGGGCACAAGTGTTTGTCAGTGGGCGAGAATTGCCTGTTATGCAAAACGGTCAGCTTGGGTATATGAATCCTGCTGAAATTGAGGCGGCTAAGAAGGGGGGAACACCTCCAGTTCCCGGCTCCCTTGGCGCGCAGGCCATGACCAAGGAAGCTCTGCTTGAGGACATCCGTGGGGGCTCGCAGCAGGTTAGGGATTCCGTGAATGCCATGTCCGACGCGGACTTCTCATTCCCCAATCGTGCTTTAATCGCAGGAGCGCTGAAGAACAATAGCCCGTCGAATGCTATGGGAACCTTGATAAGCGGCGCAATGAAGGATTCCTTGAATCCCGCACAGCAGGATTACCTCATCAACTTGGCTAACCTCATGGAGAACGGCATGGCCATGAGAAAGGTTCTTGGCGGTGGCGCGGGAGCTAAGGACATCCGAGACGCGGTGCTCGCCGTTATCCCCGGTGCAGGCACTCCATCTAAACAATACGCACTAAAGCAACTTGCGGTATTTGATAAGACGCTGGACCGTCTGGAGCGCGGGATACCTGATGTACCGCTGCGTAATCCTATCGTGCCTCCAGTTTCAGCCGCTGGGGCTTGGACACCTCCCGCAGGTGCGCCTCCAGCACCTGCTCAGGACGGTCAAGTTTTGCGCGACAAGGCTACCAAGAAGGCAATCGCCGTGAGTAAGGGGGGCCAATGGGTTCAACCCCAGTAACGCCGCAATACGAGATTGTGTCACCGGATCAGCAGGCCAAGGATCAGTACGAGATTACGCCTCCTCCTGAGGGTGCGCTCGCTCGCGCGTTCCATGCAGTCGGTTCTGGGTTTAAGCAGCCATTTCAGCAGACTGCTGAGGCAGTGCGTGATGTCAAGCGAGCAATCAGTACCAAGGAAGGTCTTCGTGATTTACAGACCAAGTATCCTCCCTCAGGGTCGATGCTAAAGTCGGCAACCGAAGCCTACGGAGGGTTGCTGCCAGTTGATGTTAGACGCAAACCTGAAAAGGACATTGACTGGCCTGCAACGGTTGGGGCTAGCCTTGGCAAGATAGGTTCATTTCTTGCCATGGGAAAGGCTAGCAAGGAGGCACTGCCTAAGGGTGGAGAGGCCTCCAGAGCCAAAGCACTTACGCAAGCCAGCGGCGTATCCACCACGACCAGCATTCCTAAGTCATGGGAAACCGCTGTACCAGAGTTACAACGCACAGTGGCGGCTAGTGGCAAGGCCCCGGAGGCGAGCATTCCTGCGCTCAACCACACAGTGCAAGACACTCTGACTCGTACTCAGAACGATTTCAGCCTTCGCTTGCAGCCTATTGCAGGCGAGCAGCGTGTGCCCATCTCGATCTCTGACTCCATCCGTGCCAAGATCACGCCTAACATGGCACAGACTGCTGATGGGCAGCGTATGATTAAATTTCTGAATAATCGGGCAATGGAGTTCGAGAAGCCTTGGACACTGCGACAGCTTGACGCTGAGCGCATGGCTGCGACTAAGCGGCTGCGAACCATGCGCAACCAAGCACCCTCAGGACAGGCCGCAGCATTGAAGCTCAGTGCCAGCGCCATCGCCGATGAAGCCATTGAACAAGGCGCACAGGACATTGTATATGGCGCATTGGAGCGTAAGTACGCAGGACAAGTTCCGCCTGACTACTTCCGCAACCTCAAGCGGACCCAATCTGCCCTCATTGACATCAAGGATCAGTTGGCCAAGCGCGACATCCAGATTGAGAATATGAAGTACGCTCCGTTACGCGAGCGGATGCGGATGCACACTTATGTCAGCAGCGGAGGACATGTCGGTGGCGCAGTAGGCAGACTAACCGAGTTGATATATCCTGAATACAAAGGCGCAGAGAAGGCCGCTGCTAAGGGATTAGCGCCTGAGCAGCCTAAACATGACCTGCGCTTCCTGCTGACCGCACCTGCGGCGGGGGTGCCGGAGGCAACGGGAGCGACGGAGCCGCAGGAGTGAGTCCAGCAGAGGTGGTTGCGCCCGCCCTGCCCATCCTCTCTGCCCGCCACCTCGATATTTGGGATAGATGCGAACGCCGCTATGCCTTCGAGCGCGACTACGCTCCCATGACCATCTCCCCCATCGTCCTATGCTACGCCGCCCTAGAGAGCGCACTGACCGCTCCTGACCCCGAGGAAGAGGCCAAGGCTACCGCCATGCGGCTGTGCTCCACCTACGACCTGCAATGCCAGACAATCAGTTCTCAGGGACACGCCGTAAGCGCTTATGAGATTGCCACGCATCACGGCTATCTCGCCGGCATCATCGCTGTGGCTCTACGTCAGCGGCTGGGTCTGCTGACCTCTCTGGCGCCTGTCCTGACGGACGCTTATGAATGGCGCTCAGCGCTCTACCAGGACGCTGACGGTGAGGCCCATCGCATCACCCTGGTCAGCCATTGGGACGATGATCGGCTGCGGGCCGAGGCCCACTCCTGGCACACCATCGGCGAGTTGGCCGCGCTGGGCCGTCCGCTGACTCTGCACGCCATCGTTATCGGGCCGCACCGTACCGGGAGACGGCATTCGCCATGGGCCAAGGCGGTGCTGCATCCCACCAACGGCCAGCTAAGGTTCAAGCGGCGCTCCTCTACAGGTGACGTGGCCCACAAGAAGGACGGCCACCCAAGCCGCAAAGGGGATGGCTTCACGGTCGGCTGGAGGGATTGCTGGCGAGAGAAGCAGCAGCGGGTGGGAACGGCGGAATGGCTGCGGGTGATGGCGCTGGACGACGTGTTGAAGGAACTGGTCATCTCGCGCCGGATCGTGCTGGATGAGACTGACGCCAGGCTGGTGGCAGCTCGCAAGGAGATGTGTCAGTTGGTGCGGCGGATGGGGAAGGCCAGCGCGCAAGAGCCGATGCGCCGCAGTTCGTGTGATGAGACTGGGCGGGGGCCATGCCCCTTTCAGTTGGTGTGCTACAGCAAGAAGCCGGGAGTCACTCCGGCGGACCTGCCGAGGGCGTACCGGGCAAGGTAGCCTTCGCCTTGGCCTGCTCGGAGTCGAGGCCGCAATTGTGTAGCTTCTCTAACTCCTGCCGCAGTGCCTTTAACTCAGCCGCCTGCTCCTGCATCAGCTTTAACTGCTCGGCCATGATTGCCTGCATAGGAGCCAACTGCTCCGCCAAGACCACGCGAAAGGTGGCTACGTCATCATTGACGGGCGCATCACTTGCAATATCGGGTTCGTGGATGGTGGTCGTGCAGTTGAGGTCGGGACAGGTCGCGTTCGGCTCCTGCGCAGTGAGCGGAAAGGCGAGCAGGGCCAGCGCTAGCAGGACAGTTCTCATGGTTCTCCTTCTCTGTGACAGCGGCAGAAGCCCGCGCCCCTGCCGCGCTTCCGTGCAGTAGTTTGGCGTTTCG
>JBEKUR010000263.1:0-7725 GCA_049514855.1 Terriglobia bacterium
AAATTGCTCCCGTGGCGGCGGACACGGCTGCGGTCAGCCGATAATTGCGCAAGACATTCACGGTTGTCGGAAGCGCGAAGGATGCCAACACACCCACCACCGCAAGAGTGATGAGGATCTGGACCAGGCTGAAACCGTCGCTCCTTTGGGCTGCCCTTCGTCTGGCACGGCTTGCCACCTCCCTATTGACGTCATTCACCACAATGGTCCTCCTTTACCGCTTCCCCTTCCTGTCCTCATCATTAATCTATTTGCAAACCATCCTCCTACATCGCGCCTGAGGGGCAGATGAAACCGCCTCCGGAACACTCTTTGCGCTGCAATGGTGCTGGTGTCAGTGCCGGGGAAACACCCTTCCATTGCTTGCTGAAAGCAGTTAGTGCCCGCTATGGGGCGACACCACGTGACTGCCAATCTGCCGTCAACTGTTGCGCAGGCGATATCACTCGCGTGTTCCGCGCGCGGTGTCACCTGAATTTAACTTCGGCTCAACATAATCGTGTCTTAATGGTACGGGAGTACTACGGACATTCTTCACCCTGAATTTGGACCAGACCACTTCATTATGCAGTGACACCTGTGAAGTAGGGCCGGCGCCTGCCCCCGCTGGCCGTGGGTCCTGCCGGCACTGCACGCTGCCGCCCATGACAGGGCGCGACGTCAAGCGCGACGCCCAAGCCTGCAAGAACCCACTCACTGCTTAATACGAGTGTATGACGAGACGACCATCTGGCCCACGGCACCATCGAGGCGCGAGAGCTGGACATCGTAGTGCACCGGGTAGCCTCCCTGGTCGCTGACATTGAGGGCCCTGATGGAGCCGACGAAGTAGCCACTGGATCCGCCGCCCGCTAGGGTGACCGTGGCCAACGGAGCGGCGAGCACGGCGTTACCATGGAGGGACACTCCCCCGCTGGCGTCGGTGCCGGCATAGTTGATTTGCACGGCCTCGGGCGCCGTGGTGAGGCTGTTAGATACGCCCTGGCCCTCGATGTCAATCGAGGTCCGCACGGTGAACACTACATAACCGTCCACGGCTACTGGCTGGGCAGGATCGATTGGTAGTAGGAGAGCGCGTTCACGTCCGTAAAACGGGGCGTGCCCGGTGGAAGCTTGTTGATATTCTGAAAATCCGTGTCAAACGTGTAGTTGCGCGTGGGCGGCTGGTACACGACGTTGTTAAAGTTGTACTTGTAGATTCCTGTGGCCTGGCGTGAGATGTAAAAGCTGGCCAGGGAGCCGAGATAATTCAGAGTCTGGCCGCCCCAGTTCTCGTCGTAACGAAGGAAGTTGTGAACTCCGCCGTCAGTTCCGGTGTCTCTTGCCCCCCAGGAGGGCTGCTGGAAGGGGATAACCTTTCCGCCCATGACGGCCATCCGGTAATAAGTTGTACTGGCGACGCGGCTACCCGAGTTCGTCGGGTTGGCGAAGCTGTTGGCGTCTCCGGTGCCTGACTGAGCGCCAAGCGTCCACTTGTTCGAAAGCAGCGTCACCGCGTCACCCTCCACCGACGCGGGCACGTGACACTTGCCCGACACGTCATTAAATTGGTTGGCCACACTGGCGTTGTAATCCCCTTGAACATAAACAGGGTTTTCGGAGGCCACGGTGAATCCGCCCGCCGTGCCGCCGGAGCACGTCGCAGCCTGCGCGGCCGCTAGGGGTGGCAAATTGCCGAGCGTGCCATTCACCAACCGGAGGGCGCGCCGGAAGATGACGACGCTATTAATTTGTGCCTGGTTGGCCGTGATGCGCACCTCAGCGGGATTTTCTGTCGAGCTATTGGCCAGCGCGCTTATGATCGCTGGCCATTTCGCGGTGGTGGCGACGCCGCCGGCGGTGACGCCGCTGGGGCTGACGCTTTGGGGGGTGGTGATGGGATGCGCATAGGCGCCATAGGTGCGGAACACTCCGTCGCCGTCCACATCCTCGGCAGGCTCCAAAACACCGTCGGGAGTGCCAGCCGCGTCGGCGGCGGTGGGGTTGATGATGTCTTCATTCCCGAATTCACCGCTTTCGGCGCCCGTGCACACGCCTTCGAGGTCGTATGTCGAGTCGTTGCAATTCATTCTCCGATCCGAAGTGTAGAGGAGATAACCGGAGTTGTTGAGGGCGTCCGGGCCGTTGAGGGCGTACTTTCCGCTGGTGGCAATGTTGCCGGCAAACCATTGCTGAAGATTACCCACGTCTATTTCCACGAGGTTCATGATGCCGTTCAAGCTCGGAGTCGTTTGGGTGTCCGAGTCCCGCACCTCTCCCTCCCGTGCGTCGTACATATTGATGGGCACAAAACTCACAGGGTTTGCCACGTTCGACAAACCCGACGTAGTCCAGCCGGAGAAGGTGACGCCGGGCGCAGCTTCCTCCAGGTGTATGATGGCAGTGTTGGTGCAAGGGGATGGAGGCCCGGAGGAACTCGATGTAGGTGATATTGCCCCGCTGTCAGTAAGAGTCGCAGTTGGCGTATAGGGCGACACCCAGCTTGTCCCTTGTGGCGTGCCCACAAGCAGAGTAATGACCCCGTTGCCCGTTCCGGTATAAGTCCCGGAGGTTGTTGTGCGGTAAACATTGTAGCCGGTTGCTCCCGTGACGGCTGGCCAAGTGAGCGTTATCGTCTTATTGGAGCTCGTAGTGGAGGTGCTCGCCACCGTGCCCGCGCTTTCACCCCAGGCGCCCACGGCTGTAACCACATAGTAGTAGGTTTTACTTGCAGTCAGGGACCCACCCGAAGAGGTGCTCAGCCCCGCCGCAGGCATCGTTTGCGCCGCAGCCGACGCCTTGTCGCTGGAGATTCCCTGCGCCAGAATTTCCTCGGTCACATCCTGCCATTTATTTGGGGCGTAATTTGGTGCGTTTGTACCCAGTTGCATTTCGATCTTGATATAGCCACCGAGCACAGTCGTCCCCGCCGCAAACATGGAGTCGCTGGTTGAAGCGGACGACTCGGCAAGAGGCGGATGGCAGGCGTCGGTGGGCGGAAGGTAGTAGGCGCCGGCGCTATTGGTGCGCTGAATCGTGCAGGGGCCCGGGGGGGCGCAAGTCGTGCTAGACATGCCCGAACTCCCAGCTTCGGCAAGCGGGTACGCTAATGAGGTGACGGTATCAACGCCGGGTAAGTTATCGATGTCGGCTTGGGTGTCCGACAACAGAATGCGCAAGCTGGCCTGATTGTAAAAACGGGCCATGCCGAGCGCGCTCGTCGGACTTTCGTAAGGCGCTGGAGGAGTGGTGGGGGGGCGCTGAATCATGGCGATCGGGGTGGAATTGATCCCGGGCAGCGCTATAGCCAGGTTGAGCACCTTCGCTCCCGTCGTCCCATCCTGAATATAGCCGTTATACGTGGTCAGCGAAAGCGTTTTCCAGTTGGGGTTCTCAGTGCTTCCCGGCCCGCCCTCTACGGCGCCTTGGTTGAGTCCCAACGTCAGGCAATTTCCCGATTGAGTCCCCGTCAACGTCGACGGGCAGCCGTTCGACGTGGTCAACACGTTGACGGTACTACAGTAGTTACTCGAAGTACAACTCCCCGAAGGCCAAGTCGTCATCACGTACCCATTTGAGAGCTGGTCTCGGATGATTCCCTTAGCGGCGGTGACGTGATCGTTGAGGTTCAGCGTACCGCTGCCATCTTCCGCCAGAAACAAGTTGCCATTCGTGTGTACGCGGCCTCCAAAGTTGAAGTTCGAGCCGGCGTGAAACGAGAGGTCGCTGTCGGAGAAAATACCAAACTCGAAAATGGGCACGGCGACTTCCTGCACCGTCCTGGTCAGCTTGACTTCCGTATTGTTGGGGCCATCGGCAATCACCGTGAGCTGGAAGGGAGTGATGACGCCCTCAAGGCCGGCGAGGGGGCCGTTCCCTCCGATAGCTCCGTTGGAACTTCCCAGCACATTGCCGGGCACAGTGGAACAGAGGACCATCGTCGGCGTACACGTCGCGATTGGAGTGCATGGCGCCCCACAATTCAGGAAGTAGGAGGATGTGATCCCCTGGAGGGGCTGGAAGTTGGAGGCGGTGGTTGTCCAGGCCGTGATCTGGGTGGGCGTGGGAGACGCGGTATGGGCGAAATAGTCCGCCATAAGGTTACTCATCTGCTCGAGCCCGGCGACGGCGGCGTAATAAGTCACCCCGTTATCCCGGTTGCTGGCTGCCACCTTTTGCTCGCCGCTGGTGACAAAGTAAAACCCGATCAGCATGATGGTGAGCACCAACATCAGCAGCATGGCAACAATGAGAGCGGTTCCCGATTCCTGCGCTGCGTGGTTTTTCATGCTTCCTCCTTCCCCCTCGGCCTCGTGCCGGGCTGTCCCGCCCGGCGGGCTTTCTCTCCCGCGCTCCATCAGTTCTCCGTCATACTGGCGCCCAAATTGTACTTGTTGTAATAGTCCAAATTCTGAACCGTCACCGCGTTCGTGATCGACTTGGTATACCATTGTCCATTCGCGTGGTTTTGGTGGTCGGTTTCGCCAATCATGGTCAGAGCCACTTTGCGGATATTGTTGGGACTGGCGGGGTTCCTCGTGGGAGCCACCGGCGGCACCACGGGCAAAAGACAGTACGTAAACTGCATGACGTTGATGCCCAAAGCCACCGCCTGCGCCGTCGACGCCGCGTCCGTAGTAACCAGCTTCTGGAGCTTGCGGGGGGTCGAAGTGTCCAGATAGTAGGTCACCATCGTAATTGGGTAGGCCGTAATCGCAGGCCATGACACCGGCGGCCCCGCCGTTTCAAGCTGGTTGATCGTTCCGCTCGTCGGGCCCGAGAATTGGTTGACGCCCAGGACGTCGTTGGCGTCTCCATTCTTAAATGTGATGACGCCGGTGTTCGTGTTCACGGACGAGACCGCGAGCAAGCAGGAGGCGTTGGGGTTGGTCAGCATGATCAATTGCCCGGGCTGGACGTAGCCGGCAGCCGCCGCGGAGACGGTTATTTTGGCTAGGACGGCGGAAACAGTGGGGCTGTCCGTCACGGCAGTCGGGTTGAAAGGTGAAGTTTGATTCACCCCGATGATGGTGACGATGTCCGTGGTGATCGCGTTAGCTCCGCTGCCCTGCGTCGGTCCGTTCTGGTAGCCGGGAGTGATCACGGGTATGAATCCGGTGGCAGGAAACGTCAGCCCGGCGCCGGGCGGCCCCGGCCGGTTGATCGCAGCAGCGGTGCCGCCGTAGGGGACGGGAATGCCACCCAAAGGTATATTCTCCCCGGCGGTGGAGAGATCACGCGACACCATGTTCACCGAGGCGCGCAGGTTCTCGTTCACGTCACTCATGCTGCCCACTATGTCGGCGGTGTTATCAAGCTGCTGAACCAGGGTGAAACTCAGGCCCAGCAGCAGGAGCGAGAGCGCCATGGCCACCATCAACTCGAGGAGGGTGAACCCCGTGGTGGGGGAAGGCCCGGACGGATTGTGAATGGGTTTAGACATAGGGCGACATTATTGTGACCATGGTGACGGTGCGCGACTGCCAAGGGAGGGGGTTGTAAATAATCGTGACCGTAACTTGCGCCAACTGGGTATAACCATCGCTCGAGCTGAGCGCCGTCACCTGAATGGAGCGTTGAAAACCACTGAGAGGATATGTAACGTCGTCGGCCGTGCCCAGGATGCCGTCTGGCCCGGGCAACAAATACGTCTCGACGTTCCCTAGTGCTGCTGCGGTGGTGTTCACGAGTCCGCTGCTATCGGCCATATACATGGGGGTGAAGCCGTTCACAAAAAGACAGTTGTTGGGATTGCTTCCACCAGTGGGTATGTTGCAAATCTGGGAGAAACTGATAGTGGAAGTGTCGCGCGCCGTGAAGACGTCCTCCATGGCTTCCCGGGCCTTCTCGCGAGCGATGGTATCCATGGTGGACATCTGCACGGCTTCCAGCCCCAGTCCTATTCCATAGGCTACGGACAACAGGCCGACGACCATGATCAACATCGCAAGCAGCACTTCGAGAAGGGTGAAGCCATGCTCGTCAGGCCGCATCGAGCTTGCTGAATCCATAGAATCCACCCTAATGCCACGCGGTTCCGGAATAGCGCCAGCCTTTGATTTTCCCCGTGGCACTGAGAATTGTTACCGCCCGCGCTGTCTGGGTTTGCCCCGCGATGCCGATGAAAATGGACCCGTTTTGGGAACCACCCTGGCCGTCCTGCACCGACCCGTCGCTCTGAAAGGTAATCGTGCAGGGAAGAGTAGGACCGGGACAGTTATATGTGACAGAGGACGTCTTTCCATAGCCATCCGGCGTGTCCCCAACACCCGTAAAAAGCTTGTACACCATCCGGTTAGGCAGGAAGTAATCGTATAACTGGGTATTGGAGCCGCCGTTTATACCCACTATTACGGCAACAAGTTCCGATGTCCCTTGAAATGTCACCGTGACGTATCGCCGCTGGTCTATAGAAACCTGGCGGGCCTGGCGCAACTGGGCCTCCAAGAGTTGCATCCCCGAGTCCGCCCGCATAGAGGGCAAAGCGTTCTGGAACGCCTCAAACGCCATCCCAAAAACAATGCCGATGATCGCAATCGAGAGCATGAGTTCGATCACCGTAAAGCCTGCTTCCACATCCGCGTTCTTAGGGCGTAGTAATTGAAACATTTCCCACACTCAAAACAGTGATGGTCCATTTGCCGCTTCTCATTACTGTCCTCATCGTTCATCCATTTTCAAACTATCTTCCCGCATCGCGCCTGAGGGGCAGATGACACCGCCTAGGGAACACTCTTTGCGCTGCAATGGTGCTGGTGTCAGTGCCTGGGGGACAGCCTTTGGTAGTTGTTGATAGCACTCCGAATGCGCTCTCCCGCAACGCCACGTGACTGCCAATCTGCCGTCAACTGTTGCGCAGGCGATATCACTCGCGTGTTCCGCGCGCAGTGTCACCTGAATCTAACTTCGGCTCAACACAATCGTGTATCAATGGTACGGGAGTACTACGGGCATTCTTCACCCTGAATTTGGGCCAGACCACTTCATTCAGCCAACTCGCAACGCGCCGCCACTCGCACTTCTTTCAGGAGATTGTGGCGCAGAGCGATCAGGCTGGGATGGCCGAAGAGACGGATGAGTATTGGCAAGAAAAAGGCCCCTACCGACGGTTCAGGCAGCGGCAGAGCGGTTTCCCTGTGTCAGATCGAGCGGCTTCTTATAGAGGCTTGCAAAATACAGTGATACCTCTGAAGTGGCGCCGGCACCTGCCCCGGCTGGCCGTGGGTCATGGCGGCACCGCACAACCTGCCGGGAGAAGCGGCCGAGGGCAAGAGAGACACCCAAGCCTCCAAGAACCCACTCACTGCTTAATACGAGTGTATGACGAGACGACCATCTGGCCTACTGTGCCATCGAGGCGCGAGAGCTCGGTATCGTAGTGCACCGGGTAGCCTCCCTCAGAAGGGAGAAGTGACTAGGCAGTGGGCGGCATGTGGGGATGGCGTCCTTTCCCTACACCCCCCTGCCACCTACTGACCACTGATAACTGACGACTGACAACTTCCCTCAGACCGACATGCCAAAACGACTTCCTGATTCAATCACATATTCTTCAGCAACCACTGAACACGCTGAATGGTTGGTTTCACTATGGCCGGTGGTGGGCCGGTGCTGGTGACGGTGGTTGAGGGGAACCACGGCGGAGCAAACCCAGCCCTGGCGGTAAACCGGCGGTCGAAGTACGTGTTCTCGGTACTCATGTCGCATCCGCAAATGCCACTTTGAATCTGACCGCCCACGTTGTTG
>JBEKUR010000264.1:0-7688 GCA_049514855.1 Terriglobia bacterium
ATTGCGCGGCGATCCCGACTGGCCTGCTGGAAAGCGAACTTTTCGGCCACGAAAAAGGCGCCTTTACCGGCGCTATCGCACAGAAAATCGGACGCTTTGAACTGGCTCACCACGGAACCCTTTTCCTCGACGAAGTGGGCGATATTCCTCTCGAACTTCAGCCCAAGCTCTTGCGAGTATTGCAGGAAAGAGAGTTTGAGAGACTGGGTGGAACCCGCACCATTCGGGTTGATGTTCGCGTCGTGGCTGCTACGAACCGCAACCTCGCTCCAATGGTTGAAGAGGGCTTTTTTCGCCGCGACCTTTACTATCGCCTGAACGTTTTCCCCATCATGATTCCACCCCTCCGCGAACGCAGCGAAGATATCCCCTTGCTGGTGCGCTATTTCGTGCAGAAATACGCGCGCCTGATGGACCGCCGTATTGAAACCATCTCGGCTGAGGAAATGAACGCCCTTACACGCTATCACTGGCCGGGTAACGTGCGGGAACTCGAGAACCTGATCGAGCGAGCCGTGATTCTCTCTCCCGGGCCCGAACTCCGCGTGCCCGTGGCGGAACTAAAACAGCATTCCGAAACTCCCTCAAACCTTACCTTGCAAGCGGCGGAGCGCGAGCATATCATTCGAGTTCTCCGTGAGACCAACTGGGTGGTTGGCGGCCCTCGTGGCGCCGCGACTCGACTCGGAATGAAGCGCACTACGCTTCAATCCAAAATGCGGAAACTGGGCATATCGCCGCGAGATCTTTAGAGGTTGCTGAAAAAACTTATCGGCATGTCATTCTGAGCCTTGTATCATGAACCTATAAAGAGCCCTGCCGCCTCGCGGCAGCGACTTCAGGGAGCCGAATATGCGGAAGCCAAAGGGCATCGTAATCAATGGTGTTCGATTCAGGTATGGAGAGGTCGATTGGGAAGACGCGCACGGCGCCATTCGCGATAAGCTGCCAGACTTCGCTGCCATGCGTCAAGGCGGGCAGTACATTGGCTCGAAGATCACTTCCACCGGCCTCATCGCCAAAATTGGAAAATACCTTCTGGTGATTACGGAGAAAGATGAAGCCCTGACGGAATTTGATTACACGTTGATTCCCCTACGCGCCAAGGTCCAAATTCGCTACAACTGAGCCACTCAATCAATACAGGAAGCTGAGCGCCGTATCGTAGAAGCGGTGTTGAAACCCGGCAAAATGGCCAAAATCGGGCGAGGTGACGTTGTTATAAACGTCGCGGGGGTTCTGGTGGTTTGTGACGTTGTAGACCCGCAAGATGCCGCGAAGCGTGTGGTTCCGCACCCAGGGAATGAAGCGGATACGGAATTCCTTGTACATCTCCAGGTCAAGAGAAGCGAAGACAGGCAAACGCAACGAGGCCGGGGGGCCAACGTAGTTCTGCCGCTCATCAAGGGCAGAATAAGGGAAACCGGTGTGGATATCCAGCACTGGGCTGGCAACAATCTTCCAGGGGAGGTTGAACCGTCCCCAGGTCACAAACCTGTCCGGAATGTTGGAAGGCAGGCTGGCGAAGAAATTCGGGCGGATGACAGGTTCCTCGAATGGCACGTAGACGTCCGCAAGACTATTGAGGTCGCCGCGCGACAGGCTGTGCACGTAAGAGATGTTGACGTCCGTGTTCGCACGAGCCCGAATGCGCAAGGTGGATTCGAACTCGTGATAGCGCGTGGCCCCCGTGTTGGAGAGTTCGAGCAGGGGGACGCCATTCTGGTCAATCAAGGGATTGGTGATGAAGACTTTGAAGGTTCGGCTGGAAAGATAGCTCAGGCGAAGAGTGAAGTGGGGACGAATCTCCCGGTCAGCTTCAACATTCCAGGTCACGTTATAGGGCGTACTATCCAGATCATGCCCAGCCGGTATGATTTGAGTAATCCCTGCTGCGGTCCTCGCGTAAACGTTCTGGAAAACCAGGGGCGGCCCAAGTGGGTTGCCCCCAGCGCTATATTGGGTCAGCACCCGTGTAGGGTTGTTCGTGAAGTCGCTAGCCAACAGCGGGAGGCGATCGTAGAAAACTCCTAGACCGCCGCGAAGGATGGTTTTGCCGCCTTCCCCGGGCGAATAAACTGCGCCAATCCGCGGTGCAAAAGCTTTGGAGTCTCCCGTGGTCTGGCCGGAGTAACGCAGACCAAGGTCAATTGCCAACCGGCCCTGGATGGCCCAGTGGTCCTGAACGAACGCTGCCACCTCGGTATCCTTTGCTGAAAGCAGACCCTTTCCCTGGAAGTCGATCTTCTCGGCAAGCGTTCCGTCCTGTCGCAGGACTTGCACGGGGCGCGAAACGCTGGTTCCGGAAAAGGTGCGGTGGACAAGGTCCCCGCCCACCGTGAACTCGTGCTGGCCCCGCCATTCCTTGCGAGGAGACTGATAGGTCTGAGAAGCCTCCTGTTGGAAGCCATCGCGGGCCCACGTATTGAAGAAGTTGCCCCCCCAGCCGTTCGGAGTCACCAGCATATCCAACGGCCCCTGGCCGTGCGCGTAGCTGGAAAAATTGGTGAACTGGAGAAAGGAGGTTAGAATCCCGCCGGCTGGAAAGAGATAGCGGTCTTTGACTCCGCCGGAGAAACCGCGCTGTCCGTAGTTGGACGATGCCGATTGCGGAACTAACGAGTTGATGTCAGCAAACTCAAGCCGCCGAGGGAAGACCTTGAGATTTCCCGTCAGCAGGTGCTGCGTGGAAATGATGTACTGGAGAGAAGTGAAGGAGTCGATGCCCTCTTTCTTGATCTCGTTTTTCGGCCAAGCAAGCCCGCGGACGGGTTGTTTGTGAAGGTCGTAGTTGAAGGCCTCAAAGAAGTCAAGCTTGCCGGGCAACAGGGGGCCTGTCACGTCAATGCGTGGCGACTCCTCCGAAATGCCCACAAGGTGGCCGCTCTTGCCGCGCATATTGGGGGTTAAATCGTTCAATTCAAAATGGAATTGGTCTGACGGCGCCTTGGTTTGCACGCTGGCCAGTCCCCCGGCAAAGCGGCCGTACTCAGCCTGGTAAGCCGTTTTGAAAACGTCAACTGAACCTACTGCATCGATGGGCACCTCGATCGCAAACGCTCCGGTCACTGGGTCGACAGTCTCCGCACCGTCAACCAGCATCATCCCCTGGCTTTCGGCTGCACCTTTAATGTTTATTTTTCCATCGGGAGTTCGCACCACGCCCGGGACGAGCGGCAAAGCCGCTTTGAATCGCTGTTCGGTCAAGGGTAGCGTCATTAACTGGGTCGAAGTGACTTTTGCCGGGGCAGAGACGTTCTCAGGAGATATGACGGGGGCCTTCTCTCGAACCTCCACCTTTTGCCTGACTATAATTTCGGGGGGAAGAACCATCTGCACGAACGGCGGTGGGGTCTCACCAATCTGCAGGTCCTGCTTCATAACAGGTTCGTAATCCGCCGCTGCGCAGGTCAACCGATAAGTGGAAGGCAACAAGCCTGTAAAGTTAAACTCGCCTTTTTCTCTCGTGGCGACGGAGAGGCCAGTGTCGGGCAGAGGGCCCCCGGTGAGTGTGCAGACGGCCCCCACAAGAGGTTTACCCGCTTCGTCCAACACTTCGCCTTTCAGTTCCTGAGTCTGCGGAGTGCCCGCAAGAGCAGACACGGCAAAGGCGCCCCAAAGGAACAAAGCAAACGTAATCCGCGATTTCCTGGCAACTCGTAGCATCTATTCCAAGTTGATTAAGTTTACGCCAGCCTTGCACTCACGTCATCTTTTTTCGAATCTTTTTTCGAATCTTCGCGCAAGCTCTATGGATCAGAACAACTTCCAGCCGGGGTCTTTTCAGCCTCTGGGGGGTGTAAGCTCGAACCAGGGCCGAAGAGGTGCCCGTTCTGGCAGCAGGCCGGCTCTTCGCCCAGGGGGTCCGAGCATTATTTGGGATTGCAAAACTTAACAATCGTGCTAATTTATTACAATGGGCGTGTGTGCCCGGGGCATCCAACAGCGGTGCAGCTAAGTTGTTGTTTGCCCTACAAATCACTGAGGAGCGGAATTATGCTATTTAGACGTCTGGCGCTCGCCCTCGCCCTAGCCTGCGTGGTGGCATGGCCGGCGATCGCCGTTGGGCCTACGGGGACAATAGTTGGGACTGTCGCTGACCCCAGTGAGGCTGTTATTCCGAAAGCCCAGATCACGGTTCGCAACCAGGAGACGAACGCCACGCGTGAAGTGTTGACCAACAATGACGGAGATTTCAGCGTCCCCCTGTTGCCTCCGGGAGTGTACGAGGTCTCGGCTGAAAAAGCCGGTTTCCGGCGCGCTTTCTATGGCAATGTCAATCTGAACGTTGACCAGACCGTGCGCGTTGATTTTGTGCTGCAAGTCGGCCGGCCTAGTGAACAAGTGATCGTCACCGAGTCTATCCCCCTCGTGCAGACCGACACCTCGACTCTCGGCCAAGTCATCGAGCGCAAACAAGTAGGCGAGTTGCCTTTGAACGAGCGTAATTTCTTGACTTTTGCGCTTCTCGTCCCAGGCGGGCAATTGCCTGTCCAAGGCTCGCAGAACTCCACCCAGGGCGGCGCCATCAGCGTCAACGGAGCGCGCGAGCAATCAAACGATTTCTTGCTCGACGGCGTGGACAACAACGACCTGTACATCAATCAATACAGCGTGCTTCCGTCGGTCGACGCCATTCAGGAATTCAAGGTGCAATCCAGCGATTACTCGGCCGAATTCGGTCGCAGCAGCGGCGCCCAAGTCAATGTGGTGCTGAAGAGCGGCACGAATCAGTTCCACGGAAGCGGGTTTGAGTTCGTGCGTAACCGCCAGATGGACGCAAAGAATTTCTTCGATCAGCCCGATTGCACGCCCGATTCCATTTTGGGAACTTGTGCGCCCATCCCGCGCCTTGACCGGAACCAGTTCGGTGGGACGTTGGGTGGGCCCATCCAGAAGGATAAGACCTTCTTCTTCGTCTCTTATGAAGGGCTACGCCTGCGCCAGGCAACGACGCGGGAAGCCAACGTACCTTCGCAAGTCGAGCTCGCGGAGGCGACTGGCTTCGCGAATTTGTTGGGATATGTCGGTTTCCCTCAGAATCCCGCGGGGATGGCCGCGCTCAACCTCATTCCGGCGGCCAACGTCGCCATGCCGGACTTGGCCGACTCTACGACCTACGTCGCCTCCCCGGTGATTCAGGACTCTTACGACTTGCTGACAATCAAGCTAGACCGCCAGACCGGATCCAATAACACTTTTTCAGGCCACTACTCGCTGTTCAATGAGAACCGCTTTAACCCTTTCGATCCCGTCAATGCCTTCACGGCCTTGCCTGGCTACGGCAGCTCCACTATCAACCGAGGGCAGAACGCCGGCTTCACCTGGACGCATGTCTTCAGCTCCCATTGGGTCAACGAAGCACGCTTGGGCTTTAACCGCTTGCGTGGCGCCGCTTTTCAACAGGACTATGGTATCAACGTCACGCAGCAACTGGGATTCCCGACCGTGTCCACTAATCCTGTGGACTGGGGATACCCCAACGTGAACCTCTATGGCTTCGACGGCCTCGGCGAGCCTGTGAACTACCCGCAAGACCGCCACGACAACACCTACGAGTTTGCGGATAACCTTGCTTGGAATACCGGACGCCATCAATTCAAGTTCGGAACGGACATCCGCCGTTTTCAGTTGAATTCCTACCTCGACTTCCTTTCACGCGGTGATTGGTTCTTCGATGGCTACGTGGCGCAGGGCATAGAGCAGGTCTTGCCGCCGCCCCTACCGAACATCTGCCCGGGTGGGCTCGCCGACTGTCCACAACAGATCGGGGCCCTGGCTCAGCTCATAACCGGCGTTCCAGACTATGTTGTGACGGAAACGGGCAATACCAGCAACGGGCTGCGCACCACCGGCCTGGGAGCCTATGTGCAGGACGATATTCGCGTTCTTCCGCGATTCACCTTGAATGTCGGCCTGAGATGGGAGTTTAACAGCCCCCCCATCGAGATCCACAACCGGTTCAGCGTTCCCGACCTGAGCGCCAATCCTGCCACCTGCTCGCCCTTGTCTTCAGCCTACCCCAACTGCGCGTTCATCCAGGCGGGCACTGGGGGGATTCCGCGGGCCACCTACGGCAAGAATCTTCACGATTTCGCCCCACGCATCGGAATCGCGTGGCGGCCCTTGAAGACCGAGCGCTTCGTCGTCCGGTCTGCCTACGGCATCTTCTATGATGAGAACATTCTTAACCTCAACATTCTGCCGCGTTTCAACCCACCTTTTGTCGACATTTCCGCCTTAGTCAACTCTACGGGAACCAGTGTCATTCAGAACATCTTGAGCCAGCAGGGACAGCCGGAGCCCCAGGCGAATTTTGTTTCCCGAAACTTCCGCGACGCCTACATGCAGGACTGGAACGTTGACCTCCAGTACGAGGTGCAACCTAACTGGATGATTGACTTGGCTTACGTGGGTACCAGGGGCACGCATCTTCCCGCCACCCGCGATATGAACGAACTGAATCCTTTCACCCAGGCTACTCCCTACCAGCAGTTCGGCTCAATTCTGGTGGTGGAGCCCCGTGCCAATAGCATCTACAACGCCTTGCAGTTCCGTTCCGAGAAGCGCGTAAGGCAGGGCTTGGCTTTCCTGGCTGCTTACACTTGGTCGAGATCGATCGACGACGATTCAGCAGTCTTCAGCGGGAGCGTCAGTTCGGGCGTGCCGCAGAATTCCTATGATTTTCGCGCTGACCGGGGCCTTTCCGACTTCCAGGTCGAGCACCGCATTGTCTTCAGCTATTTATATGACCTACCACTAGGGGCTGGCCGGAAGTGGCTCAATAATCCCGGGATAATCAACCGCATCTTTGGTTCCTGGCAAACGGCCGGAATTGCGACCATGCAGACCGGAAGTCCCTTTACGATCAGCATGCCAGCCTCACAGGCTGGAACGTCTATCAGCTCTTTTGGAGTCCCGTATCGACCGGACCTGGTGGGCGATCCAAACAAGGCTGGACCCGTAGCAGCAAACCCGGGGTGCTCGGCCCCAGCTCAAATTCACACGCCGAATGGCTGGTTCAATCCTTGCGCCTTTGCCCAGCCATCCATCCCTGGACCTAACGTCCCCGGAGCCTTTGGGACTGCGGGCCGGAACATCTTGATTGGACCGGGGCTGAACAACCTCGACTTTTCATTGCTCAAAGATATCCCGTTCCGCCACGAAGGCCGCCGGCTTCAGTTTCGGTTTGAGTTCTTTAACCTATTCAATATTCCGCATTTCGATATTCCCGGGCGTACCTTCGGGGAGTCGTCACTTGGCTTGGTGCAGTCGTCGAATGTTTACGGCAGTAGGCCGCCCAGGCAGATTCAGTTGGGGCTGAAGTACATCTTTTAGGAAGTAAATAGTTGACAGTCGACAGTTCACAGTAAGAACATCGGCAGCCTGCCTGCGATGTTAGGGGAGTGACACCTGATGGATCGGTCAGAAGCCTGGAATCTTCTCTGTGAGTACGCCAAGAATGAAAACTTGCGCAAGCATGCGCTGGCCGTGGAGGCGTGTGTTCGCGCCTATGCGCGGAAGTTCGGCGAGGACGAGGAGAAGTGGAGCGTAGTAGGCTTGATCCACGACTTCGATTACGAGGTGTATCCGAACGCGCCCGACCACCCGCTGAAAGGAAGCGAAATCCTGAAAGAGAAGGGCGTTTCAGAGGAAATCCGCCGCGCCATTCTCGGCCACGCCGACTA
>JBEKUR010000265.1:0-7598 GCA_049514855.1 Terriglobia bacterium
ACACAACGCCCCTTGTGGACGTCCGCTCCTATCGCTATCATGGTGTTGCCTCCTCCTTCAAATTTGCCAGCACGTCCAGTTTAACTGGACTCGAGGAGGCATCACCGTTTCATAACATCAGAGCGCAACTCTGCGATGGGCGGAGTTTCAGTTCCCGAAGACCGCGGAGCTTAGCTGCGCCAGCGCCGTAGACAACCGCTCGGGATTCGGGGTCAGAGATTCTGGAAACCCGCATCCGGATTCCTCAGGCTTCCACCTGACACGCGACGACGGTATGTAGCGCGGGGCCAAGCGCAGTCGGCCCGCCTCCGCGGCTCGAAGAACCATGGCTAGTTGTTTAGGAGAATATCTTTGGGAAACTAACCGTGAGTTCTGGCGACTCGGTTTTCAGACGCTCAACTCGTGCGAAAAAGTACTTCTTCAGCAATTCCTGTTCAGGGCGATCCATTCTTTCAAACAGATCCGTCGCGCTCGTCGAGAATTTGCTTCCTCGTTGATACGCTCCTCCCAGCATATTCGAGAGTTCAGGAAGTACAGTATGGAACTCTCGGAGGCGGCCCCCTGCAAGTTCTAGACTCTTCAGAAAGCTCTCGACTACGGCTGGGTCAAAAGCGTCGGTAACAGCCTGCCACAGCTCGTAAAAAGTAGTGCTCTGTCCGACTAAAAACAGCATGGCGGCCTCATTCAGGTCTCGCCGTGGATATAGTATCGGGTCCCAATAGCTAGTCCCGCCGAATGAAAGCTCGTGCTCAACGAAACTCCGTACCCTTTCGCCTACCAGTTCGTCACTGAGATGACCCTTTTGAAGGGCATTATCAGAACCGGATACGAAGTTGCCTAAACCAAGCTTCTGTCGAAGGAACTCCACAGCACTCCAGGAAACGTCGACGATGACCCGCTGGCGCCTAGCTCCTGACTTTAAGGTTACCTCAAACTCATAAGCGGCCCGCAAGCCGCCGTTTGATGATCGGGACGGTCCCAGATAACGGACGTCGTCGACTCCCCATAACGCTCGTACTACGCTGTCCATTTTTGCGCCTTGAGCTTTCACTTCCTGCGATGTCCGGCGCACAATTTTCTCGATATCATCGAGAGCAGTCCCGTCATTAAGCACCACCTCGACGAACATCTCGTCGCCAAGGTCAAGAAACTGGCTGTGTTGTCTGCTCACAAATTCAAGAAGCCCAGCGTCGCGTAGCTGGTGCTCGACGAGATCCTCGACTTGAACTGATGTTATACTCATGTTCGCCTCAAAGGCTTGTCCCCTTCTCTGTAGAGCCAATCGAAATTTGTCTTGGCCCTCTTTAGCACCACAATTGACTGCTTTCGTGCCTCTTCAATGTTATCGCGATATCGATCAGAAAACATCTTACTTTCATAATCGGACTCCCTGCGCAAATCACGGAGTTCCTGGACTAGCCTGCCCATCGATTTTCCGAGTCTGCTTTGAATCCTCGAGTGCAACGTTCCGTGCGATATCCTCTTCATGTCTGGCTCCGCCGTTGTTAGTAGTGCCAGACTGGCATGAAAGAACGCATAGTACAACCGTGACAAGGAGTTTCTGATGTCGTATTCAGAAGACTGGGAGCTAATTTGTACTGTAGCCATCAAGCCTGACGCCAGCCGCAGTCGAGATGCAACGTTCGCTTTAAGTTCAGGCGTCAACACGGAACCAGTTTAGCGAAAAACCGCACGTTTCGCTAGCGCAGGCACGAAGCGTGCCGGCGCACAGGTTCGCGTACATTCCCAACCTGTGATGCGCCTCTCCCTCCCGCATTCGGGGCTGGCGCATAGCGCAGCTCTGCTGCGTCAGTCCCCATCAACCCCGAACCTAGAATGCCAACTCGCATACTGCTCCTCCCTCGCCTTTCGTTTACTCAGATTTGAGAGAAGCCATATCGATGGAGAAGCGGTACTTCACATCGGACTTGAGCATTCTCTCGTAGGCTTCGTTGACCTTCTGGATGGGGATGACTTCGACATCGGCAGTGATGCCATGTGCGCCGCAAAAATCGAGCATCTCCTGGGTCTCGGGGATACCGCCGATGAGCGAGCCGGAGAGGCTGCGGCGTCCGAACAAAAGGCCGAAGGCTGCGACGGCAAGAGGCTTCGCCGGCGCGCCGACGAGGGTAAGGTTGCCATCGCGGCGGAGGAGTTGGATGTACGCGTTAATGTCGTGATCGGCGGAGACGGCGTCAAGGATGAAGTCAAAGCTGCCAGCGTGCTTCTGCATCTCGTCGGCATTGCGGGAAACGACGACTTCGTCGGCGCCCAGGCGGAGCCCATCTTCCTTCTTGTTGGGTGAAGTCGTGAAGACAACGACGTGAGCTCCGAGCGCATGTGCAAACTTCACGCCCATGTGGCCCAGTCCGCCGAGACCGACCACGCCAACTTTCTTGTCCTTGGTGACGCCCCAGCGCCGCATGGGCGAGTATGTTGTGATTCCGGCGCAGAGGAGCGGCGCGGCTCCGGCGAGATCGAGGTTGGAAGGGACGCGCAGGACAAAGCGTTCGTTGACGACCACGCTTTCGGAGTAGCCACCATAGGTGACGCCTCCGAGGTGCTTGTCCGGAGAGTTGAAGGTGAGGGTCATGTTCGGGCAGAACTGCTCAAAGCCGGCGCGGCACTCTGGGCAGGTGCCGTCCGAGTCGACCATGCAGCCGACCGCGGCGACGCCGCCGGGCTTGAACTTGGTGACTGCGGAGCCGACCTGCGTGACACGGCCGACGATCTCATGGCCGGGGACGCAGGGGTAGACCGTGGGCATGAAGCCGCTCCACTCGTTACGGACCGTGTGGAGATCGGAGTGGCAGATACCGCAGAAAAGGATTTCGATGTGTACGTCGTGTTCGGTTGGATCGCGCCGCGGGATCGTGGTGAAGGCCAGCGGCGATGTCACACTGGCAGCGGAGTAAGCCTTCGCGTTGTACATGGATAGATCCTCCTCTTTGTTTCGTCCTCGTCCTGAATCAGGCCTGGTATTGTTCGTCGGTGACCTGTTCCATCCAGTCGACAACCTTACCCTGGAGCTTTTCCTGAATGGCGATGTGCGTAATGGCCGTGGTCGGCGCGGCGCAGAGCACGACGAAAGTGCTGGCAAGAAACACCGAGCTCGGCGCTCACCTCTCAGCTTCGGAAAATTGTTCTACTGCTTGTCAAAGACGGCGACGTTCTTCACGTTGCGTCCTTGCTCATCCTTACCCTTCAACATGCACGTGTGTGTCTTTCCATCCGTGGAAACCTTACAGGTTATGGTCATCGTGACCTGGCCGCCCTTTTTTTGTATCGCTTGCACCGTGTGGGCATCAATCCGCCTGACCGATACCATGTCAGCCCACGGAACTCCGATAGCCGGGTAGTCCTTTCCGTCGAATTTTGCGTTGAACTCTATATGCATCGGCTTGCCGTCTCCGTCCGTTCCGTTGGCGTCAACCTTGTAGCTGTTCTCGTCTGATGCAATTGTCTCCGTTAGATTCTTCAGCGCCGGTCCTGGGCTATACCTCGACTTGGCCGGATTCATCTTCCATGTTCCTGAGTGTTCGTCCGCAATCGCTGTGGCGACAAGGATGGCTAGCGCCGCGACCAGTGCTGTCATCACAAGAATAGAAATTCTTTTATTTGTCATGATCGACGCTCCTTGCGGGGTTGTGACTAGAGCCGTGCGTTCGGGCGCGCAGCACCTCGTTCTGCCCGCAAGAGGACACATTTCTTGCCGCTCAGCGGCCGGTCATTCGCTCGATGTTTTCGGGGTATCGAGCCCCTTGCACCGTGATCTTTGAGGCGGCGTTCTCGATGTCACGCAGATCGTCCGGCGTGAGTTTGACTGCAACTGCCCCGATGTTTTCGTCCAAGCGATGCAGCTTTGTGGTGCCTGGGATCGGTACAATCCACGGTTTCTGGGCCAGCAGCCAGGCGAGTGCGATCTGAGCAGGTGCCGCCTTCTTCCGTTCTGCGATGCTGCCGAGCAGGTCAACAAGCACTCGATTCGCTCTCATCGCCCCAGGCGTGAACCGAGGCAGAATGTTGCGGAAGTCGGAGCTGTCGAGCTTTGTGTTTTCGTCCATTTTTCCGGTGAGGAAGCCCTTGCCGAGAGGGCTGTAGGGAACGAAGCCGATGCCGAGTTCCTCGAGCGTGGGCAGCACTTCCTTCTCAGGGCCTCTCGTCCATAGCGAGTACTCGCTTTGGACGGCGGTGACCGGCTGGACGGAGTGAGCGCGACGAATCGTCTTTGCTGCTGCTTCAGAAAGGCCGAAGTGCTTCACCTTGCCTTGCTGGATCAGGTCTTTCACCGCTCCCGCCACGTCTTCGATCGGCACGTCCAGGTCAACACGATGTTGATAGAACAGATCGATGGCATCGACCTTGAGCCGCTTGAGCGAGCCCTCCACCACCTCTTTGATGTGTTCTGGCCGACTGTCCAGCCCAGCCAAACCTCGCTCCGCCTTGGGATCAATTTTCCACCCGAACTTGGTGGCGATCACCACTTGCCCACGGAAGGGAGCGAGGGCTTCGCCCAAGAGTTCTTCGTTTATGTACGGGCCATAGACTTCGGCCGTGTCGAAGAACGTGACGCCGCGTTCAACAGCAGCATGGAGAAGAGAGGTCATCTCCTGCTTGTCTTTGGCCGGGCCGTAGCTGAAGCTCATTCCCATGCAGCCCAACCCGAGGGCCGAAACTTCCAGGCCGCTCTTTCCAAGTTTGCGCTTCTGCATTGCTTCTCCTTCGAGGTATATTCGCAGTTGATGAACCAACCGTTTGGGTCAGCCTCAAAATCGCGTCGCTGCCGCTCCTCCGGGCGCCGCAGATGAGGCTGCGAAATTCCAGCTAGCCCCAAAGGTGAAGTATAGTCTGCTTACACTTCGGGCCGTTGCCTATTTCTCTAAAGTTCTTGCCAGATTCTCCGAAACTCCACCAAAATTGTGATTCCCGTTCCATGCCGGTCGCAGCCTATCGGCAAAAGACACATGTCGGAAATGAATTCTGTCCGTATGGTCGGCGATTCGGAAACTACCGTATTTCCTTCCACCTCCTGCGTGAGAATGGCGGTCGCAGGGTCGGGAGGCCGGTTTCCCGGAGGAGTCGTCAAACCTTCTGGAACGCGGTGCCTGAAGTAGTGCTGAAATTGCCTGTTGAGATGGAAGCCCTCTTCCGGAGGCAAGGCCCCGTGGCCTCTTATTAAAATTTCGGAATCAGGAAACCGGTGTGCCGGCAGCGCTCTTTGAAGGCTTCCCCGAATTGCGCGGCCAGCATGGATTCTTCTTTCCTCGCCTTCATCCAATAGCCCAGGACGATCAAGCCGACTCCCGCGACGCATCGCCATCGGTCAATCGCCAAAGCTCCGCCCACCGCGGCCAGATCGAGTCCGGAATAAATGGGATGCCGGAAATGAGCGTAGGGCCCAGTACGGATGAGCTTGTGGTCCTCTTTGAGAGTGACTCTGGCGCTCCAATACTGTCCCAGGTGCCAGCGGGCCCACAGAGCGACAGCGATGCCGATCCAGGTGAGTGCGACGCCCGTAACGGCAAGAGCGTATGTCTGATGGACAACGCGATGACCAAGAACGCCGATCTCCGCGACGTCGCTGAAGAGCAAGACAAAGCCAAGGATTTCCAGAAAGAGGAAGCCGCAACGCGACGCCAAGGATTCCTGGCTGACGGTCCTGCGCGTCTTCAGCGCGCCCGCCGCCCAGTATGCGCCAAAGACGATCCACGGACCTTCAACGAGATAACGCCAAATCATGCTTCGAGCACCATAGGATCTCCCGGGCACGTTCAAGTTGCAGTGCCCAAGGTGTCCTGGCCGAGGCATCAATGCACGCACGCGGCGCGAATCGCCCCTACGGTGCTGGCATCGCCACCGCCCGGTTGCTCCGGATCGACTCCTTCGCGGCGTCAATGATTTCGTTGACGCCCACGTTGATTCCAGGCGAGACAGGGCCTTCGATGGGTTTGTTGTTCCGGATACAGAACAAGAAGTAGGCCACCCCGTTGCGTTTTTCAGGAGGAGCTGGTTGGGTTTCTATCAGCTTGCCGTCCGGGTTTTGTACGCTCGTTTCGCCTTTGGCGGGCTGAAACAGCAGCCCATCACCCCTCACCAGGAAGCTGCCTTTGGAACCGAAGATCTCCGCCTGCCCCTTTCCGTATGACCAATCCCAAGAGGGCATCAGAATTGCCGTGGCGTCGGGGTACTCGAGGAGTACAGTGGCGTCATCCTCCACAGCGTTGTGCTGCTCCGTTTTGAGTTTCAGGGAAGTTGCATAGACTCGCTTGGGACGTCCTTTCAGCACCATCGCCCAATCCGCCCCATAGCAACCGAAATCCATGAGTGCTCCAGCACCGTTCTTGGCGGGATCATAAAGCCAATCCGCGAAGTATTTGGAAGTGCCGATTTCTTTGGGCCCTTCGTGACCGAATTGGACTATGATCTTCTGCACGTTTCCGATCTCTCCGGCCTGGATGCGCCTGACGGCTTCCTGCGTCGCCTCCCCCCAGGCGTTCCAGTAGTTCACCATGAGCTTGACGCCCGCTTGGCGAGCCAGGCGTTCCATTGCACGGGCGTCCGCGCCGCTGGCAGCCATGGGCTTCTCTGTGAAGAAGTGGATCTTGCGTTGCGCGCAGGCCCTCAGGATTTCAAGATGGCGGTTGTTGGCGGTGGTCACGATTACCGCATCGGGCTTTACCTCATCGAGCATTTGGATGTAGTCCGAAAAGAACTTCACGCCGGCAGGCGCCGTTGCCTTTGCTTTCTCTACGAGCTCGGTATGCAGATCGGCAATAGCCACCAGTTCGGCGTCTGGCTCATTGGCGATGATCTTGAGCAGTCCCCAAACGTGATCGTGATCGAGTCCCACAATGGCAAGGCGCGTCCTGGCTTGGGCGGCGATGTGTAACGGGGTGGAAAGAGTCGCCACGGAAATCAACAATACTGAAACTACTCCAAGTCGATCGGAAATCATGGTACCGTCCCCTCTCAAAAGGATTAAATGGCGCATGGATTGTACTGCAATTTGGTTGCAGTTGACCATGGCGAGCAGGTGGCGTTGAGGGCGCATAAATTTTCTTTGGGACTGGCAAAAATTTCTCTTGCATTTCTTTTTTGTGCGCAGTATTATTGGTGATTGTCGGAACGAAGGTGAAGCTAGTGTTAAGGCGACCTCATGGCTGTGATTCGAGGTTGCCAGCAAGACTTCGCATCGTCTCGGTAGGATGAACCAGGAGGTCGGTACGGTAAAGGCTTCTGAATAGGGGCGCGAAGCAAGTGGGCCATCCGCAAGGAATCCTCCCGCCTGTTTTCAACCCCCTGACCTGAGAGTATTGGAGCTGGCCAACGCAAAGATGCGCGAGGCGCTTTGCGGCGTGAAGCGTATCGTTATGGTTGCTGAGGTTGGTGTTTTCTGCGGGGCGAGAAAGGACCAACCCCAGCAACCTAAGGCTGCCAGTCGAGTCGGCAGCCAAGCTGGAACGAGATCCAGAGAGACGAGAGTCGCTTGTGGATACTCAACGATCTTTGAAAACTGAATGGTGTGGCGTTTACCTGGTAGTAGCAGTTGTCAGTCATCAGTCGTCAGTTCTCAGTACCGAGTCCTGGAGGCTGAAGGC
>JBEKUR010000266.1:0-7595 GCA_049514855.1 Terriglobia bacterium
AGTACGTCCTTCACGCTGGGCGGCAACAACCAAGCTTGATCCGGTTCGTAGGGCAGAAATCTCATCGTGGGCCTCCTCGCCCCCTTTCTCTGCACGTCTACAACCGCGAGTTATCACACAGACTCCCTTGGGGGAGAGGGTGGACCGCACCGGCGTTTTCTTCAGCCGGGGCGGGCCGGGTGAGGGGGTCTTCTCGACTCTCGACTGTTAAGGATGACTGATGGCACACCCCGATACACAACTTGCGGTGGTCCGCGAAATCGAAAAACAGATTGCAGAGCTGGAACAGGTTTCCGACTCAGAAGTCACGCACGAGGAAATCGAACGCCTCCGCCAGCAGTTGGCGGCTCTTCGGGACAGCGTCGCCGGCGCGGCGAACGATCCCTGGGATCGGGTGTTGCTGGCTCGTCACCCTCAGCGTCCCTACACTTTGGACTACATCCAGATGCTGTTCACGGAATTCACCGAGTTGCACGGTGACAGGCGGTTTGGAGATGACCAGGCGTTAGTGGGCGGGCTGGCCAAATTCGAGGAAAGGTCAGTTGTGGTCATGGGCCATCAGAAAGGCCGCGACACCAAGCAGAAACTGCTCCGCAACTTCGGCATGACCAACCCGGAAGGCTACCGCAAGGCGCTGCGCCTGATGCGAACTGCGGCCAAGTTCGGCTTGCCCATCATAACCTTCGTAGACACTCCTGGCGCCTATCCCGGAATCGGGGCCGAAGAACGCGGGCAGGCCGAGGCCATTGCCTATAACTTGAAGGAGATACCCAAGCAGCGCGTTCCCATCGTGGTGGTGATTCACGGCGAGGGCGGCAGCGGAGGGGCACTCGCCATAGCGGTGGGTGACGAAGTCCTTATGCTCGAGAACGCCGTCTATTCGGTGATTGCCCCGGAAAGCTGTTCCTCAATCCTCTGGCGGGACTGGGACCATAAACAGGAGGCCGCGCGTGTCCTCAAGCTGACCGCACAAGATATGCTTCACTTGGGGATTGTGGACCGCTTGGTGCCGGAACCTCCGGGCGGCGCACACAACAGTCACCAACTGGCCGCCGACATTTTGCGCCCGGTGCTGAGGGCGTGCCTCCAAGATCTCGAAAAGCTCTCCCCCGATGAGCTTCTCCGCCGCCGGCATGAGAAGCTGCGGAAGCTCGCCACCTGTGTTACCGGCGACTGATCGCTTTGTCGCATCCTTCCTGTGCGCTTGTCTTCCAATTAGTTCACAGTCGATACTTTTTACTGTCGATACTTTTTACTGTCGATACTTTTTACTTGACAACCTCCAAGTCCTGAGCTAGCCTGCCGCCGTGAGTTTCCGGTTAGATCTTCTCAAACTTATCGGTTTTACAGGCTGAATAGCTTCGTTTTGCCTAAGGAGGCAAAGTATGCACAATACCTTTCGATGCAGTTTGGAACGCCACGCATTCTCCTGGTTTGTGGTCCTAGCGATGGCCGTCGGGTTGTTCGGCTGTGTTTCCGCCGCTGGACAGACCGGGCCTTTGGGAACAAGCGGAGCGGGTTTCCACCCTGCGGTGACTGCGAAATTTCTATCCCTCAACCCAATCGATCCGTTTGAGGCCTACTACAACGCCTCATACGGAACCGGTGGAATTGCTCTTCGCAATCGGGGCAGCGGCGTACTTCACGTGAGTGGCGTTTCCAGACCGATTCAGGACGCCTATCTCTACTGGGCGATCCTTTTCAACACCACGCAACCGGGCAAGGCTCTTTACAAAGTCTGCCTGCGTCGCATATTTCCCAATCCTGATTTTTCTGAAGTCACCCTGGAAGGGACCTTGCTGGGAATAGGTGCTGATCCGAATTGGGGCAGTAACGGTGTCGCTGTCTTTCGGGCCAAAGTTCCGAAATGCATAGCTACGGGTAACGGAGCCTATCAGGTAACACTCGCAAAAGGAGCGAGTGGACGTACTGATGGGGGCGACCCGTGGAGTCCCCCCGGCGTTTTCCCGTTGGCCGAGGGCGCTTCCCTGGTCATCGTAGGCACCGGAGGTTACACGGTCGGTATCTATGATGCAGGGTTTACGGCCACTACCTTTGGGTGCCCAACGCTAACGTTGACTTACACGTTGAACCTTCCCGGGCCAGTCATTACCGACGCGTTGTGGGATAACATTGGCGCCGATGGACAGGCCGGTGCGGGCCGCATTGATTCCCCACCTGCGGCCTTAGAAACCACCACTATCAACGCCACGCTGATTGCCGGTCCTGGGGGCGTGGACAACGACAGCGACTGGAACGGTAGTGCGGGTCTCCCGATTCCTCAGCTTTGGGATGACACCGGCCACGACATTTTCTCAGCGGTGTCTGGCCAAACAACCGCCATAATTAGCTTCGACAGTACCATCGATTGCTTGGCTACCGTTGCTAATGTGCTGGCGGTCAAGTGACGTAGCTAACAAGGGCAGCGCCTTTCCAAAATCGGAGAGCTAGTTGCCGCGGGTGAGCCGGTCGGGTTTATGCTGGCCGGCTCTGCTTCCTGCGGGATCGAGTGACGACCCAATTTTTTCAGCAAACTGCAAGAATGTTCGGGCTGGGGGATGGCAACCTGAGGATCTCTGCTGGCTTGCCTGTCTCCCCCTGCCTTATTCTGGAGTTTGGGTTTTTTCTCCGCTCCTCCCTTTCGATTGCCGCCGAAATTGTCACTGAATCAAGATTCCCTTTCTGACCGCGTTTAATTGTCCCGCCAGGCAGAGCATGTTAGGATTGTGAATAGAATGCAGGGGAGGGAACATGGAGCTGACCGCCGTTTTCAAGAAAGTGCCGGAAGGTTATATCGGCTGGGTTGAAGAGCTACCGGGGGCCAATACCCAAGGCAAGACGCTGGAAGAGGCCCGTGAAAATCTTCAGGAAGCCATCCGGCTGGTTTTCGAGGCGAACCGCGAGCTGACAGGGAGCGACTTAACTGCTGGCGGGTAGCCCAGCCATACAACTTCGGCCATCATCCCCCCTCTCACATCTTGATAGACACAGGCCGGCGTCTTACGAGGCGAGACATGGGTGAGACGGTTACATTCCACCCTGCATCGCGCATGAGTCAATGATTCAATGACTCAATGACCCAATGACTCAATTAAATTCATTCCCCAATGTTTAGGATCTTGTCCAGTGCGTCCGCCGGCCCCGAAGCGCTGAGCTCGAGGCGTGACCCGTTCTGGCGGGCATCCAGATTTTGGAGCAGGGAAGCAGGTCTGGGACTACCTCCTGAGGCCGAAAACACCGGCGCCGACTTAAGAATGTTCAAAAGCTGGAACAGTCCTGCGGCACTTTCCGGCGTCTTGCAGACAACGCTGATGTGTGTGGTGAAACCGCCGTCCCAATCCACACGATAGAGGACGGCCTGGACCGGCTCCAAGAAAGCCGTCATATCAATGGTGTTTTTTCCTCCTCCGGATAGCCACGGCGCAGCAACATTCGCAGCAGCTTTCCCAGTGAGTATGCCCCACTGAGGCGCTGTCCCCTCGAGTTCGGCTTCATAACTTCGGAAACCTTGGTTTGTATCCAGGGCGTCGGCTGAGCCTTCCCTGACGTCAAGAAGGGCTTTCAGGTCGTGCAATCGGCCGAAGGCCGCTAGCGAGGAATCGAGGAAAGTGAAGAAGGTGTCCGCCGGGTCCGCGCCCGAGCCGAAGGCAAAAAGTTCCGAACCAGCGTAGGATTGGACGGGCAATTGGGTTTGCGTGAAGAGCTCCCGCACTTTATCGGGTTCAAAACGTCCGGCCGCAACGCCAAAGCTCCCCGAGCCACTCAGGGACTGACCGTGCCACCCCAGCATCAACTCGTCAACGTCCTTTTCAGGGTCAACGCCCACGGAGCGGAGGAACTGCTGAAATCCGCGGAGCTGCTGGTAGAGCACATGTTGACGGATTTGCGGATAATCGGGTGAGGAACGCAGTTGCGCGAAATTCGAGTAGGCAACCTGCTGGGTATCCGCCGGGAAACTCGCCAGGCCGACACGGGCGGCTTGCTGGGCACAAAGCAGCCCAGGACAGGTGAGAACGATCCAGACTGCCCACAGTGCGCGAACCAGCATCAGCCACCTCGCGAGATTAGAATACGACATAATATAAACCCATGAGCGCTCTTCAATATTCTCTCTCGCTGTCTTATAGGATGCTGAAAAACCTTTCCAGTCTGTCATTCCGATCCCGCAGTCGCGGGAGAGGAATCTCGATCTGCTTGTCGCCCTCTATGCGCCCGAACCAGAGCGAGATTCCTCGCTTCGCTCGGAATGACATCGTTCACAGACGTTTTCAGGGTGCTGCTAAGGCATCTGATGGACTTGTGTTGCCACCTGAACATTGGCGGGCACAGTCCAACTCTCGACCCCAAAAGAGGTTGTGCTCTGCTCATTGAACAGCAATCCCTTGACGAGCAGGAAGTGCGGGCCCGGGTGGTTCAAGCTGTACAAATTGGAAATGCCTACGAAGGCCGTCTGCTGGGCAGAAAGAACCGTAATCTGCGCGGGCTGGAATAGGGGCGAGCAGGGAAGCAGCGTGAACCCTCCGTGCACGCCATCGTTGGTGGCTACCGGGGTGCTTGGGTTTGTGGAAAGGTTCCCCAAAATGGACTGGAGACCCAGGAATACCGACCGAGCGGCGGCAGTCTGCGCCGTACCTGAGCCGCTGGGCAGGGTGCCGTGGACGACAACTCGCTGACCTGGGGCAAGGTTTGCAGTGCCAAAAGAAAAGTTGGCGAAGTCGGTGGCTTGGGCGGTGAGACCGAACCTTGTGGACGACGGAGCGATATTGAAGGTCAGAGTCGAGAAGAGTCCCACCCGGCTGCTCATATCGGGGTTTTCTTCGCCGACCAACAGGGTGAACTGGGTGGCATTCCCCGTCTGTGGCGTCACTGAAGTGATCAACCCGGCAAATGCCGCTTGCCCACTGGCCTGATCTTCCTGATCCTCCGCCACCACGGTATTTGCCACGATGTTCGCCTGCGAGTCAAGGAAGGCATCCATCTCCACAAAGGTCCCGGCAGTTAGACCACTCAGCCCGGAGACCCCATCGAATGTCGTCGAGCTTGAAACGTCAACGGTCCGCGTCGGGGCATTGGGAGAAGAGATCGTGAAGCTCCCAACAAACGACGAATTCGTCGAGCTTGTGCTCACGCTTTGAACGAGACCGCGCAAGTCATCGAACTCAGTGAAACCATTGCTTCCCGAGGCCGAGACTGAATTTGCGGTGAACGTAGGGGTCACCGTGAATTGATTGTTGGACCCGATGGAAACGGAATTCAGGAGGTTAAAGTCGAGTTGCAGGCCGACCGTGCTGCTGCTCGCGATAGTAATTGCCGGGTTGAGATTGAGATTGATAGTCAGGGAACTCATCGTGGGGGCGATCGTCTTCAAAGACGGAGGAGTGGTGGAAGTATCCAGGTACGTCAACTGCGGATTGGAAAGTGTTATTCCCAGCGCGTTGTAAGTTCTCGGCGAAACATTTGACACGCTCAACATGGTGGCGAAATCCATTAGGGAGGCAAAATCCACCGTGACCGCCTGTCCACCGGGAAGGACCGAAACCGGGCTCGAACCGGACTGCGGCGTCAACGTCAGACCACTAATCGTGACCACGAAGGAAATGACGCTGCTGCATTGGGGAGCGTCGCCACCGAAAACAGCTATCGTCCCCGGGGTGGTGACAATGTGCAGGGTTGCACCGCTGCCTCCACACCCACTCTGGATGAGGAGGCCGATCGCTGCTACCGATGCCATAGCCAGAATATATTTCTTCACGGTAACTTACCTCCGACAAAGCAGCTCAGCCAACGCGCGTGCCTCCAGGACCATCGCGGTTCCACCGGCAATCACCCCTCCTATGTTACTGAATAATAGGCCTGCTTTCCAGGTGAATCGCCGCGGCGAGGCTGAGCTCGGGACTTCGGCTCCCCGAGTCTTCGAGCCGACAGCGACGCGCCTGGCGGTAGTGGTGTCATTTGCGAGGCATGGGCGTTGCAAGCCGCAGTCATTCCCGCGAAAGCGGGAAGGCAAACCTTCGGAAATGCGCTATCGACGGACTGGATTCGCTTTCGCGGGAATGACTGGCGTTTCGAAAGGGATCCCATCCCAAATGACACCACTACCGCCTGGCCGTACGGCTTGATTTCTGTGCATCCCTCTGATATGTTGGTTCATCAGATATTAAGGGTGCCAGACTGAAATTAGTTTGCACAAGGAGTTTTAGATGACAATAGAGCTCACTCCCAAGGCCGTTGCGAAGGTAAAGGAAATCATGGCCCAACAGAATCCCGCCCCTGCCGGTTTGCGCGTTGCGGTAGTGGGCGGCGGATGTTCTGGATTCTCGTACCAGATGAATTTCGAGAACCAGACCAACGGGGTTGATAAGGTTTACGAATTCGACGGCCTGAAGGTGTTTGTTGACCAGGCATCATTGCTGTACATCAACGGCACCAAGATCGACTACATGGAGACCTTGGAGGGCGCAGGTTTTAAGTTCGACAACCCGAATGTGAAAACCACCTGCGGCTGCGGAAGTTCTTTCAGCGCCTAGACTACCCATTTGCGATTGGTGATTTGCGATTTGCGATTAGCGAAGTGGCGTAACGGCTTCGTCCGTTGTCATTCACGAATCACAACAGCCAACCATTTGCGACTGCTGATTTCCGGATAGTGTCTCATTTTGACGTAGAGGCGGCTTTACGCCGCCATTTGGCGAGGTAAACTCGCCGCTACGCGTCGTAATTTGCGAATCGCAAATCCGCAATCTGCCTCCATCACAAATCACAAATCGAACCATTTGCGATTGCTGGTTTCCGATATCCGATCAACAAAGTGGCGGTGGCGGCTTTCTCCAGTGTCATTCGCAAATCACAAATCACAAATCGCAAATCGAACCTCCTTGCGGCACCCGGAAACCATGAAGTAGACTAAGAACCAGCCATGAATATTGCCCTCGCACAAATCAATACCACGGTTGGAGATTTTGCGGGCAACATCGACCGTATCGTGCAGTATGCCCGCCGCGCCCAGGAACGCGGGGCAGACCTGGTGGTCTTCCCGGAGTTGGCGCTTTGCGGATATCCGCCTCGAGATCTGGTTGAAAGGCCGGGCTTCATACGGAAGTCCGAGACCGAACTGGTACGTTTGGCGGGGTTGCTCCCGCCCGTCCCGGCGCTTGTGGGCTACGTGCGTCGCTCCCACGCTGTGCAAGGCAAAGCCGTGGCGGACGCAGCAGCTTTAATTAAGGACGGCAAGGTGGTGCTGGATTACACGAAGATCCTGCTTCCCTTTTACGACGTTTTTGACGAGTCGCGTTATTTCGAACCCGGCCAATCCATCGCGCTCCATGAGTTCAATGGTTTCAAGCTCGGAATTACCATCTGCGAAGACGTCTGGAACGACAAGCATTTCTGGAAGAAACAACTCTACCGCCGAGATCCTGTCGATGAGTGCGTTCGCGCCGGGGCCGACTTGCTGCTGAATATTGCCTCTTCTCCTTACAGCACGGAGAAAATCCAATTGCGTCATGACATGCTGAAGGCCATCGCGGAGACGCGCCACATTCCGGTGGTCTACGTTAATCATGTGGGGGGAAACGACCAACTGGTTTTCGACGGCT
>JBEKUR010000267.1:0-7565 GCA_049514855.1 Terriglobia bacterium
ACAGTCAAACACCCGCGCGGGCCCACGATGGTAAGTCCTTTCGTACCCCGCCACCTTGACGACGCAGCCTTCCGGTGCGAGGTTCCCTTTCAGGATAACCAGCCCTCCGGTTCTCTTAATCGGATTGGAGACAGGCCTGATCACGTCCTGGCCCGGCGTCTCGATGGCAAGCCGGGCTTCCTCAGCAACTGTTCGCCCGCTGGGAGTCTGTTGAGACCCGTCGATGAGTCCCGCTTCCAGGAGCTTCCTGGCAATCAGGGGGATTCCGCCTGCCCGATGGACGTCTACAGCAAGGTACCGCCCACCCGGCTTCAGATCAGCAATGATGGGCGTGCGCGAGCTGATGGCGTCAAAGTCGTCGATCGTAAGCGGAACTTCGGCCTCGCGCGCCATGGCCAGCAGGTGGAGCACGGCGTTGGTTGAACCACCCGTCGCCGCCACACTGGCGATGGCGTTCTCGAATGCCTTCCTCGTGAGGATGTCGAGTGGCCGCACGCCTCGCCGGAGCAAATCCATCACCATCTCGCCGGTGCGGTAGGCAACTGCATTCTTCAGGGGGTGCAGGGCCGGCACGCTGTTCCCGCCCATGGGCGAAAGGCCGATGAATTCCATCACCGTGGACATTGTATTAGCCGTGTATTGGCCGCCGCAGGCGCCAGCGCCAGGACAGGCATGGTCCTCGAGGTCCTTAAGCTCGGCGTCCGTCATCTTCCCCGCGGCATGCGCGCCCACGGCTTCGTACACGTCCCCAATCGCAACGTCGTGGCCCTGGAACCGTCCCGGGGCAATCGACCCGCCGTACAGGACAATGCCCGGCACGTTCAGGCGAATCAGGGCCAAGGCGCCTCCGGGGATTGTCTTGTCGCATCCGACCAGCGCCACCATGGCGTCAAACATGTGGCCGCGGCCCAGCAACTCGATCGAATCTGCGATGACTTCGCGGCTCACCAGCGAAGCCTTCATACCTTCCGTGCCCATGGTCACGCCGTCGGAAATTGCAATGGTGTTGAACTCCATGGGCGTTCCACCTGCCGCGCGCACGCCTTCTTTCACTTTTGCGGCCAGCTCGCGGAGATGGAAATTGCAAGGCATGGTTTCAATCCAAGTATTCGCGATTCCAACAATCGGCTTCGCCAAATCGGCATCGGTAAAACCAATTGCCTTGAGCATTGACCGAGCGCCCGCCCGGTCTCGCCCGTCGGTGATCGTGTGACTGCGGTGCTTTGGATCAAGTGGCATTCTTGCCTCCAGGGTAATCAGCCTACGAAATGAAACCTGACGCAGCGCTGAAGTGCAAATGTTCGCAGATTCGCCGCGAGGGAGCAAGCATCGTTTTCATAAGGAGGAGTGAGGGAGCTAACTGAGTTGCTTTCGAGCCTGCTCGAGGGCCCCAATCAAGGCTGCAATGTCGTCGCCGCTTGTCCGGTAGTTGGTGATGCAGGCGCGAAGCACGGGCACTGAGTTGGCCAAGCGGGTAGTTGAAATCCAGGCTTTTCCAGAGCCGACAACTTTCATGGCCACCGCGTGCAGGTAGGCAGCGGAGCGGCCCTCCGCATGGCGCTGATCGATGAAGCAACAGAGGGGCAATGGCGTTTCGTTAACGACCTGCCAGCCCGAGGCTTCGAGTTGCTCCCGCAGCAGCGCGCCCATGGCCACCATCTGGCGGATGGCCGTGGCGTAGCCCTCCCAACCAGCTACGGCCAGGGAGAGAAACACCTTCAGACCTATGGCCCGGCGGGACCACTGGATCGAGTGCATAAAAGGATCGACCACGTCCAATTCCGCCGCCTCGCGCGGCATATACCCTACGGCGGTGCGGAAGGTTCGATCGAGGATATCGGTGTGGCGGGTGATATAGATTCCCGCCCCCATGGGCACAGAAAGCCACTTGTGGGCGTCGAAGGTAATGGAATCAGCGCGCTCGATGCCCGCCAACAGAGGACGCAGTTCGGGAACCAACGCTGCCGCTCCGCCCCACGCCGCGTCCACGTGAAGCCATAGTTTTTCGCGAGCGGCCACCTCTGCGAGTGCGGCAAGGGGATCAATCGCCCCCGCATTGGTGGTTCCCGCAGTTGCCACCACCATGAAAGGCGCGAAGCCCTGGCCACGGTCCTGGGCGATTCTCGACGCAAGGACTTCCGGATTCATGCGCAGGCTGTTCTCCACCGGAATCTCGTGCACGGCATCCGTCCCCAGCCCGCACAGTCGAGCCGCCTTCAGCAAGGAATGATGCGCCTCTGCGGAAACGTAGAGAACGGGCTGGGCGGCAAGCGCCCGGACGCCACGGCAAGAGAATTCCGGAAACGTCTGCACCAAAGCAGTGAGCACCGCCGTATGGTTGGCTTCCATGCCACCTGAAGCAAAAGTTCCATCGGTCTGCGCGGGGTCGTAACCAAATCGAGCGCCGAAGGCACGCACCAGATGCTGTTCAACCTCGATGGCCAGCGGGCTGTGGCTCCAGGCGGCGAGTTGGGGGTTAAAGGCCGCAACCAGGGCGTCCCCAGCGATGCCCATGGTAGTCGGCGCGGGGTTGAACAGCCCGTAATAGCGGGGATGCGGTGTGTGAGTTTGAAACTTCCACAGACCCTCGACAAGAAAATCGAGGGCCTCGAAAGCATCCATCGGCGCGGAGAAATCGAAGCGCGAGAGCAGGGCGCGGAGCTTCACGGGATCGAGCGGAGGGGTGACTCGGCCGCTCTCCAGCTTTGTGGCGTAGGTTTCAATAGCGTTCACCAACTGCCGCCAAAGTCTGGCGCGAGTTTCAGCATCGAGCATCAAAGGTGGGGCAGCCATGTGTTATTCGGATTCTCCATTCTTGCGCGCCGCTTCCCAGGCCAGTATTGCCTTCTTTCGAGCCGCTCCCCAATGATAATCACCTGTAATCCCCATCTTGCGGATAGCCCTGTGGCAAGGAATGAGGAAGGATATGGGGTTCCGGCCCACTGCGCTGCCGACAGCCCGTGCGGCCGACGGCTTCCCAAGTTGGCGCGCCAGGTCTTCATAGCACACCATTGAACCCGGCGGAATCCTGAGCAGGGCTTCCCAGACTTTGACTTGGAAGTTTGTGCCCATCAACAACACCTTCACAGGATTACTGCCGTTTCTTTTCTTGGGACTGAAAATTCTATTGATAGTAATCCGGGTCTTCTGCGGATTCTCTTGAAACTCTGCCGCCGGCCATCTTCGCTTGAAGTCCTCGAGAGCCTGTGCGCGACCTTCTTCCCCCACGAAACCCAATCCGCAAATCCCCCGCTCGGTAACCGCGAGAAGACACTCACCGAAGGGGCTGGGGTGAAATCCGAAATTGATCTTGAGGCCTGCCCCTTTCGCCTTGAACTCTCCGGGAGTCATTGCCTCGACATTCACGAAAAGGTCGTGCAGGCGGCTTGGGCCGGACAACCCGGCATCATAGGCGGCGTCCAGCACGCTCCGGGATTCCTCGAGGACCTTCTTGGCATGTTCCAGTGTCAGATACTGCACAAAGCGCTTGGGACTGATGCCTGCCCAGCGCTGAAAGAGCCGCTGGAAGTGATATGCGCTCAGGTTGACGTTCCGCGCCACCTCGTCCAAACTCGGCTGGTGGTGATAGTTCTCCGCGAGAAACTGTATGGCTTTCTCGATGCGTCGATAATCTTCCGCTTTGGTTTGCATTTTCCCTCCCTGCCATCCTGATCCATCATCGCTAGGATGGAGCGTCGGCGCAACCCGATTCTTGCTGCCGGAGGATGTTTGAACCCGAATTCGAAGGTTGGAGTTGTTAGCGTAGTCCACGGGCGCGCCCCATGCGGTCATCCTAAGTGCCCATGGTCTGATGTGGAGGGGATTCCCATCTTTCTCACTCTTCTCACTTTTTTGCGGTTTTCTGCCCTAGCAAGACCAGCTTCTCATGTGTTTTCAATGAGTTAGGTATATATGCGCGGGAGCGCATGAATGTGGCATTTCGCCACACTTGGCAGTTCGCCCGCTCAATATTACGCTACATACGCAGCCAGCCGATGCATGGAAACTGCAGGGATGCTTCGTCCGCCAAAGAGCGGCCTCCTCAGCATGACATGGGGCTGCACTGCAAGTCAAAAGTCGAAAGTCAAAAGTCGAAAGTCGAAGGTCGAAACCAGACTGACTGGAAACGGGCGCGACGAATTACGGATATTCCTGGCGTGTGAATCTTCTCTCTTCTGATTTCTGCCTTCTTGGCATGCCAAGAGACAGGAAGCCGACAAGGGGCGAGGGACAAGACCGGAAATCAGAAGCTCGACCACAAGGCCGCCAATTTCGATTTTCCAGTTTCTAGTTTCCAGTTTCCAGTTTCTAGTTTCTGCTTTCTGGTTTCTCCGAGGGGAGGCCCTCCGTATCCGGGGTGACAGCGACGGGACTTGGCCGGTGGGTGATGATGAGCGCTACACCGGCGATGATGGTGGCGCTGGCCAGCAACTCACGAGCCGTCAATGCCTCGCCGCCTCCAGCCCAGCCGAGGAAAACCGCCACCGCCGGGTTCACAAAAGCATAAGTGGAAACCCGCGCCGTGGCTACCGTGCGCAACAACCAGATGTAAGCAGTGAAACCGAGCAGCGAGCCCGCCACAATCAGATAGGCAAGACCCAGCAAAGAGCGGAGGGCGACTCCATGCGAATGGAACTGCCTGCCCTCCCCACTCAGGACGCCCAGCAACAAGAGCAAGGCGCCGCCGGCCAACATCTCCATGGCCGCCGCCAGAAAGGGCGAAGGGGGCAATTTCAGCTTGTGCGAAAGAATGGAGCCGAGTGACCAGGAAAACGACGAGAACATCAGTACTCCCGCGCCGGCAAGATCCACGCGCGAGCTACCCCACAGGTGGGCCGGACCCACCAGCAAGGCAAGTCCTGCCACACCTACAGCCATTCCGCCCATTACCCGCACATCGAGCTTTGTGCCGCCTTTCCTTAAGCTATCGAGCAGGACCATCCAGATGGGGATGGTCGCCAGCAGCAAAGCGGCGAGTCCGGAAGGCACTCGCTGCTCCGCCCAGCACAATCCTCCATTCCCACTCACTAGGAGCAAAGCCCCTAAAATGGCTGCGCCCGCCCAATGACGACGGGAGGGCGAGGTCGCCCCGCGAGCGCGCGTCAACAGATACAACGTGGCGCCGGCCATAACGAACCGGCACCCCGCCATGAACAACGGAGGGATTGTTTCAACGGCGAATCGGATGGCGAGGTAAGTGGACCCCCAGATGAGGTAAACGGCTGCGAAGGCGAGCAGAATCCTGGCGCCGGAGGGATGTGCGGTTGACGCTGTCTCAGACGATGACATTATAACCAACCTGCTAAACCGACTGGATATGATGCGGGCAAAAAGCGGTGGAGTAAACAGATAAAACGGCGACGGTGGGCAGGAACAGTCCAGAGCGGCGGGAGGAACGGATAGGTTTCAGGTGCCAGGTGTCAGGTGCTAGGGACTGAGGACTTGGTGCTGGGGTAATCCCGGATTAGGAATTCTGAATTAGGAATATGAATTGCCCTAGCCCCCAGTCCCTAGCCCCATCTTTTAAGAAGCTGGAAGCCGGCGGCGGACAACCAACAACTGACTACTGACAACTGACTACTGACCACTGATAACTGACGACTGACAACTTCCCTCAGACTGACATGCCAAAACGACTTCCTGATTCAATCACATATTCTTCAGCAACCACTGAACGCGCTGAATGGTTGGTTTCGCTACGGCCGGTGGTGGGCCGGTGCTGGTGATGGTGGTTGAGGGGAACCACGGCGGAGCAAACCCAGCCCTGGCGGTAAACCGGCGGTCGAAGTACGTGTTCTCGGTACTCATGTCGCATCCGCAAATGCCACTTTGAATCTGACCGCCCACGTTGTTGAAGGTATTGATGTACCCGGTACACGTGAAACAATACTGGCTGCCTTGCTGAAGGGTCGCAAGACTTCCATCAACCTCAAGGTTATTGTTTGAGTAGGGAGACATCAGGTTGATGTTTCCGTTGGCCGTAAAAACACCCAGCACCTGGTTCTTGTCATTCCCGGGAATTAAAGTAGCGACGGGGTCCCCATTGCAGCAAGCCGGATTGGTTCCCGGCACAATTTGGTTCTGGGTCGTAGTGACGGGTTCAGTCTTGTAAACGACGTCGCCGGTAATATCTATATTTCCATTGGCTACGATGTTGATTTGGGAGCCATCCTGGACAGCGGGTATCCCCTGGCCCGGGCCGCTCAGGCTGGTGATGGTCCCGTTGACGTAAAGCACAGTGGCTGGAGTGCTTCCGGCTAGGCCACTCGTACAGGTTGCAGGTAACGGGTTTATGGTGCTGCAGTTTGTGGGGACGCCGGTCAGGGCCAGAGTTTTGCTTCCGGACGCCACCGTGGTTGTATTCGCGCCGATGTCGGTAGTTACGGTAGTCGTCGTGCTCCCCTGCGTGATGGTGTAACTCTGGGTCGGGTTCCCAGAGGTGTCGTTTCCGATGCTCATCAGGACCGAGGCATTGCCTTGAACGTAGATCCCGCCACCGGTCACGCTGTTCGTGCAGGGGCTCCCGCTGCACGAATAAGGCAAGTAGGCTCCCGTGGTTGCTCCTCCGCTCGGATACGGGTTCCCGGATACGTCCTTGAGCACGGCGTTGAGGTTCGCGCTGGTCACGCTGGGCGGCGGAGGGCTGCTGGTGTTGCCGCACACGTTGCTACCCTCCCCGCAGCCCTTGCCGTCGATGGCTGCCCACTGTTGGCTAAAAGAATTCTGTGGCGTCGGCTCAACGGGTTGTCCGAGGCTGAAGGGCGGGTTTCCTTCAAAGATGGGCTTAATTGTCTGGTTGTTTAGAGTGTAACTACTGGTTGGGGACTGTACGCAGGTGCCCCCAAACCAGAAGTCCGCATTGACGTTCGACTGCCCTATCGGGTCTGTAAAGATATAGGCACCGCCAGTCATAAATTCCCAGGCGCCATTCGTAAACATCGGGCCGGTCATGGTGCCAGGGACCAGCGCCCCCAAGCAGGGAGGGTACACACCGACCCACGCCCCATAACTGGCGAAGTTCATCGTGCTGGATGACGCTGGGCCGCTGACAGCCAAAATGATACTTCCAGTCTCGGATACGGTGGTCAGCTCTGAGCCCTGGGCCATTCCCGTAACGCTGAGCCGGTAGCTATAAATATATTTATATCCAATTAGGTTACCACTAGAGTCGTAAGAAGGGGTGGGCGAATTGGGTGCGAGGGAAAACATGGGCGCCGTGCAAGACGTGCCACAGCAGTTACTAGTATTCGGAATCACGAAGCTCTCGACCCATGAGTTGGCAGCCCGGCCGGCATTGAGAGAGGTGGAACTTGCATACGTATTCAAAACATTGCTACAAACTGTCGTGGCCGCGTTAGTGGGGATGGGATTCGTCGTGAAGGTGGAGGGGACATAAGTGAGGATCTGGCTTTGTAGCTGTTGCCGGGCGATGTTGAGTCCGGAGTCCGCAGCGTAGAACGATCCTCGGGCGTTGCGGTAGTAACCGTTGATCAACATGTCGGAGCTCGAGGATAAGACCATGGCCAGGGCGATGAGGCTCATCATGCTCAACAGCAGCAGGGTGA
>JBEKUR010000268.1:0-7541 GCA_049514855.1 Terriglobia bacterium
CGCAACACCGCGTCCTCGCCATGGATCGAGGGCATAATGGACACGCGGAAATCAATCGGACGCCCACGGTAGCGGACTCGGAAGCGGCCGTCCTGAGGGACACGGCGTTCGGCGATATCCAATTCCGCCATCACCTTGATGCGGGTGATGAGGTTGGACTGGAATTCCCTCGCCAAAGGGGCCATCGCCTGCTGCAGGACGCCGTCAACCCTGAACTTCGCAACCACGGAGTTGTCACGGCTTTCGATGTGGATATCACTCGCGCGCCGCTCCAGCCCGGCAAAGATGATGGAATCCACCAGCCGGATCATGGGGCTGACGTCTCGCTCCTCAACCAGGTGCTCGAGCGAAAGACCTTCGCCAGCGGCCTCTTCCTCGCTGATGACGTCCAGCCGAAACTCCTCGGTGGCCTCGTCCAGCACCCTCTGGGAAGGCTCTGTTTTTTTCAGGAAATCACGCACTTGGCTCGGCGGGGCCACACGAATAACCAATTGCCGGTCGAGCTTCATTTCCAGCTCATCCAGCCGGGATAAATCGGTGGGGTCGGCCACCACGATAACTAACTGGTGATCGTGTGCCTCAAGCGGGAGAAACTGGTAATGGAGCATCGTGTCCAGCGGGATGGTGCGGAGTAATTCCGCGTCTGGACGACAATCCCGCAAATCCACAAAATCAAAATGATAGCGGGCTGCCAGTTGGCGTACTTGCTCGAATTCGGCGCTTAACTCCGGAGTCAGTTCTTCCAACTTCCACCTCCCAACAAGTTACTGCAAACCCTGAATTCGATGGCCGTCGCCGATCAAAATCATCCCGATCAAAAGCACCGGGACAGGTCGAGACTGCGCAGCCTGCGGGCGCAACCGAAGGCCAGGTTTTCATTGCCGATTGCCCCCCTCCAGGCGGTCACAATGAAGAGCGGCACAGGATTTCTCAGCAACCTGCGAAGTCCTTCAGTGAACCTGCGCTGCCATGGAGAACAGGGGCAGGTAAAATCCCACCAGCACTGCCGCCACCACGATCGCCATGCCGGCGATCATAATCGGGTCCACCAAAGCCACCAGCGTGGCCAGATCAATGCTTACATCTTCCTCAAAGAACTCCGCCAGGGCCTCCAACATATTGGACATGGCGCCAGTGGATTCGCCCACCTCCATCATATCCAGGGCGAGGGGAGGGAACAAACCGCATTGGCGCAGGCTGGCACTGAGCGCGCGTCCGGCGGTCACTTCCTTTTCAGCTTCCGCAATCGCCTCTGCCATCAGGGGGCTGGTCACCGAGTCTTTCGCGGTCTCCAGCGCGGAAACAATGGGGATGCCACCCTGTAACAGAGTGGAAAGTGTCCGCGCGAATTCCGCCACGGAGAACTTCAGCAGAAGTTTCCCCACCACGGGCATGGTGAACTTGGCGCGTTCCCATGCCAAGCGCACGCGCCGGGAACGAAACGCCCCGCGCGTCCCCAACACGGCCAGCACCATCCCGGCCAGAATGAGCGCCGCGAAACGCTTCACCCCCTGTGCCAGGGAGATCATGAAGACTGTAAAGGGCGGTAACTGCACCTGGAGCTCAGCGTAAAGCATGGCAAATTTCGGAACGACGAAAGTGATAACAAAAGAAATCAACCCCACCAGAAAGACCATCAGGAAGGCAGGATAAATGAGGGCGGACAGGAACTTTTTGCGGAAGGAGCGCGAAGTCTTCTGATAGGTGAGGTAGTGAGCGAGAACCCGGTCCAGGCTGCCGCTCCGCTCCCCGGCACGGAGTGTCGCGCAATACATTTTGGGAAACCGGCCCACCGATTCGAATGCCTCGGAAAGCAGCGCCCCCGCCCGCACCTTCTCCTGGACTTTCGTCACTGCCCCACGGAGCGCTTCACTCTGGGCCTGACCGGCCAACATTTCCAAAGATTTTTGCAGGGGCAGCCCGGATTTCGAAAGGGTCAGGAATTGTTGATTGAAGACGAGGAAATCGTCCGGCTTGATGCGGCCTCCTCCTGGAGCCCACCGCGCGCTCAAGATCTCCTTGGGCCGAACGGAGAAAATGTAGAACCCTTCGTTTCTCAGCCGATGACGTAGTTCAGCTTCCGAACCAGCCTGCTCCGTCTGGACCAAGACCTTGCCCGTGCCCGTCCCGATTTTGCAAACGAATTCCATGTAAGTCTAGGAGTCGAGAGTCGAGGAGTCGAGAGTAAGAACCCCTCGAGTCAAAAGTCGAAGGTCAAGATATTTGCTTTTGACCTTGGACTCTCGACTTCTCGACTCCTTGACTCCTCGACTGCCCTACCAACCGCTATAAGGCGTCCCATCCAGCGCAATCTCATCCGACCCGCTATGCACATCTACTATTCCGGACGCGGCTTGGGTAGGATTCAACGGGACATCCTCAACATCCGTGCGCCAAGTTTGGTTCGACCCGGTGAAAGGATCCACAGGAATCCCGCTCCGCAGGTAACCCGCCTCCACTAAGTCATCCAGGGATGTGGGCGGACGTTCCTTATCCACAGTAAATTCGTCGATGAGTTTCCGCAGCGTGTACAAATCATCCTTCAATACTGCTTCCCGCGCATGCACGATGGCCAATTGAAAAATAGGCATGGACATGGTAGCGAGGATCAGGATCACCGTCAGGACCACCATCAGCTCGATAAGCGTGAAGCCCCGCCTGTTGGAGCGGGAAACCGGCAGTTCGAAATTTGAAATTGCAAATTTGAAACGGGAAGCTGGGAGTTCGAAATTTGAAATTGGAGATTTGAAACGGGACGCTGGGAGTTCAGAATTTGAAATTTGAAATTTGAGATTCGAAATTCGCAGGGGGTGAACCGGCGATGGCTCCAAACCTAACTTGCTCTCACGCTGCCTTTGGAATTCGAAATTTGAGATTTGAAATTTGAAATTCGCTAGACGACACGCCCACCCCGGCCCCCAAGGCCATCCCCTGAAGACGCATTTCCGCTTTCCAGTCTCGAATCTCGAACTCTTACCAATCACTGTACTTCGTCCCATTCACGGCGGTCCCATCGCTCTTGGAATAAACGTCAAAAACATTCTGGCCGCCCCAGCTCCGCGAGTCAGTGTCATCCTGCATGGAGCGCATCCCCCAATCGGGCGTGCCCGTCATGGGGTCGACAGGCATCTTGCGAAGGAACTTGTACTTCGCCGTAGCAGTTCCCTTCAGCGCGACACCCTCGACGAGCGTCTGAAGGTCCGGAGGATAACCAAAGGTGTCCACCTTGACCGGTATCATCTGCTGGTCAGAAAAGGCCTTGTAGCGGTCGATGGCATCGCGCACTTCCCGCAGATCTCTCCGCAGCTCAACCTCTCTAGCCCGCTGGATCTGCACGCGGGCCAAAGGAAGAGCAATGGCTGTCAGGAGCAAGATGATAGTAATTGACGCCATCAGCTCCACAAATGTAAAAGCGGAGTCTGCCAAGTGATGGTAGTCGGTCGTGTGCTCCTGCATGCTCATTGCGGTTCGCCGGGCGGTTGTCCAGGGATTTCAGGTCCGGGTAACGGCTGAAATCCTGCTGGCTGGGGTTCGCCGGCCAAGGTCACGTTGCTTCGTGCGCCCAAAGGGGGTTCAGGCAGGCGGACGACGCGGGGAGTCAACATGACCAGGACCTCCGATTCATGTCGTTCGACATGCTCCGTGGAGAGCAGGTAGCGCAAAATCGGAACGTCGCCGAGGAACGGCACGCCACCCACAGTATTTGTCAGGGTGGTTTGAATCAAGCCCCCGAGCACACTCGTTTCACCTTCCTTCAGGCGAATGTCATGCTCAATCTTCCGCTGGCCGAAAGTAGGCTCGCTCACCCCCCCAACAGTAAGCGACGCGCCCAGGGAAGAAATTTCGATCGAGGCATGGATCGCCACCTCGCCATTAGCGAGCAAGTGTGGCGTGAGTTCCAGGTTCACGCCCACGTCCTGGAATTGAAACTGCGTGCTGGCCAGCAGGCCAACCCCACTCGACCCACTGGTAGCGCCGAGCGAGGGCAGAAAACTGCCCGTGGCGTAAGGAACGCGCTCGCCAATCTTGAGCTTGGCGACCTGGCCATCCGTGGAGCGGATTTGCGGGTTCTGGAGAATATGGCTGCGGGTGTCGTTCAATACCGCGTTAGCAACAGCACTGGGCACAACGAGGGCGAAGTGATTGGGGCTCACGTTAAGTGCGGTCGAAGTAGCGGATGATGTTGATAAAGTAGGAGTGAATATCTCCCCGCCACTCAATCCAGGTGTTATCGTGCCCGACGACGAAACCGTGGCAGGAAACAGGCCCAGGTCTCGAGCGCGGTCGCGGTCGGCTTCCACCACCGACACCTCCATCACGATCTCAGCTTTGCTGCGGTCAAGATCGTGGACAAGCTGTTCAGCAGCCGCAACTTTCTGCGGCGTATCGCGGATTATGATGGCGTTGGCGTCGGGGTTGTCGATAATGCGCTGCAGTCCCAGAACTTGTTTCAAAGCGGTGGTGATGGCGGTGCGGTCCGCTGCCGCCAAGGGGTTGGAGAGGTAAATCGTTTTGAGTTCTTCCACATCGTAGTCCCGGCGATCGGTGGGCGTATCCGGAACCACCAGAAATGTGTTGGAGGTGATCGCTCTCCAAAAGGTGTGAGTTTGTAGGGCGACAATGTTCAGCGCATCCTCAATCTTCACGTCGGAAAGATCCACAGAAAGCGGACCGGGCCGAAAGGTAGAGGTGAAGGCAACATTCAGGTTGGCAAGTTTCGCCAGGGCTTCGAAGACTTTGCGGCTGTCGGCCGAGATGCGGAAGTGGGCCAAGGGCTCCGCAGGGAAGGCTTTCAACTTCACCGCCGGCACTTTCGCAGCTTCTTCGTTGGCCTTCAGGGCTTGCTTGAGCGCCAACTCGCGGGCCTGCTTGGCCGCAGCCTGGTCCGCCACCACCTTGGCCAGTTCCTGAGCTGCGGCTTCATTGGTGGGATCAATGCTAACGGCCTTCTGGAATTCGCCGGACGCTTCGTCCGGGCGTCCCTCCCTCAAGAGACGCTGCCCTTGCTTGAGGTGTGATGCGGAGGCTTGGACACGAACCAGCCTTTCGTGAATGATGATCTTGGAGTTTTCAGGTTGGGCCCGGCCTGCTCTTTCGTAATTGACCAAAGCGGTATCCCAGTCTTTGCGAAGTTCCGCTTTTCGCGCTTCACGGTACGCCACGTTGCCGGCGCCACATCCCACCAGCCCTAACAAGCCGAGACAAGAAGCGAAGACGCGCAATTCTTTTGCCAGCATTCCCTGCTCCCGCAGCCCTAAACCATTACCTTACAATCGCCATTATGAATGACGGTAAGCAATAAGACAAGCGTGCACGCAGTCTCTGTAAGGTTACTTTCATTCCTACGCTGCGCCAAATCTCTTTCAAGCTGCGCTCTGGAAGATCGGCCAGGAAATCGATGCCAAGCAAATCCTCCGACCGCGCACTCCCAGTGAGTTAGACGCCAAAACAATCCCCAGCGGCTAGCTGCCTCGTAAATTTTCTCGAGTCACCAACTGAAGCCCTACTCTTCCCGGCTGGGCTTGGGGCAATCGACGAAAGCAGAAACTCGAAATTAGAAACTGGCAACCTTGTCTTCTAGTTTCAGGTTTCTACTCTCTGGGTCCACTCAATGCCTCACAAATGACCGGTTGGTGGTCATATTTTTCGCTTTGATGGGGCTTCTTGGCGCTCAAAAACCAGTTCGTTTTTGGCGCTTGAAAAAGCTAACTCCTTTCCTTTCAATAGATCAGTAGCTTTGTTCCGTCTATTTAGTATCTTTTTGTATCTTCTGCCCATTTTCTGCGACCGGCGGGCCGATCGTCGAACCCCCTTCGCACGCTCTTTGCCGGCCTTCTCCATAGGTCAACCATGGTAGCCTATCACAACTCGGGCCTCATGTCAAGGGCAAGAATGCAGGAGTCAGAAGGTTGGCACAAGGCAGCAGCGGTCCGTGGAAGCCCAGCAAAAGCCGCCCCGACAAGTCAGGCCCCTGCTCCCTTCCTTTCCCCAACCCCCCAGTCCCCAGTACCCAGTTCCTGCCACCTCAAACCCTTTCTTCTGACTCCTGATTTCCTCGCGGCTGGCGCGACTGCTGTCATCCTTAACGCAAGGCATCACTTCCCTGTCATGCGCCCTTCAGAGGTGGTAAAGGCCTGCGAAGAAGAAATGGGAGGCGGTGCATGGCGTCCAGTGATACAATGCCGCCCACAACCGAGCTGGAGAAAGGAGCTCATCGTGGCAAAGGTCTTGCGTTGTCGTGATCTGGGGATGAACTGCCCCAAGGAAATTCGCGCCCAGAGCGAAGAAGAACTGTTGAAACTTGCTGCCGAACATGCTGAAAAGGATCACGGATTTCCCACCTCCATGATACCTCCCTCTATCATGGCAATGGTGAAAGCCTCAATCAAAGATGAATAGCCCCCCCAAGGGCTTCCAACGACGCGCCGGGTAATCTTCGAGTTTGACTACTGGCTCGGTGGAAGCGGTTCCGCAAGCACCAGAGCCGCGCCGACCTTCCGGCGGTCGCCGAGTGGGAGTGGGGGCGGGGTTGGGGGACGGCAGTCACCTCAAAATTGACATCGTCCTGTCAAGCGCGGATTGCCGATTTGGGCTGGCGGCAGATTTGGTACCCGTAGCACTAGTCGCTAGGACGTTGTCGCGGCGCGAAGAAAAGCAGATCCTTCTCCCGCAAGGCGGGATCAGGATGACATGTCCCGCCGCGGCGGGAGCAAAGCGAAGAATCTGCTTTTGGTTGCTGCGGCCTATGGCCGCGCTGTAGCACTAGTTCCAAAACTCTTCGTCGGGACCCTCGAGCTCCAATTCCTTCCTTGTTCGTCTTGACTCTCGTTACTTGCTGCCAGTCGCTATTCACGGCTCTCGACACTTATCGCAGTAACCGCCGGCTTCCACCCGAACAACCTTGATACTGAAGCGGCGCTCGCGTTCAATCTGCCCCTTAAGTTTCTCGAAAAGCGAACTTTCAAATTCTTGAATACGACCACACTTGAGGCAGGCCAAGTGAATATGATCCCGACTCGCCTTCGCCTCGTAAAAGTGCTTCCCACCCTCCAAATGCATCAGGTCAAGTTCGTCCACCAAGCTGTGTTTCTTCAACATGGCCAGGGTTCGATAAACAGTCACCTTATTCAGTGTGGGATCTTGGCCCCTGGCACGCTCCCAAAGAGCAATGGCATCCAGGTGGCTCTCCGCGCTCTGGATTATCTGAATCAGGAGACGCCGCTGATGCGTCATCCGCACCCCGCGCGAAATCAACTCCTGCTCGAGAGAACGCCGCACATCCTTCGATTCACCTGGCATGATCCTCCCCAGCCGTCTTCGATTCGCCAAGATAGGCGATAGCATAGTTTCGCTTCCGGTGGATGAACTGTCAACCGGTTTAGACGCGTGAAGCGTTGTCTCAACTCTTGATCGGGAATTGCAATTGGATCATTCCTTGGCGGGGATTCCCTGGCAAGGGCAAAACCAAAAGCAAAGCCCCCGTAGGTAAGTACGGGGGCTTGAGAATTCCAGTCTCAAATCTTATCCAGACTGGCTAAACT
>JBEKUR010000269.1:0-7444 GCA_049514855.1 Terriglobia bacterium
GGCCTACGTTGAGGAGTACTCGCAGTGGCGGGAAAAGTGGAACGGATTCATCAGCCGCTTCAAGACGGTCACCGATGTCGAGCACGACCACGTGGTCGAACTCGGCGGGCTGCACATTCTTTGCACTGAACGCCACGAAGCGCGGCGCATCGATAACCAGTTGCGTGGCCGCGCCGGCCGGCAGGGCGACCCGGGCTCCTCGCGCTTCTATCTCTCACTCCAAGACGACTTGATGCGCATCTTCGCCAAGGATTGGGTCTCCACCTTCATGCAGAGGCTGGGCATGGAAGAAGGCATCGCTATCGAGTCGCGAATGATCAGCAAGCGCATCGAGGCCGCGCAAAAGGCCGTGGAAGCGCAGAACTTCGAGTCGCGCAAGCACCTGCTCGAGTACGACGATGTGATGAACAAGCAGCGCGAGACCATTTACGGTCTGCGCCGTCAATTGCTCGAAGGACAGGAGCAAAAGGAATTCGTCCTGGAAGCTTGCGACCGCATGGTGGATTGGCTGGTCAAAGAATTCTGCCCCAAGGCGCAGCACGCCGACCAGTGGAATATCAATGGCCTGCGCACGGAGTTCTGGGGCCGGCTGGGAATCGATCTCCGCCAGCACGACCTGAAGAAGTATGACCCCAAGACCCTCGGCCAGCTCACCGAGGAGCTGAGACGCCTGGCGCGCGAAAAGTACGAGGAGCGCGAGCAGGTCTGGGGCCCTGATCGCATGCGCTTCCACGAGCGCATGATCATGCTGCAAGTAGTGGACGGGCAGTGGAAAGACCACCTTCTGACTATGGACCACTTGAAGGAAGGCATCGGCCTGCGTGGCTACGGCCAGCGCGACCCCCTGGTGGAATATAAGCGCGAGTCCTTTGATATGTTCGAAGGTTTGATGGACAGGGTCGAGGACGAAACCCTGCGCTATCTCTTCCTGATGAAGACTCCGGAAGAACAAGAGGAAATGATCCGCCAGTACCAGCGACGTAAACGGCGCGAGCAGGCCGAGATGCAGATGGTGGGCGGCGGGATCGCGGAGAAGCCCCAGCAGGTCATCCGCCGCGAGAAGATCGGACGCAACGATCCCTGCCCCTGCGGGAGCGGCAAGAAATATAAGAAGTGCCACGGGGCGCCGGTTCCCGTTGCCGCGGCAGGCGCCGGCAAGGCCGCTGGCTCCGGAAAACCCGCTGGGCCTCCTCCCGACTCTTAGGATTGCGATCGAATTCTGATAAAGACAGACCTCTCGCCCTTCTGCTATTCTTGCTTGTCGCGCGGCTCGTTGAATCACAAAACAACCCAGGCACGGAGGATTGGCTATGACCGAAGAGATTCAAGAACTGCACGAGAACGCAGAAGAAGCCCATCGCGACCCAGGTCTCGCACCTGTCACATTATCGATGGCAGTCCTCGCCGTCGTGCTGGCCGCCATCTCGCTTCTTGGCCATCGCGCGCACACCGAGGAATTACTACTGCAAAACAAGGCCACCGACCAGTGGGCCTATTTTCAGGCCAAGAACATCCGCCGCCACACCTACGAGTTGTTTCTGGACCTTCTTTCCGTCCTGAACCCAAAGGACCCCGAGGCGGCAGAAAGAATCGAAAAGAAATACAGTCACGAAATTGAACGCTACCAGGATGAGCAGAAGGATATCGAATCCGAGGCTCAGCAGCTTGAAAAAGAAGTTGTGACCCAACAACACAAAGCCAACCGATTTGACCTGGGGGAAGTCTGCCTGGAAGTAGGAATCATCTTGACCTCGCTCACTCTGCTGACCCGGCGAAAACTGTTCTGGAAACTGGGAGGCTTGGCAGGGCTTGTCGGTTTGGCAATTGCCGCCTCCGGATTCTGGGTCAAGTAGCCGGGGCGCGAAGCCCACGCGGCGAGAGCTAGGTACTCTTCGGGGCGAACACGAGGTTCGCCCCTACGCGTCGCCAAAAGGATTCCCCTTGGCAAACGCTTTACCTCGACACCTTTCAGCGCCTCATTCTCGAAGATAAACGAAAGACCTCAACGAACTTCATGCTGTTGCTCCAGGAAGGACTTGAGATGGTCGAGAAGGCGAGCTCCACCCACCTCCACTAGATTATTGTGCCCGGCGTCCTCCACTGGAAAGAAGAACTTAGGTTCGGGGGCCGCTGCGAAGAGTCGCTGCCCCATGGAAAAGGGGACGACTTCGTCACGGGTCCCGTGGACGATTAAGATGGGGGCCCGAACCCGCCGAATCTTGGCGAGCGAGTTGAACTGGCTTTTGGGGAGATATTCAAACAGGGGAATGCGAAACAACCGCCGCGCCATATCCCTCGCTGAAGTGAAGGAGCTTTGCACAATCAGGCCGCCGCACTCACGCCTCGAGGCAAGGTCGATGGCCACCGCACCGCCCAGCGAATGGCCAAAGACTACTATGTTCTTGGGTTGGATATGCCGCTCCCGGATCAGGTAATCATAGGCGGCGTCGGCATCGCGATACAACCCCGTTTCGTCCGGAGAGCCTTCGCTCTTCCCGTAACCCCGGTAATCCACGGCAAGTACGTTGACCGCGAGGCGTGAGTAGAACCTCAAGTGTTCAAGCCCATGGCCGATGTTCTCCGCGTTTCCGTGAAACCACAAGAGCACTTTCTCGGAGGCGGGATTCGGCAAGTACCATGCATTCACCCTGAGTTTGTCGAGCGTGGTCAGCCAGACATCCTCAACGTGCAGTCCGTAAAGTTCTGGTGGGGAAAACCCTTCCGGGAAACGCGGCGGGAAGTAGATGAAAGAATTCTCGAAGAGGCGGATTCCTACGACAGTCAAGAGAAGGCCCGCGGCTACTCCTATGGCCAGCATCATCGCAAGCTTCTTCCGGCGGCGCCTCGGTCAATCAAAGAAAGTGCAGGGATTCTTCGGCCCCCAAAGAACGGGGGACCTCAGAATGACACGGGGCTGGATTCTTCGGCCCCCCAAAGATCGGGGGGCCTCAGAATGACAGGGAGCGGGCGGCCGGGCCCGCCCCCGACCGCCTAAGTCGTGAGACTCACTGGCTCTCGTCGCCCCCGCTGTCCTCAGGAGAAATCACCACAAAGAGTCCGTTGCCTTGCCGGTTGATGCGCAGCAGCGTTTGCCCCTTGGCCTCAGCCGCCAAGCGGTTAAAGTCGGTAACGGAATTCACCGGGTGGCGATTGATACCCTCGATGACATCGCCTGGCTGTATGCCGCCCTGAGCGGCGGGACTGCTGGGATCAAGTTCGCTGATCACTACGCCCCGGACGTTTGGTGGCAGGCCTAACTGATCGCGGACGTCAGGAGTGAGGTTCTGCACCGTGATTCCGCGCAGCGCTCCTTCCGAGGGAGCTTTGCTGACACCGAGTGTGGCGCTCAGATTGGCTGGCCGCTCACCCAGCGTGAGGTGAATATTCATCGGTTTGCCGTCTCGGAGGATGTCCAATGCCACTTCGGTCCCTGGGTTTATGTTGGTGACCATAGCCGTCAATTGACCCGACCCTGGGACTGTCTTGCCGTTGAGCTTGCGGATCACGTCCCCGTTCTTGATGCCGGCTTTATCGGCAGGTCCGCCGGGGGTAACGTCATTGACCAACGCTCCTGAGGTGTCTGGAACCTTGAACTGCTTAGCCAAGTCTTCCCTCAAACTCGTGATGCTTACGCCCAGGTACCCTCGCGATACCTTACCCGTCTTGATCAGATCTTCCATGACGTGCTTGGCGGTGTTAGAGGGAATGGCAAAACCGATTCCGATAAAGCTCCCCTCTCCTCCGGGACCGGAGTTTCCGCTAACGATCGCCGTATTGATGCCGATGACCTGCCCGCGCACGTTCACTAGCGCCCCCCCGGAATTCCCGGGATTAATGGCGGCGTCCGTCTGAATAAAATCTTCGAACTTGTCAGGGTCAGAAAGGGACCTGCCCAGCGCGCTCACGCTCCCGCGTGTCACCGTGAAGTACTGCCCGAAGGGATTCCCGAAGGCCATCACGGTATCACCGACCTTCATTTGGCCGGAATCACCGAAGGGCACAACGGGCAAGTTCTGTGCGTCAATCTTGATAACGGCGATGTCGGTCTGCGGGTCAGCGCCCATAACTTTGCCTTTGAACGACCGCTGGTCCGAGAGCAAAACCTCGATCTGGGTGGCCTTGGAGACCACGTGGTTGTTGGTCACGATGAAACCGTCCCCCGAGACGATTACACCGCTTCCCAACGCGTGCTCGCGCTGCTCTCGAGGCACACCGAACTGCGGAGCCATGTTGCCGAAGAACTGACGGAAAAAGGGGTCCATCATAAACGGCGACTGTTGCACCTTGATTACTTGCGTCGATTGGATGGCCACAATCGCGGGTGTGACCGACTCGGCGATTCGCTCGTAGGCTTTGTTCTGCCGCTCCAGCGTGTCAATCTCCGGTCCGTCCAATCCTGAACCCTCAGCCAGGGCGAATTGTGGGAAAACACGGTGCCCTTCATAAAGCAAGCCCGCTAGCGTCAGGCAAATTACACCAATGAACGTCAAGCTCAACCCAAATAGATTCTCGCGCAGAAATTGTCTTGTGTTGGCGCGCATGAAAGTATTCCTCCTTTGTTCAGCCGGACCAGCTTTCTTGGGGGTTGTGGGTAAGGCGTGAAGGCCTTCGCCCCCCAGGAGAAGCTGGCCAGCAACCTCTGAGTCTCCATCTCGAAAAAGAACGTCCAGGGATAACCGTCTGTCCCTCGTAGGTGATCAGCGAGCTCACGTCCCACCCCACAAATAGATTCGACGTGGCCCCGCCCATCTGGTTATCAATGGGCCGGCGGGATGGCCACCCTCGACGTGACACACCAAATCTTCCGGGATTCAACCCTGTACACACCGTTGTTCCGGCCCGTATTGATTTAGATGCAGCACATTGCTGCTACGGTTTGCTGCCAGGCCACACCTTCATTATAACCCTGACTTACGAAATCCGCTGGTGGCCACCCGGCCGGAAAGTCGACCTGGAACGTGCCAAGCCCGTGTTGCGTATAATTAGAGCTCCTCTCAGTGCGTTGAAGCGGCGAGGGTGAGCAAATCGCGTCGCTACAGGGAGCAGACATGAATAGATTCGACAAGCATACGGCAACGTTGGGCATACTCATTGTTCTTACACTTTGCCCTTTCCACAAAGCCTCTGCGGCACAGGAGGGCGCTATCGTGCCGGTGGGCATCCTCCTGCCCGCCGCAGACGCTCAGGGGCGCATCATTCAAGCCACCGCTCCCGACGGCAAGGCGTATCCAGTATTTCGTCCACCCCAGGACTCCCCGCTTATACAACATGTTCGCGCGGTGCTGCAAAATAGCTTCGCGCAGCAGGCGCTGAGGCTTGACCGCTATGCTCGCAACCTTCTACTCCACGAGCCGGGCGGAGGCGGGGAACAGCGCCTGACGGAGCCGATGTACTTGCTCCTGTCTGGGGAAGAGGGTGGGTTTGCCCGATACGGTTTCTGGCTCGAGGACCAGCGCGGCGGCAGGCGGTTGGTCCTGGCGGGTTATGTGGATTTGGTGGTTGATGAAGGGGACATCGCCACCGGGAATCTGGAGGAGATCTTCTCCCACGAGCTGGGGCACTTGATCCTGAAATCTCTCCTGGGCGACATCAACAGCGGCCCTTCACGCAAGATGCACCAGAGCATGACAGTGACAGACTACTCCACGGCCTTCGATGAAGGTTACGCTGAGCACTTCCAGCCCCTGGTTCGCGATGCAAACGACAACGCCTACCTGCGGGAGTTGACCAAGGGAGCAACCGCAACCGACCTAAACCTGCTATGGCTCAGCAGGCTGGATCAGCAAATGCGCACCGACGGCGTGAAGCGGAATTTGTTCATTCATCGCAAAGCCCTGCCCGCCGCGGCGCTCCAGCCAGACCCGGACCGCTACCAACTCTATGTCGACAGCGAAACGTCGGTGGGTTTCCTCTCCGATGAACTCAAAAACGCGCAGGAGATGATGGCCTGCGAAGGCGTGATCGCCACTTTGTTCTATCGCTTCGTGAACGACGACCGCCTGCGCAACCAATACCGTGAGGCGGGGTTTTACCAGCAGTTTCTGGCCTCCGGAGTTTCGCGCGATGAGATAAAACAAGCGATCCCTCCGTACGAGAATGTAAACCTGAAGCTCTTCGCCGCCCTGCGGAGGGTGGCTGCGGAATCGACCCGTGCTCGCCAGCCTTTGATGATCGAACTGGTCAAAGCCTATGCGAGCCTGTTCCCCGAGGAGGCCGAGGCGATTTGCAGGGTATTTCTCCAGACCACGCACGGAGTCACCGCTTCACAGGACCTCGCCAGCACCTTTGAGCGCGCCGCCGTCGCGGGCCGCAGAGGCGACATCGAAGCCTTCCCCCAGCGGTCCGGCGCCGCCTTCTCCCTGCTTCGCGCCACTGCCGATCAGATAGCGCATGGCAAACTGGCATTGGGGGCAAACCTGGGGCCGGAGTTATGGGTGTTGAACCCAAGTTTCAAAATAGCTCCCGCCATCTGGGAGCGCGACCGAACCTTGCCGCTCACGCTCAACCTCAACTCCGCCACCGAAGCTGAATTGATGACTTTGCCTGGGGTGGACTTGGCCATCGCCCGGCGGATGGTAGCCGAACGCCGGGCGCGCGGCTTCTTCAGAAGCCTGGACGAGTTGCGCGTAGCGGCAGGATTATCCCCCGGCCTCTTGAAATCCTTAGAAGAGATGAGCTCGCAGATGCAGAGAGAGAAGGAATACAAACGCCAATAGCAGGATGACCTGGCGGTGCTTGGGCCGTCCCGATAGTCGAAGGGCGCTTGGCGAGTTGGGTTCCTTCGAGCCCTTACGGGTGCAGGCTCATTGCCTTCTTTCGAGGTTTGGAATCAACAACTTAGCGACCGGGCGTTATGTCTCTTGCGTTTTGGATGCAAATCGATAAGAATTCTTGCCGATAATTCCAGTGAAGAAGAGGAATAAGCGTGCAACTCATCCCACGCGATGGCAAGTTCTACGACCTTTTCAACGAGCAGGCCAAGAATATCCACCAGGCGGCTCAACAGTTGGTTGTCCTTTTCAGGGATTTTCGCGAGGTTGAAAAACGGGTTGCGGAGATCAAATCTGCGGAGCACAAAGGCGACCAGATAACGCGCTCCGTGATGACGAAACTGAACCAGACCTTCATCACTCCGTTTGACCGGGAGGATATCCACGCTCTAAGTTCGGCGCTTGACGACGTCATGGATCTTGTGGACGCGGCAGCGAGCCGGCTCATCACCTACAAAGTGAAATTCGTCACACCCGGGGCTGTTCAACTGGCTGACGTCATCCTGCGAGGGTCAGAGATACTGGTGAAAGCGGTTTCAGAACTCAACAAGCCCCAAAACATCCTGAAATACTGCGAGCAGCTCAATCAGATCGAAGAAGAGAGCGACCGCATTAAAGGCGAATGCATCGCCAAGTTGTTCGAGGACTCGATGGAAGCCATCGAGATCATAAAA
>JBEKUR010000270.1:0-7413 GCA_049514855.1 Terriglobia bacterium
TTCAGCACCACCGTCTGACCGAGAACCGTCTGGTGCTGAGAGGTGGGCGTCGTGCTTGGCACCTTTACAGTCGTCTCATTCATAGGCGTTTCCATCCTGGGAGGCGGAGGCGGCGCCGCGGCTTCCACATTTAGGGGCACCACCGAGCGAGTTTTCTTCTCCCACCACATTGCGGATCCAGCCATCATCAAGGCGCCCAGGACGGAATACCCGTCGGGCACCTCGGTCACCCCGTGCGGGTTTGTATATTACAATGCGCCGGGCAGAAGCGCAAATCCAAAAGCAACCCAATCGAAAGCAACCCCGTACGCTGAGCGAGGCGTTGGCTAGGGAGCCACGGACATCACCGATTGCCCGCTTGGTAGACCACCCTGCCTCCCACAATGGTGATTTCCACGCGCGCGTCTTTGATTCTCTCCGGCGGGATTCGGAATAGGTCTTCAGAGAGAACAACCAGATCCGCAAACTTCCCCGGCGAGATTGTCCCCTTATCCTTCTCTTCAAAGGCTGCGTACGCACAACCCTGGGTGTAGGCGCGCAAGGCTTCCTCAACCGTCAAACGCTGCTCTGGAAACCATCCGCCAGGATTCCTGCCGTCGAGTGTAGCCCGCGTAACTGCGGCAGCGATGCCCGAAAGTGGGTCGAGAGGCGCTACCGGCCAGTCCGAACCGAAGGCCAGCACCGCGCCAGCATCCAGCATCGACCTCCAGGCGTAGCTCGTCCGCGCGCGCTCGTGTCCAATCCGCTTTTCGGCCCAGCGCCCGTCATCAATGGCGTGGTAAGGCTGCATGGAGGCGACGATGCCGAGCTTCCCAAAGCGGGCAAAATCCTCCCGCCGGACGTGTTGCGCGTGTTCGACTCGAAACCGGTGCGCCGCCGGATGCTCCCCGCCGAGTCTCTCATAGATATCCAATATCGCTGATGTGGCACGGTCTCCAATGGCATGGGTGCAAATTTGAATCCCTGCATTGTCCGCTCCGCGTGCTAACCCCTCCATCTTCGAGGGAGGAATCATGAGCGGCATAGGTAGACCTACGTTGCCGGGATCGTCATCGTAAGGCTTGAACATCCAGCCGGTCCGAGAGCCCAGCGAGCCGTCCGCAAAAGCCTTCACGGCTCCGAGCTTCAGGAAATCGCCGCCCATGTCGTGCGAGATTCCGGCCTCCGCCAGCTTGTTCCATTGGGCAATCGGAGTGATCGCGTAGAGGCGGCAGGTAAGCCAGCCCTCGAGTTCCGCGCGCCGCAGCAATCGGATCTCACCCGTAAAGCTCCCGTTCCACGAGTCAGTGTCCACGGCGATGTCATGCACTGAAGTCAGGCCGACGCGCGCGGCTTCCTGGAGGGCAGCCCGCAAGGCCTCCTCCATCTCACTCTCGGTGGGGCGCGGAATCACCTTTGCGACCAGGTCCTGTGCCTCGTCCTTCAAGATTCCGGTAGGCTCGCCGGACTTGGGGTCGCGAACAATCACACCTCCTAGCGGGGCCGGCGTGTCCTTGGTGACACCCGCGAGCTTCAACGCCAATGAGTTCGCCAGCCCGGCGTGGCCGTCGTAGCGGCTTATGAAGACGGGAGTGCGCGGGGTAACCGGATCAATCAACCAGCGATCGGGCAGCTTCTCGGAAGGCCATGCCTCCTCATCCCAATTGCCGCCCTGCATCCACCTTCCCGGAGGCAGAGTCCTCGCCTTGTCCGCGATCCGGCGCACGAACTCCTCCTCGCTGTGCGCGTCTTTCAAGTCAACGGCCAGAAGCTGAAAGCCACCTTGGATGAAATGAACATGGCTATCGGCCAAACCCGGAACCACCAATCGTCCCCTGAGATCGACCACCTCCGTGTTCAGGCCCTTGCAGGTGCGGATTTCTTCATCGCCGCCCACGGCAAGAATCCGCCCGTTCGCAATGGCTACAGCCTCAACCACTCTCGCTGGAGCAGGAGTTTCACCCGTAGTTGCAACAGGCTCTCCGGTCCAGATCTTGCCGTGCAGAAGTATCAGATCAGCCCCGTGTGGTAACTCGCCTGCGCCTGTCCGATTGTTAGCCGATGCGGCTCGTCCGGCGTTTGTTTGCATGGTTATCAAAAGCCCCGAGACCAAGAGTAACACGCCAACTCTTCCACTCACCGGTCCCCCCTTTGCGCAGAAGATCATTTAACCTGTGATCGTCACTTTGAATCGCTTTTTATGGCGCGGGTGTCTGAAATTTGAGCACCGTCGGAGGCAGAACGAACTTCGAGTCGGGCCCCCGCTGCGTTCCTACCCGGATGTAGTCACGCTCGACCAACGAGGCCTTATCTCCATCCAGGATCACAAGCGGCGCATCTTGGACTGACGAACAGAAGCCGTGGGTTAGGTCTTCCAGGCCCGAGACCGTACAATCGCGGGTGAAATAGTAGACATAGAACTTGTCCAGATTATCCACTGCAGGGTACCAGGCCGGGTCCGTGCTGCCCAAAAGCATCGTGCCGTCCACGTTCACAGCCCCCAGCCTCAGGCGAAAGTCGTTGACCCCCAGGCTGACATAGGTTGCATTCCCGGTTGCCGTGCCCAGGGTTCCTACTACGGCATAGACTTCGCCGTTGGCGAACCCGTAGCCGGCCCGGAACTGGTAACTTGCGTCCTGCGTATCGCCGAGACAGTCCATCCCGATATTGTCGCATAGCGGTCCGACCAGGTTGAACGGGTATGTCTGCGTATCGATAAAGCTCGCGGCCCCCCGATCCGAGCAATCATCCAGAGCGCAAGGCTGCCCCCAAGCCGCGCTGACTTCCCGAACAAGGTGGTTGAGATCGGGCTTGAGAGGCCGTTCGTCAACGGCTGTCCTCGGTTCGGGGCTGCGGTCCCTCCATGCCGGGTAACGCTCAGGTGGCCAGTGCGGCCGGGTATGGCGAATCCGCAGAAGCGTCAGGGTCGGGTTATGCCTCCATTGATCCGAGGGTGTGCCTTCCCCGCCGCCGTCAGCCGGCATGGAGTAACGAATGCCCGACACGAAATCATCAGCGTCTGCATCAAGACCGATTCTCGCGTTTGAGGGAATGCGCTCGGTAAAGACGTCCTTATCCTCGACCCGCAGTTTGTGCAGTATTTGGCGGACCTCCCGATCCATAAACCGGTCTGGCGTGATGATGAAGTAGCGGAACTGGTTGAAGCTTCCGCCTGACTGCCGTTCGATCACCACGTTGTTGTTGCTGTTGCTTAGGCTGTCGAAAGACCCAATGCGGTCAGGATTATGCAAGACCTTGTGGAAGAAAACGCTGGCGCCGCCAATAGAATAGATGAACTTGTACGTAGCGTTGTCCGTCTGGTAGTCGCCCTTGCGCGTGAACAGGTAGCTTTGCATACCGAAGTAGGCTGCCTTCGGCGGCAGATACCCGAAGATGACGATCGCTTCCTTCCGGTCAAATCGGAAAGACGCGCCGTAGCCGGGGTCAGTCGCGCCGAAGGCACCCTGGGTTGCCGGATCAATATACTCATCAGGCCAGTAGGGCACGACCGCCAAGACATACGGTGCCGCAGGGTTGTTGAAGTAGCAGGTCCCCATCACTTCAAAGGACTGCGGGCAGTCTTCGATGGTCCACAACAGGAAATTGCCCTCGGCGGCCTCAAAGCCCCGTTTCTTCAACCCAGCCTTGAACTGATCAACGCTGATGCCGACATCTGCGTGTCCCTTTTGCCCCGGAAGAGCACCATGGGCAGCATCTGAAATGTTAACTCGGAAGGATTTGGCGGCGGCAGTTGTCGGTTGATTGCCGCCGGAAACCGCGTTGTTTGGGCTTCCGCAAAGAAGAACAAAAATTGAGAAGACCAGCAAGACGTAAAGGAAATTGAAAGCTTTTTCCGTTCGTGGCATGTCATTCCTCCCTTGAGAGTTTCCTGGATTATGAGTTGCTTTTCGTGTCCTCCCGGGACCTTACTTCTATAAATTGAACGCTGGTGGCGCATCCATTGTCCTGTATGTATGGGCCGTCTCTCTCCCCCAGGGCGGGCGAGGCGCATACAGAAAAATCAATGTATGCGCCGCCCTGCGGTGCGCGCTACGGGTGGTGGTCCGTGCCACCTGCCTAACCCGGTGAGGGCCGGTTTGGCCAGCCGCCCAAAAGACTGGCCATGGTCAAGTGACTACGAATACGCCGGCCTGAGCGCCGACGAATCCGTCAGCCGACGGACGGTTTGATCGCCTGTCCCGCTCTGCGGGATCGACCGCGTGAGAATGCCCTCCGATCCGCGCGCACGAATTTGATCGCACCATCACGGGGCCGAAAAGACGCGCACCACAAAAGCGCTGGCCCGCGCTCCCTCCCCAGCAGGTGATTATTCACGTTCTTGGGCGCCAAATCAATCGCGAATCCCGAGCACTACGCGTGAATGCTGTCGAAATCGTGTCATTCCGAGCGCAGCGAGGAATCTCGCTCTGATTCCCGCCGCCAGCCCCCACTTAGACCGGCAGAGCCAGGATTCCTCGCTGCGCTCGGAATGACATCGGGAGCCCGGCTACACGGCCTCAGGATGACGGTCGGCTCCAACTTCGGGGTTCACGCTAGGATTTCTTGGCTTTCAAGATCTTCTGGGTAGTTTCGGCGATCAAGTCGCCCATGCGGGAGGTCGTGATGGGGTGGGATTTGCCCGGAAGCTCGGGCGTCCGATGGCCGCGTTTCAGAACCTTTTCAATAGCCGTCTCAATGGCGCTCGCCGCCATCTCCATGCGGAACGAATACCGGAGCATCAGGGCGGCGGAGGCGATGGCCGCGATGGGGTTGGCTCGATTGCGCCCGGCGATATCCGGCGCTGACCCGTGGATGGGTTCGTACAAGGCATGTTGCTCACCCAGGCTTGCCGACGGCAAAAGGCCGATGGACCCCGTGAGCATGGCGGCTTCATCACTCAAGATGTCCCCGAACATGTTGGTGGTCAGGACAACGTCGAAACTCGTTGGACGATCAATGAGCCGCATGGCGCAGTTATCCACGTACATGTGCTCGAGCTCGACTTCAGGATAAGACCTGGCTACGCGCGACACCACCTCGCGCCAAAGACGGGAAGATTCGAGGACATTCGCCTTGTCTACCGAAGTGACCTTGCGCCGCCGCAGCCTGGCAAGCTGGAAGGCCCGGTGCGCCACACGTTCCACTTCGTGCTCTCGATAGACCTCCGTATTGATTCCCACTCGTTCGCCGTTCTTGGCGAAGATTCCCCGGGGATTGCCAAAGTAAATTCCCCCCGTCAACTCGCGGACTATCATCATGTCAGTGCCCCGAACACGCTCGGGTTTGAGCGCCGAGATTCCTACCAGCGAATCCAACACCCGGGCAGGGCGCAGATTCACGTAAAGCCCCAGCCTCTTCCGGAGCTGCAGCAAACCCTGCTCCGGCCGGACTTCCGGCCGAACGGAATCCCATCTGGGCCCCCCCACCGCGCCTAGCAATACCGCCTGAGAGTTGTTGCAGATGGAAATGGTCTCTGCGGGCAGTGGTACGGCGGTCGCATCCAAAGCGCAACCACCGATCAAACCGGTTTGAAATCTGAATGTCGGCCCGGCGATTGCCTGCACCACCTGCAAGACTTTTATCGCCTCGGCCGTGACTTCAGGCCCTATACCATCGCCGGGCAGCACTGCTATCCTATAAACACTTTGCATATCTTTTCTGCTGTATATTATACAGGATTAAAACGCAAATTTGCGAATTTCCTGAAGTCGAAAGCCTGTGGTAGCCTTGAGCCCAATCGGGCTGCGAATGCTAAGGCATTTATAATCAATAGGTTACGCTGGATAGTGCAAGGCCCCCGCCTTTTGGCACTTCCCTTCCCCCCATGGTAAATAAGCTGAATTCCCGGTCGGCTGCTGGAGAGAACTTCACATCCGTTGGAAGCTTCGCGACGAAAGGCTACTGGCTACAGTGATTAGTAGCCGCCGGGGAGGAGACGGTCCACGGCCTCATTCTCGTGCACCGAACTGGAAGCGAGGGCTGTCTCCTCCTCTTCGAGGCGTTTCAACTCGTAGGCCGCCTTGTTGGCTGCTTGCAGGTAGGCGCGGGCGGCGGCTTCTACCACGCTGTGGCTCGTGGACCTTCCCGTGAACTCCCGTCCTTCAAATCGCGCCCGAATCGAAACCTCTGCAACGCCGTCCGTCCCAGGACCGACAGTATGGACCGAAAAATCAGCGATGATGCCCGGAACGCCTATGATTCGGTCCACCGCGCGGAAAGCCGCATCGCAGGGCCCCTCCGCCGTCGCCGAGTCGTGGAATACGGCGCCGTCCTTTTCCAACTCGACGGTGGCCGTGGACCGCCCTTCGCTCGAGGTCACGCTCTGCAAGAGTTTCAGAGTGAACATTTCCGGGAGGTGCTGGAAACCCTCCTGCACAATCGCCAGGAGATCCTCATCGTAGATGTTCTTCTTGCGGTCCGCGAGCTGACTGAACAATTGATAAGCACGCTCCAGTTCGGGCTTCGCCAACTGGTAACCAAGCTCTTCATAGCGCTTGGCAAGGGCATGCCGGCCGGAGTGTTTTCCCAACACAATCTGGTTCGAGGGTAGGCCCACCGTTTGAGGCGTGATGATCTCGTAGGTGATGGCGTTCTTCAGCACGCCATCCTGGTGAATTCCAGCCTCGTGGGAAAAAGCATTACGCCCCACAATGGCCTTGTTTCGTTGCACGGCAACGCCGCTCAGCCGCGTCAACAACTGGCTGGAGGCGTACAGCTCTTCATTCCGGATGTCGGTGTGCACTCGCAGGACATCTTTGCGAACGTAAATGGCCATCACAATCTCTTCCAGGGCCGCATTACCCGCTCGCTCACCGATGCCGTTGATCGCGCACTCCACTTGGCGCGCCCCGCCCCGCAGCCCCGCCAGGGTATTCGCCACCGCCAGGCCCAAGTCGTCGTGCGTGTGGGTGCTCAGGATCACCTTGTCCATTCCAGGCAGGCGCGATTTGACGTCCGCAAACATCTGCTCGTATTCAGGCTCCAGGCAGTATCCAACCGTGTCCGGAAGGTTCAATACTGTGGCGCCGGCCTCCACGGCCGCATGACAGCACTCAATCAAGTAGTTGCGGTCGGTGCGACCCGCATCCTCCGGAGAGAATTCAATGTCGCTGCACAGAGATTTCGCCTGCCCTACCGCCCGACTGATCTGCTCCAGGATTTCCTCGCGTGTCTTGTGCAGCTTGTATTTCAGGTGGATATCCGAGGTGGCAAGGAAAGTATGGATGCGCGGTCGCGCGGCATCCTTAACCGCCTCCCAGGCGCGGTCGATGTCCAGTTGGCTAGCCCGCGCCAGCGCGGCAATGACAGGCGTCCTGATTTCCGCCGCGATGGCCCGCACGGCATCAAAATCACCCTGGGAAGCAATCGGAAAGCCAGCTTCGAGAATGTCCACTTGCAAGCGCTCCAACTGCCGGGCCATTTCGAGCTTTTCCT
>JBEKUR010000271.1:0-7395 GCA_049514855.1 Terriglobia bacterium
TATGCCGGCGGATGGCACCCCGGACGCTTACCCGCTGCGGCTGGCATCCAACATCCTCTCGGAAGGTGAAAGTTCGCGCATCTATCGGCGGCTGGTTTATGACAAACAGATTGCCCTGGAAGCGCAGTGCACCGGCAACTTCACGGAGGACCCCAATCTCTTCTTTGTATTTGCCGTCATGAACCAAGGCCACGCGCCAGCCGAGGGGGAGGCTGAAGTCGAGGCGGAGCTGAGCCGGCTGAAAACTCAAACGGTCAGCAATGACGAACTACAGAAAGCCAAGAACGAAACCCTTCGTGATTTCATCTTGAGCCGCCAGACGGTGCAAACGCGAGGGGAGGAACTGGGCTATGCGGCAGTGATTTTGAAGGATGCAAACCTGGTGAATACGGAACTCGCCCGATTCCTGGCTGTCACGCCGGCGGATATCCAGCGCGTGGCGCAGAAGTATTTCGTGGCGCAGAATTTGACGCTGGTGGAAGTGTACACAAAGAGTGCGGCGGGCGATAAGCAGGTAAGCGAGCAAGGAGCGGGTGGCCAATGAGCGCACAAAGGGAGTTGCGCCGAGGCAAGCTTTGGAGTGCGGCAGCTTGCTGCCGCTTTCCTTCGCTGGAAGCTTGCTTCTGGCGCCAGCAGTTTGGACGTGACGAATGTGCACCCACGATTCGCGAATATAGACGGGCCATTAGTGGGTGGATGTCATTCCGAGCGCAGCGAGGAATCTCGCTCTGCGCTGAAGTTGATCGGAGCCCAAGGCGGAGCACGGGCATAGGTGCAAGAAAGAATCAGAGCGAGATTCCTCGCTGCGCTCGGAATGACATTAAAGCGGCAGCAAGCTGCCGCACTCCAAAGCGCTTCGCGCCAGCGACGTTTCGGAAGAGGTCCGTGTTCTGCCTCGCGGCTCTGCTTTTTGCTGTTCTCGCATTTGCTCGTGACTTCCCGCCGGAGGCGTTGCCTCGCAAGCCCCTGGTCCTTCCCGCGCCTGCGCTACGCGTTCTTCCCAATGGTTTGAAAGTGGTCGCCATCGAGCGGCATTTACTTCCACTCTTGACGTTGCGGCTGGTGGTAAAGTCGGGAGCAGAATCGGATCCGGTGAGCTTGCCTGGAACAGCGCAACTAGTGAGCGCCTTGCTGACGGAGGGAACTTCAACACGCAGCGCGAGCCAGATCTCCGAGGCCATTGACTCGATCGGAGGATTAGTTGATGCGGGGGCCGCCTGGGATGAATCCTATGTTAGCCTGAGCGTCCTCAATGACCATGAGGACCTTGCTTTCGATCTTCTTTCGGACATGGTGATACATTCCACCTTCATGCCCTCGGAAGTCGAGCGCAAGCGCAAGCAGACCCTTTCGGGCCTCGAGGTTGTTCGCGACGATCCTGACTACGTTGCCGATGCGGCCTTGAGGCGCCTCGCCTTTCTGGGGACCTCGTACGGCCACCCCGAGGACGGAACCATTCCCTCGGTGCGTCGAATGACTCCGGAAGACCTCCGCGCCTTCTATAACAACTATTATCAACCCTCGAATGCAGTTCTCGCTATTGTGGGGGATATCGAGACAGGCGAAGCTTTTGAACGCGCGGAAAAGCGCTTTGGCGCATGGACGAACCGGGCAACGCCCCTGATTCCGGCTCCCTCTCCGGCGGTGGGATCATATAGGATTGTCGCCATCGACAAGCCGGATGCGGTTCAGACAGAAATCCGTATTGGCAACCTTGGGGTACCAAGGAAGAGCCCTGATTATTTGGCGCTGAGCGTTGCCGACCAAATTCTGGGCGGACCCTCCGAAAACCGGCTTTTCAAGGCCCTGCGCAGCCATCAGGGTCTGACCTATGGGGCTTCCAGTGAGCTTCTCTCCTATCAGAGCGTTGGGGTGTGGCTTGCCAAGACCTTTACCCGCACACCCGAGACCATGAAGAGCGTCCATCTGGCTCTCGAACAAATTAAGCGGATGCACGACCACCCCATCACCCCCCAGGAACTTGAAACAGCTCAGGGGTACCTGATTGGCCATCTGGCGTTGGATTTTGAAACTTCGGAAGGTGTCGCCAGCCAGACGCTGGAACTGCTGGTGTATAATCTGCCGCTCGACTATTGGAACCGGTTCCCTGAAAAGATCCGGGCCCTCACCGCCGAGGAGGTTTGGAACGCCGCTCGCCAGCGGCTTGCTCCCGACAACAGTATTATTGTGTTGGTGGGGAATCTCTCCGGCTTCGAGAAGGACTTGAAGAAACTCGGCCCCGTGCAGTTTATTCCTCTGGCCGAAGTGGACTTCGGTTCTCAGGAGCTTGTCCCCAGCGGGGGGAGAGCACAACAGCGAAAATAGGTAGTGGGTCAATTTGATGTAGAGGCGGCTTTACGCCGCCATTTGGCGATCCCGCTCCGAGCGGGATCGCCGCTACAGCATCAAATTGACCCACTACCCGAAAATAGGTGGGAAGTGATGAAAAGAGCAGCCCTCCTCCTTGTCGTTTTGATCGCCATGTCTGCTGCGGCTGAGGCCGTCATCTTGCTGCAGGTTCATCCTGACCCCACGCGGCTGGCAGCCATACTGTTGAGTCTTTCCCTCACCCTTTGCGCGTTCGCAGGATTGAGCCAGCCGAGCCTCGTCCGCTACCTGCGCCAGCGGGCGGTGGAATCAGTTTGGGCAGCCACCGGCTTGCCTTGTCTATTGCTGGTACCGTACCTCGTTTACGCCTTTGGAACAGGCTCGTTCTCCTACTCGGGGGCCGGCAAATTGCTGGCCTACGTCGTAGTGCCCACGTTGTTGCTGCTGCCCGACCGCCTGCACCGCCCCGCACACCTCGGGTGGCGGGATGTCGTCGCCATGGTAGCGCTGGGGCTTCCGGTCGCCGCAAACTGGTTGGGGGGAATTTGGACCTGGCCGGACGACCTTTACTTTTTCCGCCCACTCTTTTGTGTGTGCGTAGGGATGTACGCCTTTGCGGTCGTCCGCAACCTTGAAGGCGTGGGGTACCGGCTGTGGTGGAGGAAGCAGGACGTGATGGACGGGTTCGCCAATTTCCTCGCTTTTTGTCTCTTCGGAATTCCCCTGGGGATGGCGCTGCACTTCATTCACCCGCACTTTTCGAGCCTCTCCTTATGGCAGCAATTCCCTCTGCAATTCTTTGGCATCTACCTCACGATTGCCATCCCGGAGGAACTGCTTTTCCGGGGAATCCTCCAAAATCTTTTGTGCCACAGCATTCGCCGAGGGCCCACGGGCGTATACGGCCTGCTGATTGCCGCGGTTGTATTCGGGGCGTCACATCTCCATCACGCTCCGGTTCCCAACTGGAGATACGCCATTCTGGCTACGCTGGCAGGGGTGTTCTACGGGTACACGTTTCGAAACCGCCAAAGAATTTCCGCCTCCGCCTTGACCCACGCACTCGTCGATACGGCCTGGCATTTCTGGTTTTGAGGAAAACAGTCAACAGTCGACAGTCAACAGTCGACAGAGCGTGACTGGGTCTCCTCCCGATGCGTTACAGGATTCCCGAAAAAGGACGAGTTTGTTGTTAACTGTTGACTGTCGACTGTCGACTGTGAACTTTTCTGGACGGAAAGGCCGGGGGCGCAGTAGAATGCTTCGGCAGTCCATTGCACGAAATTGAATAAGGAGCAAACGCATGAAGATGAGGCAGATGGTTTCAATCGGTCTGTGTCTGGCGGTCGTTGTTGCCGCAGCTACTTTACACGGGAAGGAGAAAAAACCTAAACCCGGCCCTCTTACCGGGACATGGGAGTGCACGGCACACGGGAGCGCTCAAGGCGACCTACCATTCACTCTCTACCTCGAACAGACCAAGGATACACTGACGGGATCAGTTTCGTCGCCTATCGGCGGGACTCAGATAAGCGCGGGAACTGTCAAGAAAAATGATGTTGAAATCCACATCGACACGCCGCAAGGCAACTACCAGCTAACGGGACGACTTAAGAAGGGGGAGCTTTCCGGCAAGTGGTCCAGTGATACCGAAAGCGGCGCCTGGGAGGGCAAGAAACAGGCCCCGGGCGGCAAGTAGCGCCTCCATACCCCTGACCATAACGCAAGGCGAGCTTTCGCCCTGACCGGCACTCCCTGGCCACCGGACTGAGGCCAGGGCGAGGTGTTGCATACGGGTCGAGTAAACACCAGGTCGAGTTAGGGGATGCAAAAGGATCGGCCGGGCTGTTTCGGGGAACGCACTTCGCCGGAGAGATCATCCTCCGTTGTGTGCGACGGTACTTCCGTTCCTCCCTTCGCTTTCAGAACCCGGAGGCGTTCATGGCGGAGAGTGGTCCAAGCGTTTGGCAAGAGCGATGTATGATCGCCTCAATCCGCGCTTAACGCAGAGTCGTTCTGCGTGTCTGGGGCTTTAACCGGGCTTGGACGAACCGCGGACCTGCATTCAGGTCTGCATGGTTCGAGTGGCGCGGGCGCCCGCTGCGGCGCCTGGCCCCGTTCTATCAACGGGCCAGCGACCACGGACACGATGTTGCTCTTGTTGACTTTCCGTAACCTCAGGACTTAATCTCAGGTTGCAGCGCAATCGCTGGGGGGCAAGTACGACGCCGAAGGCGGAGTGTATTCATGCGTGTGGTTGTCAAAGTTGGGACCAGATTGATAGCCCCGGATGGCCAGATCAACTTCCGTTGGATGCGGTCGCTGATCGATCAACTTGATCTAACGCACCACGAGTATGTGATCGTCAGTTCGGGAGCCATCGCTTGCGGAATGTTCTCCCTCGGAATCAAGCGGGGGCCGAAGAAGCTGGGATTGATGCAGGCCACCGCGGCGGTGGGCCAGAGCCGGCTGATGCACACCTACGAAAGGCTGCTCTTTGGGAAGAAGGTCGTTGCCCAACTGCTGCTTTCGAGTGACGACTTTTCCTCCCCGGTTCGGTACCGTAACCTCTGCAAAACGCTCAGCCAGTTGCTGCGCATGAAGGTGCTGCCCATCGTCAATGAAAACGACAGCGTTTCGGTTCGGGAGCTGGAAGGGGCGTTCGGTGACAACGACGAGTTGAGCGCTCTTGTGGCTTCCGCCCTGGGGGCGGACTGGCTGGTTCTGCTCACCGATGTGGACGGCTTCTTCCGGGCCGAGGGCTCCCGAGGAAAGCCCCGGTTGGTGCGGCTGATTCGTCGCGTCACGCCTGCGATGGAAGCTGCCTGCAACGGGAAAAGCCAGCTTGGGCGCGGCGGGATGCGCTCCAAGTTGCGAGCGGCACTCAGGGCCACGGCGGCTGGAATCCAGGTGGTGATCGCCAACGGAAACCATCCCCAGGTTATTCCACTTGCCTTGCAGCGCCGCGTCGGGACCTATTTTTCGCCACTGCGGGCCAAGAGTGAAAACCCATCATGAGCGTTATGCGGTGGGCAAACCTCACAGCCTTGAAAACGGCTTGTCATTACAGCCTTGAAAACGGCCTGTCATTCCGACCCCGCAGTCGCGGGGGAGGAATCTCGCTCTGGCCCGGAAACAATGCAAGATTCCTCTCCCGCGACTGCGGGATCGGAATGACAGGGGCGCAGTGGTGAGTCGAAGGATTATGGAATCTACGCCCGTCAAACTGCGCAGGGCGCGAACCGCGGCTCCCGGCGTGGCCTGCTTAAGCACACAGGAAAAGAACTCAATTCTGCAAGAGATGGCGGAGTTTATAGCGGGGAACCAGGAGGCAATTCTGGCGGCGAACAGCCTTGACCTTCAATCCAACGACCTCCGCCCCTCCAGCCGCGACCGTTTACTGCTTAACCCAAAGCGTGTCGGCGACATGCTGGATGGAATCCAGGCTGTCATCGGCTTGCCCGACCCCGTGGGTGAAGTTCTGTCCGATTGGGTTCGTCCCAACGGCTTGCGCATACGGAAGGTGCGAGTGCCGCTCGGGGTTGTGGGCGTAATCTATGAGTCCCGCCCCAATGTGACGGTGGATGCCGCGGTCCTGGCGCTCAAAGCCGGTAACGCCGTGGTTCTGCGCGGCGGGCGCGAAGCTGTCCATACCAATGAACTGCTCGTGGAACTTCTTAAGCGGGCGCAGGGGTTGCCGGAGGGGGCAATCGAGTTGCTCGATTCCCGTTCCCGTGAGTCTGTGCGTGAGCTCATGCGAGCGCGCGGCTACGTGGACGTTCTGGTGCCGCGCGGCGGGGCGGAATTAATCAATCGCGTGGTGGAGCAAGCCATCGTCCCGGTTATCGAAACCGGGGCAGGGAACTGTCACATTTACGTGGATAAAGACGCCGACCTGGATCTTGCGGACAGGATTGTGATCAACGCCAAGACCCAGCGTCCGTCCGTGTGCAACGCCGCTGAAAAGCTGCTCGTCCATCAGGAAATTGCTGCGGAATACGTGCCGAGAATTGTCGAGCGGCTGCGAACTGCGGGTGTCGAGGTGCGGGGCGACGAGCAGACTCGCCGGCTGGCAGGCGAAGACAAGGTGCGAGCCGCTTCTCCCGATGATTGGCTGACCGAGTATTCGGACTTGAAGATGGCGGTGGCGGTGGTGGGTGATGTGGACGCTGCCATCGCGCACATCAACCGTTACTCCACCCGGCACTCCGATGCCATCATCACCCGTGACGCGACGCGAGCGCAGAGGTTTCTGGACCGGGTGGACTCGGCCGCAGTCTATTGGAACGCTTCCACGCGCTTCACCGATGGAGGTGAATTCGGCTTGGGCGCTGAAATGGGTATCAGCACCCAGAAACTCCATTGTCGAGGTCCGTTTGCCTTGCCCGAACTCACTTCCGTGAAGTACCAGATCGTCGGCTCCGGGCAGATACGGCAGTGACGAGTGGCGAGTGACAAGTGACGAGCGCTGCTGTCATTCCGATCCCGCAGTCGCGGGAGAGGAATCTCGCTCTGGATGCTTCCTTCACAAACCAGGGCCGGATTCCTCTCCCGCGACTGCGGGATCGGAATGACACTGGAGTGAAGGGTCTTCTGACTCCTGACTTCTGGCTTCCAGTTTCTACTAAGATCTCGATACTTTAGAAACGAGGATTCATCTATGTCGAATGTGCCTTTGGCAGTGGGTTTGGCATTGGTGGCTGGAATTCTGAACGGCAGTTTCGCCACTCCGATGAAGTACGCCAAGTTTTGGAAATGGGAGAACATCTGGTCAGTCTGGGCGGTGGTGGGAATGTTGCTGTTTCCGTGGTTCATGGTTTATGTGACCGTACCCCACGTGGCGGCGTTCTACCAGCAGGTGGGTGCTCAGCAGATTCTTCTCCTTGTGGGATTTGGTGTTGGATTTGGTCTGGCCCAGATATTCTTCGGGCTGGGCATAGCCGCTCTCGGTATCGCCTTGAATTTCGCCATCGCTATAGGCCTTTCGACCGCACTGGGGTCGCTCGTCCCACTGGTGGCACTGCATTCGGAGATGATTTTCACGACCAAAGGCATTGTCATCATCTT
>JBEKUR010000272.1:0-7391 GCA_049514855.1 Terriglobia bacterium
ATGCAGTATCAGGAGGCCACAGGCGATCCGCGCGTGATTCCCCTTATGCAAAAGTACTTCGCTTACCAGGCCCAGGAACTGGATGCGAGGCCGCTCAAGGAGTGGGCGATCTTTCGATGGCACGACGAGGTGCTGAGCATTCTATGGCTCTACAACCGCACCGGGGACAAGAGCCTGCTGGAGCTAGCTCGCCGACTGCACGCTCAAGGGCACGATTGGGAGGCGCAATTCGCTGATTTTTGCTTCAAAGGGAAGATTGACCATTCGCAAGCCAACCTTTCCACGCACGGCGTGAACAATGCCATGGCCATGAAGGCTGCCACCGTGTGGTGGCTGATCACCGGAGCGCAGAAGGATCGGGAGAGTCTGTACCAGACGTTGAATGATCTCGACCAGTTTCATGGGCAGCCGTCCGGCGTGTTTGGAGCGGACGAGCACTACGCCGGGCGCGACCCTTCGCAAGGAACGGAGCTGTGCGCCGTAGTGGAAGCCATGTTTTCTCTGGAGACGGACATCTCCATTCTCGGAGATCCCGGTTTGGGAGATCGCCTGGAAAGGATCGCCTATAATGCCCTGCCCGGAACTCTGACCGCCGACATGTGGGGTCACCAATACGATCAGCAGGCGAACCAAGTCATGTGCAGCTTGGCGAACCGCCGCTGGACGACTAACGATCCCGACTCGAACCTTTATGGCCTGGAACCCAATTACGGCTGCTGCACTGCCAACATGCATCAAGGATGGCCCAAGTTCGTGGCCCACCTGTGGATGAGCACCCCGGATCACGGCCTCGCGGCGGTCGCGTATGGCCCCAGCGAAGTGTCCACCTTGGTGGCGGAAGGAACGCCCGTGACCATCGTGGAGAAGACGGACTACCCCTTCCGGGAAACCGTAACCCTCTCTGTGAATCCCGCCCAGCCCGTCAAGTTCCCTCTCGTGCTGAGAATTCCTGCGTGGGCGACCGGGGCCACGGTGGCAGTCAATGGCACGGCGCGCGAGGGTGTGAAAGCAGGCGAGTTTTACCGCGTGGAGCGCGAATGGAAGAGCGGTGACGGAGTCGAACTGCGCTTCCCCATGCGGGTCGCAAATTCTCGTTGGTACAACAACTCCATTGCCGTGGAACGCGGGCCTTTGGTGTTTTCGCTCAAAATCGGGGAGAGCTGGCACAAGGTCAAGCAGACGGGACCGGCATCCGATTGGGAGGTCTATCCCACTACCCCGTGGAACTACGCGCTGGTCATCGACAAGGACAATCTCGCACAGTCTTTCGAGGTAACGGAGACTACTCTTGGCGATCAACCCTTCAGTGCTGAGGGCGCTCCCGTGGAGATTAAAGCGAAAGCGCGACGGCTACCGGATTGGCAAATTGTAGATGATTCCGCGGGACCATTGCCCATAAGCCCCGTAAAAAGCAAACAACCTGTGGAGACGATCTCCCTTATTCCTTACGGTTCAGCCAAACTGCGGATCACAGCATTCCCATACACGTTGAACTGAAGCTAGTGGCACGCTCGGGTTTCTCGATACCCGCGGAAGATACCGAAAGCACGGGGTTATCCTATGAAGACTGACTCAGAGAATTGGATGGCCGAGAGGGGAACCCTTTCAACCTCTGTCAGCGGGCAGGCGCAGGGAGATCAGCGCTCGGGGCGCACGGGACGTGTTAGCAACCTGAGGAAGTCTTGCCGGCAGATTCGTGACATGATCGTGCACGGACGACTCGCGCCGGGCAGCCGAGTTGTCGAAGCGGAACTGGCGGAACACCTCGGGGTAAGCCGCACGCCCGTGAGGGGCGCCCTTCATATGCTCCAAGGTGAGGGATTCATTAATTCAGCCTCCGGTGATCGCACTAAGGAACGCCTGACCGTGGCTCCCCTTACTGAGGGAGACGCTGGGGAGCTCTATGCGATCATCGGTCATCTGGAAGGCTTGGCGGCACGGAAAACCGCGCAGCTCGACCTGGCAGCACGGTCCGTCGTCATCCAGAAGCTGCGAGAACTCAATGAAGGACTCCAGGAGTTGGGTCGGGCAGGGCGAGAGGATCCCAACCTCATCTTTAACCTCGACCTGAGTTTTCATCAAACCGTGGTGGATGCCAGCGCTGGACCTCGCTTGCGCAGACTGCTCAGGGCCGTCAAACCCCAGGCCGAGAGGTATTGGCGGCTCTATGCCAGTGTGATTGTGGAGAAACTTGGTTTAACCGTGAACGAACATTCGGTAATTATCCAAGCGCTCGAGCAAGGGGACTGTGACCGAGCAGAACGTGCCATCCAGACGAACTGGCTGAACGGCGCGGAGCGGCTCTTCCGAGTCATCGATACCGTCGCCGAGCGCGGCAGTTGGTAGGAAGCTGTCCCAGGATTTTGCCCGATGGCCGCGGGCGGGGGCCGCCGCCTTGAGCCAATTGCTTCAGTTCCCCGCACCGAGCCAGAAACAACGCACCGTGGCTTGCCCCTGCGGCCGACCCGCCCGCTGCCACCAGCTACGCACCAAGCCGGTGCTGACCGCCGCGGGCGCGGTGCAAGTTTCGCGTCCCTACTATTGGTGCCCGACCTGTCACGCCAGCCAATTCCCCGCCGATGTCGAACTGGACATCGAGAACACGGAGTTCTCTCCTGGGGTGCGCCGTATGCAGGCCCTGGTGGGCCGGGAGGCTCCCTTCGATGAGGGCCGCGAACAGATGAAAGTTCTGGCCGGTTTGGAGGTGACCGCCAAATCGGTGGAGCGCACGGCGGAGGCCATCGGTGCCGATATCGCTCAGCGCGAGCGGGAGAAAACTCAACAAGCTCTCCAGTTGAACCTTCCCGTGATGGGCGGCGAGCCGATTCCCATCCTGTATGTGAAAATGGACGGGACGGGAGTGCCGGTGGTGAAAAAGGAGACGGTGGGTCGGCAAGGCAAGACAGAGGGCCAACCCGCCCATACACGGGAAGTGAAGTTGGGATGCGTGTTCACGCAGACAACCTGGGATCGGGAGGGCTACCCGATCCGCGATCCGGATTCCACCCCCTATACCGGCGCCGTTGAAAGCGCCGAAGAATTTGGCCAACGCCTCTACCGGGAAGCCTGGGAGCGGGGTTGGAGTCGCGCCCAAAAGAAGGTGGTGCTAGGCGACGGTGCCGAATGGATTTGGAATCTCGCTGCCGAACGCTTTCCGGGAACGTTGCAGGTCTTCCCTTGTCATACGCGACCCGTTGCGGTGGGGTGCTGTCTATACTACTCAACAAAAGTGAATTGTCAAAGATGGAAGGAGCTTAAGATTGCAGGAAGTTGTAAGCCGTTTTGGCGCTCGTTGTCGATTGCCGGCGGATCACGGCGCACTCGGAAACTATGCTGTGCGGGTGCTTTGCTGGATTGAGCCCGAAAAACTCCCTTCCACGCCCAAATCCGCTCACGCTGACGAACTCAGTTCCTCCAGAACTGCGCTGCAATTTGGGCGAGGGGACAGGCTCCACGGCTTTGTTAGTGGGTTCAATACAGTGTGCCGTCCCTTCTTAAACCATTGAATCCAGCATGCAATCAGTTTCCTCGTAGAGTCCTCCGTCACTTTGCTGGAGCCTTAGTCGGTGCTGTGCCGCCCTTAAGAAGGGTTTGCAGGCTCCCGTGAAACTCTGCATTATCTATCACGTAGAACAGTCCGCCTCGTCCGTTCTGGCTGCTAGAGCATTTTTGCCCCGAAGCAGAGCCTTGCTGGTTCATGTCACCGAAAACTGAGTAATGTTTATTACCGGCAGTCGACACTCCAGCCTTCGCATGATTGAAATTGGGACCGGGTCCTCCTGTTAGGCCGAATTCTTTCCCGGCCCAATTCCCCGTTGTGGCAATCTCGACAGGCCCAGGTTTCCCGAGCGAATCATTCCAGCAAGTAATGTCCGTAGATAGCGATGTCGTATAGATCTTGGGATTCGCCCACCACGTTGCGGCCCTCAGAGAAACGCCGCCAAGAACAGCCGAAATCAACTGCCATGGCGGCACATGGAGGCCCGAAGGCTTCGAAATCAATTCCACTCCGCTGGAAAGTTCTGCCTTCGTTTGATCCTGGCTATTGGATTTGATTCCGAGATTCTGTACCAGCTCTTGGACGTCGGCAGGTCCTCCGTTGTTTACAATTTGTGGATTCTTAGGGTCGGTCACTACGCTCGCATTCTGAAGCGCCATCAGGACCTTGACCAGATCATCTTTGGTCAGCCTCAAAGCGAAAAAGTGCTGACTGACTTCCACGTTGTCGTCATTCACGCAACCCAGCGTATTGCCGTCTGTCTTGCGTGGGAACTTCTTGTTGCCTGATGCTGGCCAAGATGGCGTCGTGACCTGCAACACAAACCCTTCGCCAGCGTCATTCCAGGCGAGCATGCCTTTCGAATGGCCCCAGGGAGCGCCACATTCCTTGGTGCATCCCTTGATTGCAGGATCATCGTAAAACTGGTCGTTCCAGATCACGTAGTGGAAGGAGTTGTTATAGACTTGGTCGAAAGTCGCGCCTATTGGATCTGACATCGTGTCGCCCGCACAAGCGCTTCCCTGTTGGAGCGATGGATTCTCGTTGCTCGCGTAAACATACTGCTGGCCGAACCATTTGTAATCCTGTACTTCACCGCCAAATACGCACGCTCTCGTTGCCCCACCCGTGTACCGCGCGCGGGCTTCACGAACCTGAGGGTTGTCGTGACGAGAAGACTTCGTGGCTATTATCGGAAAATCGGCCGAGACGACTTCGTCGTGAGAATGGTGCCTCATGGCATGGCGGCCAGGCACCTCGTTCAGGGCCGTTGCGTCGTCATGCTGCGCCGTGCCTTGATCGCCGATTATCAGCGCGCCGGCGTTGTGCCCACGGCCGATGATGCCTTCAACTTCTCGATGTGGCGCGGCTACCTGTCGGAACCGGATATCGCAGAAGCGCTGGAATGGTGTCGAACGGGGGGAGCCGAGATCGCCTGTATCCACACCAGCGGCCACGCCTCGCCGGCCGATCTGCGCGCCTTCGCTTTAGCCGTCCGACCGAAGATGGTCGTGCCGGTGCACGGTGTGAAATGGGACGAGGAGTCGCACGGCTTTGGCACAATTTGCCGCCTTGCGGATGCCGAGCCGATGGTGATCCCTTGAGCCGGATCAACCCACCTTTTCCGACTAGCCGAACCACGATGTTGTATCGAATGGCAGTCGTAGGACCAGCCCCGCCGTCGCTCCGGCCATTGGGGGCATAGAGACGGATGCCGCCTTAGCTTGCAAACCGAGAGGTCGCCGCAGTCTGATCGTCAGGGAGGCGGCAACGGCCATGGATCTCCCATCATCTCCAAGAGTTGGCACTTGGCAAAGTCGAGAGCGGGCAGAGATTTCATGGCCCTCACGGAAAATCCTAATGCCTGCGCCAATGGCTCGAGAAGGAGTTTGAATTCGCCACCTCGCACATGAACCTCACGGGGCAGTGCGCAGGCGCTCTCGATCGCTCGGAGGGTCACGCGCATGAGTACGTCCCCCGTGGAAGGTTCGGGCGAACTCACCTCCGGCGGGTAAGCGAACCCGCTCTGGGCGTCAATGGCTAGGCCCATGCGCAAACAAGACTTGCGCTGGTTCTTTTCACCGATCATCCCGGTCCCGTAGAAGTGATCGACCTCGAGCACTCCCTGGAATGGATACCCACTGTCTCGGATGCGGTGGATGCGAGCCTCATCTAAGGTGGCGAAATTGGGCATTGGCAGAGGGAAGCTGGGTGCGTCCACCAGGTGTATCTCGTATTTCGCCTCATTCCCCTCCTCTGCTCGGCGTGACATCATGGGATAAACGCTTTCCTTTTCCCAGAAATCGAGAGCCGGCTTCGCCTTGCGAATGTCGCAGATCGCGATCAAGGCCCGCTGACATTCCGCCAACATCCGGGCTTCACCCTCTGTCACATACCAAGGGTGATGTCCAGGCCGATTGGAACGGAAGATCGGCGCGAGTGTGCCCCTTTTCAACAGGTGGCCCATGACTTTAAGCAACCCTCGGTCGACTGCTGTTAACTCGCTGAGTCGGACAAATTCCACGTAAACGCTGCGCTGAGCCGCGAAGAATTCCCCGACCGTCATCTTCTCGCCTGATTGGAGCCTCTGGAAAAAACGATAGCCCTCGGGGCCAATATACACGTGCAGGGCTCTTACTTGCCCGAGCGCCCCCAGGACCGAGCAGAAGCACAACTCTTGTGAGGCCGCCCCCTCGACTAGCACAAGCTCATCTTCGGTCAACAGATCCCAGGGATGGCGCCCGAACAGTTCCCTGGCCAAATTGTAGAGCGTCTGCATCGTCGCAAAAGATGGCGGCTCCTCGCCTACGAGTTCCTTTTCGAAAAAACGCGCCGGTTTTGACACCAAATATTGATCGCTCCCTTTTCGGTGAGTCATCATGTTCGTCCTCCTGAGTGTCCACTCATGAAGTTATGGCTTCACCAAGCGCGCTCGCCTGTGTCCGAGCCAGCAGCCAAACGTGGCGGCGCTTGTATGCTGTTCGACATGCGTCAAAACCCTTGCTTTCTCAATACTACAAAAGCGGAAAGCCGTCCAGGCAAATAAGAGGCGTGCTAAAAGGGGGGGGCTAAACGCAGTGCGCAACTCGCTGATTTCGCTAATACGGCGTCTCATCATCCAGATTGTGCCAAAATCACATGCTTTCGGATCATTGTCCGGCAAGGCGGCAAATCGGAGATGCGATCCAAACTATCACCTTCGCAATTGTGCCTGGCGCACTCGGAAACAACTCACTCGGCGTGCAACGGCTGGTGCAAGTCGCCCACGAAATGAATCACGGATTTGAGGGCCTGCGCCTTGGCGTCTTTGCCGGCCTTCGGGTCTTTCAGGACGGCGAGAAATTGCTCCGTCTTGGCGATTACGCAATCACCGTTAGCGCACTCGCGGGCCAAGTCGATCTTGGAATCCGCCAGGGGGATGTCGATGTAATGCCATGGGCCGGTTTCGCGGTGGTCGCACCGGTACTCATCGGCCCACACGGAGGCCTCTTCAGCGCTCTCGGGGGCGAGCGGCTCCCGCATGTGAGCAGTGGTCTTCGGGCGCATATAATGCTCTGCCACAATCACTATGATTTGATGGCCTTCGCGACCCCAGGCGAAAGCGCTTCCCGGTATCGCCAGCGGGACCGCAAGGCAAGCCACCGAACGGCAGATTGTTGAGGCTCCAACACGCATTTAGCTCTTCTCCGCCGCTGGTCCGTTCATTCTCAGGTTCCCACTTAGGATGATCATTCTAGCCGCAGACCTCGTAGGCGGAGTTCTGCTCTTGTATCTTTGCTTCGCCGTTGATTTCGGGTGTAAAACAGTCCCTGGAGTTAGCGGTGTCCGGCGGCGGAGGCCGATCTGCGCTGAGGCCGGGAGGGAACTCCCGAGCCTGTCGGGTAGATAGGCC
>JBEKUR010000273.1:0-7368 GCA_049514855.1 Terriglobia bacterium
GGCCGCCGCCACATCAAACCAACCGCAGCGGCGCGGCCGCCCGGTGACCGCGCCATACTCTCCTCCGCGTTCTCGAATCTTTTCACCCTCGGGACCCTTGGCCTCGGTTGGGAATGGGCCACTCCCCACGCGCGTGGCATAGGCTTTTGAAACGCCAACTACAGACTGGATGCGCGTTGGCCCCACGCCGGTGCCTGTGCAAGCGCCACCCGCCGAAGCGCTGGATGAGGTCACGAAAGGATAGGTTCCGTGGTCCAGGTCCAGAAGCGTACCTTGCGCACCTTCGAAGAGCACTCGCTTTCCCCGGTCGATCTCGGCATTCAAATAGGCAGAGACGTCCGCAAGAAACGGCACCATGTGCTGGGCGACTTCCAAGTAGCAGTCAGCCAGGGCCACCGGGTCGAGGGCGGCGCCCCCAAACAGCGCCGAGGCAATACGGTTCTTCTCCGCAACGACTTCGCTGCACCGGCGGCGGAACAATTCCGGGTTGCGAAGATCGCCGGCTCGGAGCCCACGGCGGCCAGCCTTGTCCTCATAGGAGGGACCGATCCCTTTAGCCGTCGTGCCGATTTTTCCTGCGCCTCGCGCCTCTTCCGCGGCCACTTCGAGAGCTCGGTGGTAAGGCAGAATCAGGTGCGCGCGATCGCTGATGAGTAGGCGACCATCCACTCGCACACCGTTTCCCTCCACGGCTTTGATCTCGCGTAACAAGGCTTCCGGGTCAACCACAACTCCGTTTCCGATAACTGCAGTCTTATCCGGCCGCACGATGCCTGTCGGGAGAAGCTGGAGAATGAATTTCCTGCCGTTGACGTAAACGGTGTGGCCAGCGTTGGCGCCTCCCTGGTAGCGGACCACGATGTCAAAGTGCTCCGCCAAAGTATCGACGACCTTACCCTTGCCCTCGTCGCCCCATTGGGCGCCCACCACAACCACATTAACTGGCATGTTGATCCTGTTCACGTCATCCGAGTACTGGAATAAGCATGTAGCACTACTTTGGACGTTTGTATTTAATTCTTACCGCTAAACTCTGTGCAGGTTGTCGCACACATTTTTGCGGTATCGCCCTTTTCGACTTTCAACTCTCGACCCTCGACTGCCTCAGGAGGGCGGAGAATTTCAAATCCGTTTGACTAGTCCTTCACCCACAGACTGGAGCGACTCGATCTTATCTTTGGAGAACCTGCTATACGGAATCCCAGCATTGGCGCAATTGACAACGTGCCTCCAAACGCTTCTCTTGAGACGTGGCCGGCGGGTTCCGAAAACAAGAGCAATCCACCTTTTCTTAACGACCTTTGAATTTCTGAGAGAAATTGTTTTGCCTCCGGAACCTCATGCACAACTGCAAATAGCAACGCAAAATCGACCTTTTCCGCCAAATCATCAATGCAAAGGGATGTGGGCGTGCAGACGCGCAATTCAATTCTATTGCTCAGTCCTGCCCTGACTGCACGTTTTTTGACTGCCCTGAGCATCCTTTCTTGCAGATCGACGCACACCACATGGCCCGATTCTCCAACCAGGCGCGCCATCGGCAAAGTAAAAAACCCCATCCCACTTCCAACTTCCAGCACAGTCATCCCCTCATTGATGTACGGCTTCAGAATATTCTCCGGTTTGTAGACGAGCTTCCTGAGGGGGTTCACCAACAGGTATCCCAGCCACCATGGACAGACTCTTTCGCTCATGATCTTACCTGGTCCTCAGCCTCATCCTGCCCCGGCTGCTCCCGGCTTGGGTCAGGCAATCTCCTGCCCGTCAACCGCCTGTCGACTGGAGACAGTGGCCTGTTGAGATTCAAAAGCCAATGACCTAAAACGAACGCAATTGGAAATCCAGGTTTACAGGAGATGAACGCCCTCTCGATAACTCGGACCGCGAGCATCCTGGAAGGTCAGAGGTGCTTATCGAGCAGCTTGCTGATGGCCTCTTTGGAGGCGACCCCCGCGATTTGGTCCTGGATTTGACCGTCTTTGAAAAGAAGCAGGGTGGGGACACCTCGGATTCGGTAACGGCTGGTGACCGTGAGGTTTTCGTCCACGTTGAGTTTTCCAACCTTGGCACGGCCGGCATACGCCTCAGCAATTGTATCGACAGCAGGCGCCATCATCCGGCAGGGTGCACACCACGTTGCCCAGAAATCGACCAGAACCGGCTTGTCGGATTTCAAAACTTCCTCCTCAAAGTTCTGCTCAGAAAATTCCAGAGTATGACCGCCCGCCATCGTCTCAAAACCTCCACAGATTAGTATTCCTCGCCAATAACTTCTTGCGCAGGCCTGTTCCGCGCACTCGTCTGCCCTGCTGTCATCCTGAGCCCTTCGCTGTCATTCTGATCCCGCCCTGCGGGAGAAGAATCTCGCCCTGCCGCTCAGGGTAAACTCCGCGAAGGATCTCGCTCTGCCCGCTCAGGATAAACTGCGCGAAGAATCTCACTCTGGACTTTTCCGCCGACAAAAGGCAGGGCGAGATGCTTCGCTGCGCTCAGCATGACAGTGACTCGCTATCCGTTCGAGGTCTCAGCCTCGGATTCAGGAGTGGCCTTTCGCTTCTGCAACGCTTCATAGATCTCCAAATACTGCCTTGCCGACCTTCCCCACGAGAAATCTTCTCGCATTCCGTTGCGAACCAATTGCTGCCACACCTGGGGCTGGTGATAGGCTGCGATAGCTTGTTCGATCGCATTGAGCAACGCCGCGCCGGTGTACTCGCTGAATTTAAAGCCTGTGCCCGACTGGCCGTCAAAAGCTGCAATCGTATCATCCAGACCACCGGTGGCCCTGACAATGGGCACGGTCCCATATTTCAGGCTATAAATCTGGTTCAGCCCACAGGGCTCGTAACGCGAGGGCATCAAGAACATGTCTGACCCTGCTTCAATCTGGTGCGCCAAGGTGTTGTCGTAAGCGACAGCCACCAAAAACTTGTCCGGATATCGGGCCGCCATGAACTGGAAAAGTTCTTCGTAAACAGGGTCGCCCGTTCCCAGCGCGACAATGTAAAGGTCCAAGGCCGCAAGCTGCTCCGCGATTTCGGCGATGAGGTCGAAGCCTTTCTGAGGCGCAAAACGCGAAACGATGCCGATGACCGGCCGGTCAAGCACCGGCCGATTCACCCCCATTCTTTCCAGCAGAGCCTTCTTGCACGCTACCTTGCCCTTCATATCCTTCGCACTGTAGCGGGCGCGGAGCAGCTTGTCCGTGGCCGGACTCCAGGCGTGGTAGTCCACGCCGTCCAGAATACCCTGGAGACGGTCCCTTCGCGCCCGTAAGACTCCCTCGAGGCCACAGCCGAACTCGGGCGTCTGGATTTCCTCCGCGTACTTCCGACTGACCGTGGTGATAAAATCAGAAAAGACAATTCCCCCTTTCAAGAGGTTGACCTTTCCATAATACTCCAGGAAATCCACCGTGAATAAACCTGCGTGCAGAGAAATCTGCGGCAGGATATGCGGCGGGAAAAGCCCCTGGTACCCTACGTTATGGATGGTGAAGACGACGGAAGTGTTGCGGAAGAATTCGTCGTCCTGGTAAAGATTGCGCAAATAAATAGGAACCAGCGCCGTCTGCCAGTCGTGGCAGTGGATGATATCCGGCGGGGTCGCCGAGCGCTTTATCAGTTCCAGCGCCGCGAAACTGAACGCTGCAAAACGCTGTGCATTGTCAGGATAATCCTCACCCATCTCCTGGTACAGTCCCGCGCGGTCGAAGAAAAAGGGGCATTCGACCAGAAACGTGCGGACTTTACTCGCCACACCAGCGTTCTGAATGGAGACAAACTTGTAACCGGAACCCAGCGCGATGGTCAGACTTTGCATCTCGCCTTCAGGCTTGCCGGGCTTGGTCATCCTGTAGCGTGGCAGCACAACCTCGAGCTTATGACCCATCTTTGCCAGAGCTTTCGGCAGTGCCCCCACCACGTCTGCCAGTCCACCGGTCTTCGAGAAGGGCACACCTTCAGATGCTACAAAGACAATACGCACAAAGGTACCTCATTTAGTGGCTTAAAGATTCCAGTATCTTACTAAGCTACGTTAGAGGATGCTCCCCAGCCTTGTCAAGGGCAGACGACTTCTTGTGGACATGTTCTTAAGGTACAATCTCTTTCCGTGCCCCAGTCTGCTCGTCCCAAGCTTGGCCAGCATTTTCTCCGCGACCGGCGGTTTCAGCGCCGAATCGTCGATAGCCTGGCGATCCAGTCCAATGATTTGGTCTGCGAGATCGGCCCAGGGCGGGGGGCGATGACCGAGCTTCTGGCGGCGCGAGCCCAGCAAGTCGTCGCCATCGAAGTTGACCGTGAGCTGGCGCGGATGCTTCAACAAAAGTTCTCAAACAAGCTGGGGATTGAAGTCCTTGAAGCCGATGTTCTCCTGAGCGACCTCGCCACCCTTTGCCGCCGCTACCAACGGGAGCGGTGTTTCGTTTTCGGGAATCTGCCCTATTACATCACTTCGCCCATCCTTCATCACCTCTTGGATTTTGCCGGCTCGATCAGCGGCATGGGACTCGTTGTGCAGCGGGAGGTCGCCGACCGGCTCAGCGCCTTGCCCGGCTCGCGCCATTACGGATATTTGACGGTCCTGACGCAGCTCCATACGAACCCGCGCATCGAGTTCGGCATTCCCCCGGGGGCATTCTCGCCTCCGCCCAAAGTCGATTCGGCCCTGGTCACCTTTCAGATGAAGGGAATCCAGCTCCCGGTCGAGCAGCGGAAAGCGCTGCTGGAGTTCGTGAAGTTGTGCTTCGCGCACAAGAGGAAGAACCTGCTGAATAACCTCGCACCAGTTTACCCGCGCCAGCGCGTGGAAACAGAGCTGGCAGGTCTTAAACTACCTCCAAGCATTCGGGCAGAACAGTTGACCCTCGAGCAGTTTGAAAAGCTCCTTGCGCGCTTACTGTAGGGCAGAGGGGTGTTCCATCTTTTCCACTTGTCTCGTTTTTTTGAAGCTTTCAGCGCCGGAGAGGTCATGTTACCGTGTGTTTTCAACGGGTTATAATAATTCCGCAGATATACTGAAACGCGCATATGTGTGGCATATTGACACACTTTGCGCTTCACCCGTTTAATAGTACGCTACACAGATAGCCCATCACAGTATGACACGCTCAATAATCTGTCAATGCGGCTTGAGTCCGCACCACCCCCTAACCCCTCCTCAACTGAGGAGGGGAGTTCCATATTCCCCTCCCGCCGCGGCGGGAGAGGGCGAGGGGGTGGTTAGGGCTGGGGCATGGCTAGGCTCGACAGGAATTGCTTGACCGCAATCTCATATTGTTCCGTCGCCTGATTAAAACCTTCGCCGTGGCGGTGGCCGGGCAGGACGATCAGAGCTTTGTTCGGGCTGGCTGCGTATGAATAAAGGTCTCGAGCGATGGAAGGTGGCATCCTGCGATCATCCTGGAGAGCGACGAAGAGAATGGGGCGACTACCGATACCTATCACTGCCTTGACGAGGTCAAAGTCGGAAGGGCGGAAACCTCCCCGCCAAGCGATCCCATGGACAATTTCATTGGCGAAGGGAAAGCTTGGAAGATGAAAGAATAGCTTCCAGTGGTGTTCGACAGTTGCCCGCAAGGAGAGGAAAGAACTGTCGGAGATTACGGCTGCAACTTCCGGCGACTCCGCCGCTGCCAGCAGAGCGGCCGCCGCACCCATCGAGACGCCCCACAAGATCACGGGGCGCGGCGCCCCTTGTTGATAAAGGGCATAGCGAACGGCGGCTATCACATCCAGACGCTCTTTGTACCCCAAGGTCGTCAACGCGCCTCCACTCGCTCCCTGGTGCCTGAGGTCAAAAAGCAAGCCATCGTAACCCAGCGCGTAGCCGAAGGCCGCCATGGGCAACATCTCCGTGCGCGTGCGGTTCAGCCCGTGGCAATAGACAATCGTGCCGCGCGCCTCGCTCGTGGCAGGGACATACCAGCCCTTGAGCAGCACGCCATCACTGGAGGGGAACTCGACCCATTTGAAATTCATTCGGTACGATATGGGTGTCTTCCCATCGTTTGGGTCGGGGTAGTGATAGCGCCCCGTGGTGCCAATGTTTACGATGAACCAGGGAACGAAGAGAAAGAAGAAACCGGCGGCCAGCGCAGCCAGTATCAATATCACGTTTCGGATGATTTGCCAGATTCTTCGCTTCGACACCAATCGACCCTCCCGGGAAGAGCGAGTAGGCAGTAAGCAGTAGGCAGTAGGCAGTAGGCAGTAGGCAGTAGGCAGAAATCAGTCGGAAGCGCCCTCGACCTGGCGGCTGGTGCCTCTGCCAACCCGCCGGCCCGGGATGGCCAAGACCTTCTCCCTTCTCCCTTCTCCCTTCTCTCTTCTCCCTTCTCTCTTCTGTCTCCTGACTTCTGACTTCTGACTCCTGACTCCTGACTCCCGACTCCTGACTTCTGACTTCTGATTTCTGATTTCTGCTTTCTTCCCTACACCCGTTCCTGGATCGGCTGCGGTTCCACAATGTGTGTAATCAAGAGGAGAACAACCACGCCCGTCATGACCGCGCAGAGTGTTGTCACCGCCCCGTAGCCGTGCCGTTCGTACAGCAATCCACCCAGGAAGGCGGCGATGCCGATGCCGGCCTGGGAAAATATGTTCCTGAGGGCGATGAAGGCGCCGCGCTGGGTCGAAGGAACGAGCTCAGTGATAAGCGCTGTCAAAGGCCCCTGCCGAAGGGCGGCGCCCAAGCTGGCCACGGAAAAAGCCGCCAGCAGCCAAAGCCCCCAGGAAAAGAGCGGGATTAACGCCACCGCAAGCGCAAGGATAATGTTACTGACAATGGCCACCGAGCGTTTCCCGATGCGGTCAGAAATGATGCCGCCTAACGGAGCGCTTCCCACAGCCACCAGGCCGCCGAGCATAAAAACCCATCCTATGGTTCGGGTGGAGATGGCGAATTGGCTGTGCAACCATTGGCCGACATAAGTGAGGAATCCGACCAGCCCACCGGACACCAGGAAAGCGATGCCCAAGGCAGCAGCCGTGTCACGCCGAACAAGGAATGAACGAAAAGATCGGCCGGCCGCCCTCAACTTGTCTGAGGAGGGCTGGGGATTCAACCGATCTTTCGGCAAGCTGACGGAGAGCGCCGCTGTGGCTAAAGCCAAGATTGCGAACAACAGGAAAGCTCGCCGCCAGCCGTAGCGGTCGGCTATTTGCGCTGCCAGCGGGACACCAAGGATGGGAGCAGCAAAATAGGCGCTCGAGATCAATCCCAGCGCTCTACCCCGCACGCTGTACTCAAACCAATCTGCGGCATAGGTGATGGAACATGTGGAAAGCGTCCCGGCAGCGAACCCCGTCAGGGCTCGAGCCAGTAAAAGCTCATTGAACGTTCCGGTGCGGGAAGCCGTCCAAGAGG
>JBEKUR010000274.1:0-7347 GCA_049514855.1 Terriglobia bacterium
GCCATCCGCGATTTCACTTGCACTTTGTCCCCACGTCGAGCTCCTGGTTAAACATGGTCGAGCGCTGGCTCCGGGAAATTACCAACAAACGCATCCGACGCGGTACTTTTCGAAGCGTGCCCGAGCTGATCGCTGCCATCAAGGAATATTTGGACAATCACAACCAGAATCCTCGTGTCTTTGTATGGACCGCCTCGGTCGAAAGAATCATGTCCAAAGTCGCCAAATGTAAAGAAGCGTTGGGGACACTACACTAGGTGAAGTCGATCTGACGTCGGCCAGTCTGAGCCCCTGCGGGCAGTCCGGTAGCCGTGCTGTCCTGTGCCGTCGCGCTCCGGGATCCGCATGGGCGCTGCCTCGAAAGGGCGACGAAACCCCTTGCCCGGCAACGGACCGTGGGAGGAAGGAAGCTGTTGAGAGTCCGACCACAGCGCTACAAATGTCCCCATTGCAAGTGGGACTTCGCCTACAGGAAGAAGAGGTGCTGTCCTGGTTGCGGGACGCTGCTCCTGATTGGCTCCGACATGCTCTCCGACAACGAGCTCACCGAGCTCCGGAGTTTTTGGATGTGGGAACCTTTGAAGGAAAGATGGGACTACATCCGTGATTGGGAGGAGCACAAGCGTGAAGCGATGCAAAGGTTCCAGGAGTACTCGAAGGCGCCAATCGGTGGCTTAGCGGAAAATGAGCAGATGCGCCGACCACCGACGAAGTGGCTCCAGTAACGCTCTGAGACCAAGAGAGATCCTACCCTATATCTAGATCCCTCTCGTGCCGAATGCGCATCCACTCCAGGTCAACCCTGGGATCAGCTTTCTCGGCACTTTGGAGGGCTTCAGCTTTGTCAGCGGCTGGCCCTTCCCAGACAAGCCATTCGTGGGTTCCCGGCCGGTCTTGAGCAGCCGGGCCTGAAACGCCTTCGATATTACCACTGACTAGCGCAATGACTTTCCAAGTGGCCATGGGGTTGTCATTGTTCCTTACGGGCCAAGCACCGATTGTGATTTAAGAGATGTGATCCTTGCCTTCTCCCCGCCTTCTTGTGTCATTGAGTGCCTGCTGATGCCATTCCGAGTCGGGCGCATAGCAATTGCACCATCTCTTGGGTAAGGCCGACCTTGTCCACAAAAAGGTCCCACACGAACCCGTCCTCCTCAGGCAGGACGGAATCGTGAATCCTTCGGGCCAACGCGAAACGATCGCAGGGGGCTGGATGGGTGTCATCCTCTGATGTAGGGCAGTTGAGGTTCTTTTCGGCGTCTCTTGCGATGAACCGCTGCTGTGCCGGCGAAGAGCTGCTCGGCTCAAAGAGCGTCCGCAAATGGGCCGCAGTTTGAAACTCGCGGCTGGAATTAATCTGAGAGGCGGTGTGGCTGAATTCGGTATCTCGAAAGACAACATGGCGTAACCCTTCCTCAAAGGCGGTCGCCCCGTATAGTTTGACCGCTACAATGTCCGCCATCACTTCTTGCAGCCGGGAAGCCCCGTGGCTGATGCGGCGGAAAAGGAAATGGTAGAGCCTTAAGAACTGAAACGCGATGTTGTACCAAACCGCCAGACCCTGCATAAGGATTGCGATTGCAAAGGTCGTCATATCGGTATTGACGCGCATCGCCGCATCGCCGCCCGCCGTATCCCGGTGGGAAAAATGGCCGTACTCATGGGCAATGACCGCTCGAAACGCATTTTGCTGGAACCCATATAGCACACCGACACCGAGAATCAAGATCCGATTCGCCTGATCTCGAGCCCGCTGGCGACCCGATCCTTTTTCATACACAGCCAGATCGGTGCCTGGAGTAATTCGAATTTCCTCAATTGCACGCGTCCCGACCTTTTGCGCCACCTGCCCAACCAGTTGCCAGAGGCCGGGGGCCTCTTCTTGCTTCAGAGCCCGGCCTGGATCCTTGAGCGTGGGCCGGATGAAGAGCGTTCGGATCATCTGGTAAATCGTAGCAACAGTAACCACCCCTAACATCACAAGCAACTTGATGGGCCATCGGCCGAGCAGGAAGCAAGCATAAAAAACAGAGCATGCCAGTCCGACCAGGAGGAAAATCAAAACGGGCAGAGAGATATAGTAATAGACTCCGGCAAAATTGATGAGTATGCGGTAGACCTTTTTGAAATGAGCACCCAGTTGTTTGTTCAATTCATTGGGGTCGCCCTCTTTTAGAGCATGCATCGTCATTTTCGACATGGCTTTGCCCAGGAGGAATATCAAAACAAGTCCCAGCGCCCATGCGGCCAGAAAATAGAGCGCATAGAAAGTAAAGCGCCACCTTTGGACGTGACTGTGCACACCACTTTCCAGAAAGCTACGGACCACCTTAGGATCCAATCCTAATTCTCCAGCCCGTTTGATTTCGTTCTCAGATTCAATCCATTCTTCATCCATGGCAGCCCGGATGGCATTGAAATAATGGGTGCCCATTTCCTTGGGATAGAGGTCCATACACTGGCGCGTAGCCTCGCGAAAGACCCCTTCATTTCTCAAATCCAAAGACAATTGGGCTCGCATGAACAACGCTTCTTGATCATTATCTATCTGCCACGCTTCATTCAGCAGAAGCAAAGCCCTCTCCTCCTCGGCACGACTGGCCTTCCCTCCATCAGGATATGCCAGTTGGGAGGCCAGGCTAATGAGGTTCTCGCTGGAGCGTTGTAGCGACAAGGCGCGTTCCAGAAGCTGCATCCCCTTCTCGCGCTGTCCAAGCTTGATCAGGGAAAAGCCAAGACGCCGCACTGCTGGATCAAAGTCGGGGGCCTTGGTTAGCACTTTCTCGAAAAGCCGGGCCGATTGTTCCGCTGATCCCTCATCCATCGCTTTTGTGGCCTGTTTGAAGACCTCAACACTTTGAGGAGAGATGCCCGCCAATTGGCCCTCAATGGCCCCCTCTTTGCGAGGGTCCCGAACCGTTCCCGAAGAGAGCGTAGGATTAAGAGCTAGAAGGAGCACAGCGATCACAGCCCGAGTGGAGAAGTCTCTTTTCATCATGGAATGGCCTCCTTTGCACTTATAAGAGCAGAATCTGGCCCTCTCCAACTTCAGGTATCTATAGATAGAGCGGAATGTTCATGGTGGCCTTCCGGTGCTCACGGGTATACACCCTGTTGGTCGCGACAAGTCGAGCGCTTTGGAGAACCAGCCAGACAAGCTTCCCTTACAATGAGCGCGTCAGCCTTCAAGCGGTAGTGAGAAATCTTCTTGCCAATCATAGCGAGGGTTCCGCCTTTGGTAGCCATCTTAGGCCGCGCTTGCAGCTAAGTCAACGCAATAGGACTATCCTGGACAGTTCAAGTTGCCGAACAGTTCCCGGGAGTGCTGTCTGCAGCAACACCTCTCCGTGCTGGACCGACCGCGAAGTGGTCCCGGCTGCAAGGCAGAACTTCCTAAAAGTCGCAGTGAGCCTAATGGGTGCTGGGCGCACTCAAAATGGATTGGGAATGAAAAGTCGGCTTCCCATCATCTGGCCTCGCAGGCATGGGCAAACGGGGTTCGGGCGTGGGAAGGGCGTTTATCGTTCCAAATCCGAACAAAGTGGTGGGTTGGGCTGTTATCGACACTTATTGGTAATCCCTTGGCGACAAGGGAGGATCTGTTTCCTTGAAGCCCGTATCGGGACCGTGAAGGTCACATCGGCGGTTAGCCGACTACCAAGTGACGGGGAATCGGCAAACGCTACGCCGTTACTGCGGGTAGGCGATGACCCGTCTGCATTCGTGTACATCACAGCAAAGCGCACGGCGGGCCGTTCCGACGGCACCCCGCCGGCTGCCGGATGGCACGCTGGCATCAAGACTGCAAAGACTGTGATTGCGAACCACTTGCATGGGTGTATAGTGAGGGCTGCCAGAAGACCAAAATGGAAATCCCGGGTATACTGCTGTCGCTTAGGATGCTAAATACGCATTGCGTTATGTTCGTCTCGTGCTCTTGCGGCCGTGGCGCCAGGAACCACCGGGCTCCATTCGACGATTTTGGGCAGGGGAAATCCAACAGACATGCGGCCAGGGAGGCCAGAATGAAACCATTTCACAGGAAGACAAACATAATTGTGTCCGTCGCCGCACTGGGGGTTGCGCTCTTGACGAGCGCTGGTTTGACGGCCGCGCAGAACAGCGTGCCGGTGGTGACCGGCGACGCTCGTGTGGACAAGCTACTGAGCCAGATGACGCTCGAGGAGAAACTGACACTGATCCACGGAACGCAAGAAGACCCGGCGGTCTATCAAGGCCAGGCCGGCTATCTGGCAGGGATTCCGAGGTTGGGCATCCCCGGACTGCGCTTCGCCGACGGACCGCCCGGTGTGCTCACGCGCCATCCTTCGCAGGCGGAGACGGCAACGATGGGCGTAGCCGCCACCTTCAGCGCGAAGGATGCTGAGCTGAACGGGGTGGTGATCGGCCGCGAAGCTCGCGCCCTGGGCATTGACGTCGCCTTGCAGCCGTTTGTGAACCTCGACCGCGATCTGGAGTTTGGCCGCGGCTACAATACGTTCGGCGAGGATCCCTTCCTGACGGGCGAGATCGGCGCCGCCGAAATCCGAGGCATACAATCGCAGCATGTTATGGCCCAGGTGAAGCATTTTGTGGGCTACGACAGCGATGCCCCCAACGTTTGGATTGACGACCAGACCCTGCACGAGGTCTATGCCGCGCCGTTCGCGGCGGCCGTGCAGGCCGGCGTCGCGTCCCTGATGTGCTCTTACAACCGGCTGAACGGAACGTTTGCCTGCGGCAATGAGTCGAGCCTGACCCGCATCCTGCGCGACGAGGTAGGGTTCAAGGGCTTTGTCACCTCGGATTGGGGTGCCACGCACGCCGTGACCTTCATCAACGCCGGCCTGGACATGGAGATGCCGGGTCCGCCGGCGCCGGGAGGCTTCCCGATTCCATCCTTCTTTGACTCGCAGCCGCCTCCGCCTCCCCCGCGGCCGTTTGGCGATTTTATTGAAGCCTTTTTCGGAGGACACCTTCCCGAGGAACCGGCTCCCGAGGGCTTTATGGGCGGGGACTTCGGAGTCAAGCTCGATGCCAAGAAGATGCCGCAGGCCCTCAAAGACGGCGCTGTGACTGAGGCCGCCGTTACCCGCGCCGCCGGGCACGTCCTTTACGAGATCGTTAGGCTCGGATACCTCGACGGCCTATCGAAGCACGCGATCACCCCGCAGTCGATTGACGCGAACGCCAAGATCATCGAAAAGACCGGCGAAGACGCCGCTGTGCTCCTCAAAAACGAGGGCGGAGCCCTGCCGCTGAAGGCCGCCGACCTCGACCAAGTAGTGCTGATCGGCCCCGGCGCGGGGCAAGTGATGGCCATCGGCACCAGTGGGGAGCGTTCCGTCGGCCTGCCCGAGCGGCAGGTCGGCCCGCTCGAGGCGATGAGGAAGATCTCCGGCAACTCGAAGATTGGTTTCGCTGTAGACGACGACATGACCGGCGCCACCGTGCCGGCCAGCGCCCTTAGCCACGACGGGCGGCCCGGCCTCGAGCGCATGAACGCGTCGGGCGCCGTAGTTCAGACCGATGCTCAGCTTGATTTCACGGCCAAGGGCGGCAATGCACTGCCGCCCAACTCGACCCTGACCTGGAAGGGCACGCTGAGCGTGCCTCGCGCAGGCAACTACTGGATATACCTACAGGCCCTCGGCACCAACGCCAACATCTCCATCGACGGGAAACCGCGGGCGGCAACCGGTGCTTTCCAGGGCGGGGTGCACGGCGACATTCTCCAGGCCAATCAGGACGACGCCGTGCCTACCACCGACGGCTTGGACAACGTCCGTAGGGCCATCGATCTGGCCGAAGGCGCGCACGCCATCGAGGTTAAGATCACGCCCGACACCTCGAACGCTCCGGTCCAGGTGCGGCTCAACTGGTACACGCCGGAACAGCGCAAGGCCGACCACGAAGCGGCCATTGCCGCAGCTCGGAACGCGAAGGTGGCGGTGGTCTTCCTTTGGACCCGCCTGAACCCGGTCTTCGGCCTGCCTGGCAAGCAGAACGAGCTGGTGGAGGAGGTGGCCGGGGTCAATCCCAACACCATCGTGGTGCTGAACACCAGCCAGCCCGTGGCTCTGCCGTGGCTCGGCAAGGTCAAGGCCGTGCTTGAAATGTGGTGGCCCGGGGACGAAGGCGGCTGGGCCACGGCCAATCTGCTGCTCGGTAAGACGAGCCCGGCAGGGCGACTGCCAGTCACCTGGGCGCGGCGTCTCGAGGACTACGCCGCCACCAGTCCCAATCATCCCGAGCGGTCGAAGAAGGGCGTGGACGGCAAAACGACCTTCAGCGAGGGAATAGACGTGGGTTACCGTTGGTTTGACCGCCAGAAAATCGAGCCGCTCTTCCCCTTCGGCCACGGCCTGAGCTACACAACCTTCGCCTACTCCGGCCTGCGTGTTAACAAAGGCACCGATGGCGGCCTGACCGTGCAGGTCACTATCCGGAACACGGGCAACGTGGACTGCGACGAAGTACCGCAGGTGTATCTGGGTGCGCCCAGTGAAATCCCGGCCGGCGTGCAGTTTCCGGTCCGCGCCTTGGCCGCCTTCGACCGCGTCTTCGTTCCAGCAGGTAAGAGCCGGAACGTCACGCTGCACGTGGCGCCACGCCAGTTGCAGTACTGGTCAACGGCGGCCGGGAAGTGGCTCACGACAAGCGGCCAACGAACCGTTAGTGTCGGCGCTTCCTCCCGCGACCTGCAGGTAGAAACCACGATCGACTAACGTGTGGATACCCGGCATACCGGATTTACGTCGCCATCTGCATTTCAGGGTTCGTGTTCATCAAATTCCGTTTGCCGGAGACCAAAGGCAAGACGTTGGAAGAGATTGAAAAGGCAGTTTTCTAACGTCCTCGCCAAGGCGCCTTCAGCCAGTTGCGTTCAGCAGCCATGCGCCGATAAGGCTAGCTCACCTTCACCACAATGCTGGCGGACACCAGTCCCTCAGCTTGCGCTCGCAAGGTGACGTTTGCAGCAGCACCGGTGGGTCTGACAATAGCCAGGCACTTGCCATGGAAGGTTCTGGGGCGTTGTCGGCGGAAGCTCTCGACGTCTTTCGGATTGGCTGTGCCGACAGCGGCCAACTCGCCTGCGCCGCTGATTGTAAAGGCGACGGGTACACTGGCGTCGGGCACCGCGTTTCCGGCTTGGTCCACCACCTCCAATGTTACATAAGCGAGGTCATTGCGAGCGCGGCGAATCGACTGCCGGTCTGCTCTCAGCCGCAGTTTGGCAGGCTTTCCCGCTGTCTTGAACGCAAGCTCTGCGATCGGTCTGCCCTCCACCAAGGCGATGGCCTTCAATTCGCCCGCCGCGTACGGCACATCGAACTCCGCCTTAAA
>JBEKUR010000275.1:0-7317 GCA_049514855.1 Terriglobia bacterium
TGGACCCTGCCACAGACGCGTCGTGAGATCCAGCGCCTGTTGTTTACCTGGACCGGAGAGTGCGCGTATTGTGGCAGCGTAATTCGCAAACGAAACCGTCCACCTTAACTTAACGTAGTAGTACTAGGGGCTGGGGACTGGAGAAGAACAGTAGGCAGTATGCGGTAGGTAGTCGGCGCAAGAGAGAGGGCAATCCAAAATCCAAAATCGCCCCAGCCTCCAGTCCCCAGCCCCTCGGTTCAAAGGCCCAGGAAATTCCCCAACACCTTCAGCCCAACTTCTGCCGACTTTTCCGGGTGAAACTGCACCGCCCAGATGTTCTTCATCTCCACGCCCGCTGCGAAAGTCTGCCCATAGTGAGTTACTGCCGAACTTTCTTTGGTAGCTGGCCCGTAGTAAGAGTGACAGTAGTAAACGAAACTGCCGTCCGCAACCCCTCTGAAGAGCCCGCTGCGGCTGCGAATCTCCAGTTGGCTCCAGCCCACATGTGGAACTTTGAAGACTCCTTCGAATCGGGTCACGTGGCCGGGGAGCAATGCGAGCCCGGGAACTTCGGGCGCTTCCTCACTCGCTTCGTAGAGCGCCTGGAGACCCAAACAGATCCCCAGGAACGGCGTGCCCCCGGCCAGCAAGTCGCGAAGAGGCTTCAGAAGCCGGCGCTCCTCAAGGGCTCTCATCATCGTGCCGAAGTGACCTTGACCGGGGAAAATGACCTTCTCGGCGGAGCGGAGCGACTCCGGCCTGTCCATCACCTCGGCCGAGTGTCCGAGATGCTCAACGGCCTTCAGCACCGAGCCAACATTGCCGGCGCCGTAGTTGAGTAATGCGATCACAGCAGTCCTTTGGTGCTGGGGAGTTGGGCCTTGAGGCGTGGGTCGCGCGAACAGGCATAGCGCAAAGCACGCGCCAAGGCTTTGAACAAGGCCTCGACGGCATGGTGGCTTGAGCGCCCATAGGCCAGTTTCAGGTGCACGTTGGCCCCCGCGCTCGAGGCAAATCCGTTGAAGAAGTCTTCCAACAGCTCTGTCTGCAGGTCGCCGATGTACCTTGCCTTGATCGGCGCATTGAGCACCAGGTAGGGCCGCCCACTCAAATCGATGGCGGCGATAGCCAGGGTTTCATCCATGGGCATCAGAAAGTAACCCGCCCGATTAATGCCTTTCTTCGCCCCCAGTGCTTGCCGTAACACCTGCCCCAAGACAATGCCAATATCCTCGACCGTATGGTGCTGGTCAACATCCAGATCGCCGCGCGCCTCAACTTCCAGATCGAATCCGCCATGACGGGCAAATAGCTCCAGCATGTGATCGAGAAAGCGAATGCCGGTGGAAACCTTGTAGCGACCGCGCCCGTCCAGGTTCAGCCGGATGCGGACATCGGTCTCTGCGGTCTTGCGGTGGAGGCCCGCCCTTCGCGCCCTCATGCGAACCATCCTGTTTGGGAATAGGTGACGAAGTTCCGCCAGGCTTTTGTCCCGTTCCTGGTCTCGATCAAATGCTCCTGCTTTTCCAGTTCTTCGAGCAAGCGGCGCGTCTGAGCATGGGACCCGATGGTGAACCGCAAGTAACCCTTGAGATGCGGATCGTAGCTCCAGTCGCGCACCAAAATCCCCTCCGCGCGGAGGCGCTGGGCGATTTCCGGCGCGCGCTCCCCGACACGAGTCAGGATGAAATTGGCAGAACTCCGCACATAAGGAATCCCCCGAGACCCGAGCCAGCGATAGACATGGTCGCGGTTGGCGCGAACTTCCGCAACGTATTTCTTCACATGCCTTTCATGCTGGATGGCAATCGACGCTGCCAGCAGGGCCAGCGAATTCACCTGGAAAGGGTTTTGAGCCCGGTGCATTACTTCCACCAGTTCAGGGTTGCCGAAGATAAAACCCATGCGTAACGCCGCCAGTCCAAACGCTTTCGAAAACGTCCTCGTCACGAGAAGGTTTTCATACTTTCTGATCCAGGGCAGAACCGTCGCACCGGAATAGTCGTAATAGGCTTCGTCGACTAACACCAGGACGCGCGGCGCTGCCTCCAGAATAGTGCGCAGATCAGGCTTGGAAATCTGCGTGCCGGTGGGGTTATTGGGGCTGGCCAGAGGTACCCAGCGGGTTTTCTTGTGGATCGCGGTCACGATGCTTTCCACGGGAAGCCGGAAGTGCTCGTCGTAGCGAACCCGCTCGATGTCGCCACCCGCCACGCTGTGAAAGAATTCGTAAACCGGGAAGGTTGGAGCAGGCGCCAGGAGCACATCACCGGGATCAACAAAGGCGTCGCAGATCGCCTTGATCGCGTCGTCGGTGCCGTTGGTCAAGAGCATCTCTTCCGGCTTGACTCCGAAATAGCGCGCCAGGGTCTGCCGGCTCTCTCCGTACTCCGGGTAGCGCGTGAGCATTTCAGGCGTTAGAGCACGACGCAAGGCGCGGACAACTTCCGGGGCACACCCCACCGTGTTCTCGTTGAAGTCCAGGCGCAGTTTCCCCGCTCGCCCTTCCATAGGGGGGCGGTATTTCTTCAGTCGCTCGACTGCCTTGCGGGGTCGAATCATCGCTTCTTGAACCTCACCTCCACGGAGTGTGCGTGTGCCTTCAGGCCTTCCGTGCGCGCCAGCGTTACAATCGCCGGGCGAAGGCGCGAAAGGCCCTGCCGGGTGATTTGCTGAACTGAGATGCACTTCACAAAATCCGCCGCGCTCAGGCCGCCACGCAAACGCGCCGCCCCACTGGTGGGCAGAATGTGATTCGTGCCGGATGCATAATCCCCCGCTGCCACAGGACTGTAACCGCCCAGGAAAACCGAGCCGGCAGACTGGATCCGATCGAGCAGACCCTCAGCATCCTCAAGCAGGGTGAGATGCTCGGGCGCCAAGCGGTTGACGAGCTCGGCAGCCTCACCTAAATCGCCAGTGAGGATAATGCATCCCTGCCCGGCCAGCGATTTCTGAGCGACCGGCAGCCCAAGCTTCGCGACGATTTCAGCAGCACAAGCTTGAACGCGCCGCGCCAGTTTGCGCGATGGCGTGATGAGAATGGCAACCGCGTCCGGATCGTGCTCAGCCTGAGCTACGAGGTCGGCCGCGATCCACTGGGGATTACCCTCGGCGCCCACCACCACCAGTTCCGACGGACCTGCGATGAAATCAATTCCACACTCGCCTGCAACCAGTTTCTTGGCAGCGGCCACGTAGCGGTTTCCGGGACCAACGATCTTCTCCACGCGCGGCACGCTTTCCGTCCCGTAGGCAAACGCGGCGACAGCCTGCGCTCCCCCCAGCCTGTAGATTCTGGACACCCCCAGCATATGAGCGGCGACGAGAACGGCGGGAGCTGGCCTGGGCGAGGTGACCAGGACCTCCAGCACTCCCGCAACTTGTGCCGGGATGACGCTCATGAGGACGGTTGAGGGCAAAGGGAAACGCCCGCCCGGAACATAGCACACTACCCGTTCGAGAGGACGAAGCACCTGGCTTACTTCCACGCCCGGAAGGGCCTGAAACTGCCAGGCCCGCGGTAGTTGGCGGCGCGCCGCAGCGCGGATGTTTTTCGCCGCCACCATTAAGGCCTCGACGAAACTCTGTGGGAGGTTTGTGTACGCGCATTCGACTTCATCGGGCGTAACCGTCATGCCCACTTTCCGCAGGTCGACACCGTCAAACTGCCGTGAATAGCGAACTAGCGCCCGGTCGCCCTGGCGGCGGACATTGGCGAGAATACGCCGGGCGACCACCTCGGCGCTGCTCAGGTTTGTAGCGTGAGCCCTCAGCAGACGGGTGACGGCTTCCTCATTGTCACTGCGAATTATCTCCAGCATGGGGCAAGGCAAGAAGGGGAACAAATCCCCGCGTTTCCTATAACATTAGCATTCAGCTTCTTCTCGGGCCGCGAAGATTTCTCCTTGTGTGGTCAGTGCCTCTGTGTCCTCCGTGGCCAGAAGGGCTTCAACACAGAGGTCACTGAGAACCTCCGTGTGCTCTGTGTTGAAGCCCTTCTGGCCACGGAGAACACAGAGAATGTCGTTTTGGTTGCGGCCACCAGGTCGCGCTGCCGGACCTTCAGATCACGATCTTGTTCAATGGATACTCAACGATGCCTTGGGCATGGGCGGCTTTGAGGCGCGGAATGATCTCGCGCACCGTTTTCTCCTCGATGACCGTGTTCACAGCCACCCACTCGGGATCGCTGAGTTGTGAAATCGTGGGCCGCTTCAGAGCCGGCAGAACCGCCAGCACCTTTTCGAGGTCCGCTCGCAGAACGTTCAACATCAAGCCCACTTTACCAGCCGCCTCAATCGCGCCTTTGAGAAGCATAACGAGCGTCTCGATCTTCTGACGCTTCCAAGAATCATCCCAGGCAACGAGATTGGCGATGAACTTGGTGTTGGATTCCAGCACCGTCTCCAGGATGCGCAGGCCGTTGGCCCGCAGGGAGGAGCCTGTCTCAGTGACCTCCACGATGGCATCGGCCAGTACTGGAGGCTTGACTTCCGTGGCGCCCCAGGAGAATTCCACCTTGGCCTGGACTCCGTTTTTGGCAAGGTACCGCTTGGTCACGCCCACGAGTTCCGTGGCAATGACCTTCCCTTCCAGGTCCTTGACACTCTGGAAAGGGGATTTCTCCGGCGCCGCCAGCACCCAGCGGACTGTTCCGAAGGTCTGCTTGGCGTAAATCAGGTCGGCGATTTCCACCACCTTGGCTTCGTTCTCGAGAATCCAATCCTTGCCGGTGAGCCCGGCGTCCAGAATTCCATCCTCCACGTAGCGCGCCATTTCCTGAGCGCGGATCAGCATGCACTCAATCTCATCGTCGTCAATGGCGGGAAAGTAGGACCGCGGATTGACGGTGATTTCGTAGCCCGCGCGCCGGAAGAGTTGGAGGGAAGCTTCTTGCAGGCTTCCCTTGGGAAGACCCAGTTTCAACTGCTTCATGTTTGGCTCTCCGGGTTTTCGTCGCCATACACTTCGCTCGGATCAAACTCCCGTTGCAGAAAGACTTCCTCGCCGGAGGCGGTCAGTTTGCGGAAGAAACAAGACTTGTAACCCATGTGGCAACATCCCGGCCCCCTGAGGTCCGCCTGGACAAGCAATGCGTCGTGGTCGCAGTCCACCCGGACTTCACGAACCCGTAAGTGGTAACCGGATGTTTCGCCCTTGGTCCAGAGTTTCTGCCGGGTGCGGCTGAAAAAGGTCACGTAACCGGACTTCAGGGTTTTCTCAACAGCTTCCGTGTTCATGTAGCCCAGCATCAGGACCTTGCCACTATGCCTGTCCTGAATAATCGCCGGAATCAACCCGTCTTGAAAATTCAGATCCATTAATCAGCACTCCCCGTCAGTCAAAAATAAAAGGCCCGCTGAGCTTCCTAGCCAGCGGGCCATCTTCTTGCCAGTTCTTTGTAACTTATAGATTCGCCCACCGACACTTCAGCCCAAAAGGCGAATGAGGATGCGGGCGTGTCAATGTGCGCGACATGAAGACTCAGATTACATCCGGCCATGAAATCTGTCAATGGGTAGTTGTGTCATGGGTAGTTGTGTCATTTGGAATATCATCCCTTACGAAACGCCGGTCATTCCCGCGAAAGCGGGAATCCACTCCGTGGACAGCGCATTTCCGAAGGTTTGCGGAGTGGATTCGCTTTCGCGGGAATGACTGCGGCCTGGAGCGCTCGTGTCTCGCAAATGACACCACTACTTGTCAATGCGAATTCAGTACCTGCCCGATCTATGCGGCGCACTTCACTGCCGCGCGGCCCAGGAATTCCGCCCCATCGCCCAGTTCTTCTTCGATGCGCAGCAACTGGTTGTACTTGGCGATGCGGTCGCTCCGGCTGGCGGACCCGGTCTTGATCTGGCCGGTGCCGAGGCCAACCACGAAATCGGCAATGAAAGCGTCCTCAGTTTCACCCGAGCGGTGCGAGACCACCGAAGTATAGCCGTGGCGCCGGGCCAGCTCGATCGCCCGCATGGTTTCCGTAACCGTGCCGATCTGATTCAACTTGATCAGGATGGAATTCGCCGCTCCCAGTTCGATGCCGCGCTGCAGCCGCTCTGAGTTGGTGACGAAGATGTCGTCGCCCACAATTTGCACCTTATCACCGATGGCCTGCGTCAGTGCTACCCAACCTTCCCAGTCATCCTGGGCCAGGCCGTCCTCGATGCTGATGATCGGATACTGTCGCACCCAGTCGGCGTACAGCTTGACCATTTCCTCGGAGGATTTCTTCGACTTGTCGGATTTGAAGAAGACGTACTTGCCGTCCTGGAACATCTCGCTCGAGGCAGGGTCGAGCGCCAGGCAAATGTCATGGCCGGCCGAATAACCTGCCTGTTCGATGGCCTCCAGCAGGACTTCCACGGCCTCCACATTTGACTTCAGACTGGGTGCGAAGCCGCCTTCATCGCCTACGGAGGTGTTGTAGCCGCGTTCTTTCAAGACCTTTTTCAACGTATGGAAGGTCTCTGCGCCCATGCGCAAGGCCTGCGCGAAGCTCTCGGCGCCCACAGGCATGATCATGAATTCCTGGAAGTCCACGGTGTTATCCGCGTGCACCCCGCCGTTCAACACATTCATCATGGGCACCGGAAGCAGGCGGGCCTCGAGTCCGCCGAGATAACGATAGAGCGGGACATGCGCTGATTGAGCCGCTGCACGGCACACCGCCATCGATACAGCGAGTATAGCGTTCGCACCCAGCTCGCCCTTATTCGGCGTGCCATCAAGGCGGATCATGCGCTCGTCAATTCCCACCTGATCGCCGGCGTCATGTCCTCCCAGCTCCCGCGCCAGTACCGTGTTGACATGCTCGACGGCCCGCAACACGCCTTTGCCCAGGTAACGCCGCTTGTCCCCGTCGCGTAATTCCACAGCCTCGTGCTCGCCGGTTGATGCCCCCGAAGGCACTGCCGCTCGCCCAAATGCACCGTCGCGAAGATAGACTTCCGCCTCCACGGTTGGATTGCCACGCGAATCGAGTATTTCTCTTCCCTGAATCAGATCGATGTTTGCCATAAGATTAGTCCTTAGAAAGATTTTGAAACGTGCGCTAGATATTACCCAAAACCTCTTGGTCTTGTGATTCCCTGGAACCTCATGTTACTGCTTACTGCCTACCACCTTCTGCTCACTACCCACTGCTTACTGCCCGCCTACGGTCTTCGAACATCCGCTCTTCAGGAACGACCACTACAATGCCGCCTTCGCTGACGTGATATTTCTTCCGGTCTTCCTCGAGGTCGAATCCAATTTCCGTGCGCTCCGGAAGATGCACGGCCCGGTCGATGATGGCGCGGCGGATGCGCGAGTAGCGACCGATGGTGACGTGAG
>JBEKUR010000276.1:0-7307 GCA_049514855.1 Terriglobia bacterium
TCGAGAAGATCCGGATCGCTCAGGTCCACTACCAGCATGGCTGCATCCGCGTTGCGGATGATCTGATAAAGCCATGATTCAGGGAAGTCGGGATGGACGGGGGGCAGATCCACAAGCTGGATTTGAATGTCTTCGAACCTCATCATGCCCGGCAGGGGGACTCGGGTGGTGAAAGGGTAGTCGGCCACCTCCGGCATGGCACGGGTGAGCTGCCGGACCAGCATCGACTTGCCGCTGTTCGGCGGGCCCACCAACGCCACCTGGCCGGCGCCCTCCTTCTCGATGCGGTGGATGATGCCTGCACGGCTGACCGGCTTCCTGGCCTGTTCCGTCCGCAGCTTGGAGAGGCGCCGCTTCAGGTCGGCTTGCATCTTTTCCGTCCCTTTGTGGCGGGGGATGGTGGCCAGCATTTCTTCCAGCGCAGTCAGCTTTTCTTCCGTCGTATTGGCGGCCTTGAACCGACTTTCGGCTTCGAGGTATTGCGGCGTGAGATTCGCAGGCATAGGTTCCCTGCTGCCAGGGCAGCCCTATTATGCGACGATTCCAGCCTCAGGTACTAGGGGCTGGGGGCTAGGGAAGAACAGTGGGCAGTAGGCAGACGAGCAGGTTTCAGGCGGCCTGGGTACGGCGCGGAAAGCAAACTCTGCGTCCGCAATTCACATTTTACTATTCACTACTCAGAATTGCCCTCTTTCCCTGACACCCGGTACCTGACCCCTGACGCCTGGCACCTGACACCTGACTTCCGGCGCAGGCGTGCGTGGTATGATCACGAGTGGAAAGTGGTGACTTTTTCGAGGGAGGCGCTTCTTATGAGCAGCCTGGCATGGCGGGCGCTCCTGCTGGCGGTTTTTTCTGTTTTGTTAGTCCCGGAGCACGTACTGTTTCTCGCGCGTCAACGCACTGGGCAGGGAAGTTTGGAACTCCGGGCGCCCGCCATTGAGCGTCCGGTCAAGATCGATCTTTCCGGCGAGACAATTCTTCCCAACGGCCGCCTGATTACTCCGCTTGGCAGCCATGTTAAGGTTGCCCCTCACCCTTACGGCCTGGCGCTCAGTCCGGACGGCAAGACTCTGGTCACCGCCAACAGCGGCACGCACCCGTTTTCCGCCTCCATCATCACCCAACTGGACAGCCCTGAACCCCAGGTGGTTCAAATTCCACCCGGTTTTAAACCTGCCGACGCAGACCCGGACAGTGTTTTCCTGGGCGTGGCGGTGGGCCCCGATAATCGAACCCTTTATCTTTCGGAGGGGAACAACGGCAGGGTCGGCATCTTCGACCTGGTTACCCGCCAGCGCCTCTATTCCTTGAGCCTCGACGGAAGTTTCCAAGGTAAGACTTATGCCAACAGCCTTACTGCTGCCCTACAGCTTTCAGCGGATGGTCGTCGCCTTTTCGTGCTCGACCTCGCCCATTTCCGGCTTGTCATCCTTGATACGCCTTCAAAGCAGATTGTCTCCAGCATTCCTGTCGGACGCATGCCTTTCGGATTAGCCATTTCGCCGGATGGCAGGTTTGCTTACGTCTCCAATGTTGGCATGTTCCGGTACTCTCTGGTTCCCGGATACAACGCGGAGCGACCCAAGCAGACCGGGTTGGATTTTCCACCCTACGGTTTCCCGTCGAAGGAAGCGGCGGAAGGCACGACCGTCGAGGGAAAACAGATTCCCGGGCTGGGCGACCCGAATGTGCCCGAGGCGAATTCTCTATGGGTGATCGACGTAGCTGACCCCGCCCAGCCTAACGTCACGGCGAAGATCCAGACCGGAATTCAGGTCGGAGACAAGTCCGTAGGCGGTTCAAGCCCTGGCGCTGTCGTGGCTGGCCGCGAAAGAGTATTCGTCTCCAACGCCACGCAGGACAGCGTCACCATTATTAATGCCCGCTCAAACCGAGTCGAGAAGACCATCTTATTGGAGCCCGCCGCCACAGTTAAGGGATTGCGCGGTGTGCTTCCTTTCGGGATGGCGCTCAGCCCGGATGAGAAGCGCCTCCACGTGGCATGCTCCGGTATTAATGCCGTGGCGGTGCTCGACGCCCGGGAGGGGCAAGTATTGGGCTACTTCCCAACGGCTTGGTTCCCGGCCCGGCTTGCCGTGAGCCCCAAGGGCAAGACGCTTTACGTGGCCAATGCGAAAGGATTTGGCGCCGGCCCCAACGGTGGACCGAATTTTCAGGAGGGGCCGGAAGGAGTTTACATTGGAGACATTACGCACGGATTCGTTTCCACCATCTCTTCTATCCCTAACGGGCGCGCACTCGAACAGATGACCGCTCGGGTGCTTCAGAACAATGGCTTCGTCTCTGCCACTCAGACCGTTCCGCGCAACGCTGAGTCTCCCGTCCCCCCACCCGGACAGCCGAGCACGAAGATCCACCACGTCGTCTTCATCGTGAGGGAAAACCGGACTTTCGATGAGGTCTTTGGGGACTTGCGAATCGCCGGTGCAAAGGTGAAGGGCGAACCCCGCATGGCGCGGTGGGGCGAGAACGCGCTGGTGAAGGAAAAGGGAGAACCTGCGGTCGTGGAGGATGCGCGCGTCACGCCCAACGCCCACGCCTTAGCGCGAAGGTTTGCCTTCAGCGACAACTTCTACGTGGACTCGGACGTTTCGGTGGACGGCCACCATTGGCTGGTGGGGAATTATCCCAACGAGGTTGTCGAATCAGTATGGCCGGCCGCGTATGGCGGCAAGCTCGATTTTGTGCCTGACGCTGACGCACCCGGCCGCCTCGGCATCGAATGTGGGAACCCCTGCCCAGAGACTTATCTCGAGGCAGGTTCTCTTTGGGAGCACCTGGCAAGGCATCACATCAGCTTCCGGAACTACGGCGAGGGCGTTTCGTTGCCTGGTAGCCACGACGGTCCCGGTCTAATGCCTACGGGCCTCCGGGAAGCTGTCAACATGCCGATGCCCGAAGTTCTGTTCGAAAATACTTCGCGAAGCTACGCAACTTTCAACACGAATATCTCCGACCAATATCGCTTCGGGCAATTCCAACGCGAGTTTGAGATTCGCTTCGCAAATGGGAAGGGATCGCTTCCGCAATTTCTTTATATCTGGCTGCCCAACGATCATACGGCCAAGCCGCGTCCGGAAGATGGCTATCACTATCGCGCTTCTTACGTCGCGGATAACGATCTGGCGCTGGGAAAGCTGGTGGAACTGTTTTCGCACAGTCCTTTCTGGAAGGACATGGCCATCTTCGTAACCGAGGACGACGCCCAGGGCGGCCAGGACCACGTGGATGCTCACCGGAGTCTGTTGCTGGTGATTAGCCCTTACGCTCGCCGCGGCGTGGCACACGTGCACACGAGCATGGCCAGCATCCTGAAAACATTCGACCTGGTTTTCGGCCTGCCCTATTTGAACCAGTACGACGCCGCAGCCACTGACCTTTCGGATATGTTCACCGACACGCCCGATTTCGCACCCTTTGAGGCGCTGCCTTCGGACACGCGCATCTTCGACCCTGCGAATGTCCACGAACCGGGACTGGAGATGCAAGCGCGCCCCGGTGCGCCTCTTGACGACCCCGAAACCATTCGGAGGGAAATGCGCGACCGGGATGAGGAACACGAGAATTAATATGGCTTTTCGTAGGTTTTCGTAGAGGCGCGCTTCAGCGCGGCACGTCGCCCAATGCGCAAGAGTGCCCGGCTAAAGCCGGCCTCTACGAAGAGCGCACGGGCCAAACGGTGGCGCAATCGTGTACAATGGACATTCGAACTGGAGGAGAGCCAGGGTCAATTTGAGAAGTCACCGAAGGTAACATCCTGGATTTACTTTCGACCTTCGACTCTCGACTCTGAACTTGCCAGATTCTGAATGTCCAACCTCCTCGACCAACTTAATCCCCAGCAGCGCGCTGCGGTAGAAGAGACTGAAGGGCCTCTGCTTATCCTGGCAGGAGCCGGCAGCGGCAAGACCCGCGTCATCACCTACCGGATTGCCTATTTGATCGAAGCCCGGCAAGTTCCACCCGAGAACATACTGGCGGTGACGTTCACCAACAAAGCCGCCGATCAAATGAAGGAACGCGTTGGGAAGCTGCTTTCCGGGCAGTTGAAGCTGCGGCCGGGCGCCCCGCACGTTTCCACCTTCCATTCATTTTGTGTCAGTGTGTTGCGCCGGCATATTGAGCGGCTCGGCTACAGTCGCGATTTCACCATCTATGATGAAGACGATCAGTTGCGGGTGATGAAGGCCTGCATCCAGGAGCTGGGTCTCAGCGAGCAGATCACATCCCCGCGAAGCACGCTGGCGAAAATCAGTTACACTAAGAATCGAGGACTTTCTCCCGAGGAGCTATACAGGCAGGCGGCCAACCCGGAAACGGAGAAGTTAGCCTCCCTCTACGAGCGGTACGAAAGCAAGCTGCGACGGGCCAACGGGCTCGACTTCGACGATTTGCTGCTCAAGACGGTAGATCTTCTCTATAATTCCTCCGAAGTCTGCGAAAGCTATAACCAGCGTTTCCGCTATATTCAGGTGGATGAATACCAGGACACCAACCGCATCCAGTATCAGTTGATCCGCCAGTTGACTCTACTCCAGCAGAATCTCTGCGTGGTCGGCGACGAGGACCAATCCATTTATCGCTGGCGCGGCGCCGACATCGAGAACATTCTCAACTTCGAAAAGGACTATCCCAAGGCGAAGGTCTTTCGGCTGGAACAGAACTACCGCTCCACCCAGGTCATTCTTGATGCGGCGGGGGCGGTGGTGAGCCGGAACCTGGCGCGCAAAGGCAAGACCCTTTGGACGGACCGCAGGTGCGGTGAAAAGCTCCGTTTATTCGAGGCCCGCAGCGCCGATGAGGAAGCAGAATTCGTGGCCGGCGAAGTGGCGCGGGCGGTTGCCGAGCCGGGGGACGGAAGCGTGGCTGTCCTCTACCGGACCAATGCACAATCGCGAGTGCTGGAGGAGGGCTTGCGCCGTCGGGGAATCAGTTACCGGTTGGTGGGCGGGTTCAGTTTCTACGCGCGGGCAGAAATCAAGGATGCTCTCGCTTACGCGCGGCTGGCCAATAACCTGAGTGACGACGCCGCGTTTGGGCGCATCGTCAACACGCCGCCGCGCGGGATTGGGGACACAACGCTGGGAGCGCTGGCGGAGTCCGCGCGGCAGAACAGGCTGAGCCTGTGGGAAGCGCTCGAGCACGAACTGTTTCAGAAGCGACTGCCAGCGCGAGCCCGGAGCGCGCTGGAAGGCTTCCACGCGCTCATGAAAGAACTGGTGGGCGACCGCCAAGGCCTGCGCCTGGGAGAATTCTTCAAGCGCATCCTGGAGCGAACCCGCTACCTTGAGCTTCTGAAACAGGAGAATCAGCCGGCCTCCGAAGACCGCATTGAGAACCTCCAGGAATTGGTCAATGCCGCTACAGAAGCCGAAGAGCAGGGTGTAACGCTTGCGGAGTTGCTGGACCACGCCGCGCTGGTTTCCGACGCGGATGACTACGACGAACATTCTCGAGTAACCTTGATGACTCTGCATAGCGCCAAAGGCTTGGAATTCGAAACTGTATTCCTGGTGGGCCTGGAGGAAGGATTGTTTCCCCACAAGCTCTCGCTCGACGATCCGGCGGGGATTGAAGAAGAACGACGGCTCTGTTATGTGGGCATGACCAGGGCGAAGGATCGCTTGACCCTTTGCTGGGCCCGGCAACGACGCTCCTTTGCTCGCGAATCCTATGAGGAAACGAAGTCTTCCCGTTTCCTGCGGGAGGTCCCAGGGGAACTTCTGGAGCCTTTCAGTTCTGCGGGTTTGGGTTGGAAGCCTCGAACGAACTGGGACAATGCGGTCAATTCCCCCTCGAGCGTCGAGCGGTTTCTCGAGCGCCGCGGGATGCGTGGGGCCGCAGCAGGTTCCAGAGCCCGCTCCCCCGCCGGCTCGCGCTGGCGAATCGGATCGAAGGTCCGGCACGCCAAATTCGGGGTGGGGACGATCCTTGGGGCAGAAGGCGAGGGCGACGATACAAAATTGACCGTCAGTTTCCCAGATTACGGGCAGAAGAAGTTCATGGCACAATACGCTTCGTTGGAAAAGGCGTAGCCGGATGCTGAAAAAAAGGAGCGCTAACCACATTTATGAACACAAAGAACATTAAGGACAGAGCAGAACGCAAGAAGCTAAAGCGAGCGGCGCGCGAGAAGCGTCCCCCCAAGCCGAAACGGACTGAGCCGCGCGGCTCGCGCAAGCCCAAGGTCAAGAAAAGAGGACCCGGCGCGCCGCCACGGAGGTAGCTGAGATTTGTGATCCGCAGACGGACCGGGGCACCCCCGCACCTGAGTTGGCGTATCGGAAGATCGGGAGATCGGGTGATCGGGAGAACTGCTCTCTCGTTGATCTGATCACGGCTCATCCGATTGGCGGGGTTTCGTTCACCCGATCACCCGATCACCAGATCTCCCGATCCGAGGGAGCAGGGGGTGGTGAGGAATCGCGTGGCCAATCAATTTTTTCGGAAAAAAAACATCGACAAGCTCATTGCGGATGCCGACGCGCCCGGACATCAACTCCGCAAGACACTGGGGCCATGGTCGCTGACGGCGCTGGGCATCGGCGCCATCATCGGCACGGGAATCTTCATCCTGACCGGCACTGCCGCCGCCGGTGAGGTCTTGGAAGTGCGCTCCATCCTCAAGGCTCCGCTGCTGGACGCGCTGCTGCACGGTCAGAAGGCGCTGGGAATGGCAGGACGGCCTGGAGCCGGTCCGGGGATTGCCCTCTCTTTCCTGCTGGTGGCGATGGTCTGCGCCCTGGCGGGACTTTGCTACGCCGAGTTGGCCTCGATGATTCCCATTGCAGGGAGCGCCTACACTTTTTCCTATGCCACCCTGGGTGAAATCGTGGCCTGGATTATCGGATGGGACCTCATCCTCGAATATGCCGTCAGCAACATGGCGGTGGCGGTGGGATTCTCCGCCTATGCCGACAGCCTTCTGCGAGGTTTCGGGTTGGAACTGCCGCGCAAATTGATGCAGCCCATGATCGCGGGCGGAAAGATGACTGGGGCCTATTTTAACCTGCCGGGCTTCCTGATTGTGATAGCCCTCACCGTGATTCTAGTGATTGGAATCCGGGAGAGTGCCGGCGCCAACAATTTGATGGTGTGCGCGAAAATCGTTGCCATCCTCATCTTCCTCATTGCGGCCTCGCGGTTTATACACGTCTCGAATTGGAAGCCCTTCATGCCCAACGGCTTTCAGGGCGTGTTAACCGGTGGGGCCATTGTCTTCTTCACCTACATCGGTTTTGACTCGGTATCCACCGCCGCCGAAGAGTGCCGGAATCCTCAGA
>JBEKUR010000277.1:0-7298 GCA_049514855.1 Terriglobia bacterium
GAAGGCCTTGCAGCTTTATGAGGAAGGAATGAAACTCTCCGAGACTTGCCACAAGCAACTAGAAGAAGCTGAAGGGAAAGTGGAGATCCTCACAAAAAAGGCCGGGGGCAAGGCGGTCGCTGAACCCTTCGAGCCAGGCGAATCGGAGCCCGCGTAGCTAGTGACCCGCCGTGGCGGGACGAGTGACGAGCGAGAAGAAGCTGTCAGCTCTCAGCCGTCAGCTCTCAGCTTCTGGAATCATTCCGGTCGCTTTTTGCTGATCGCTGAAGGCTGAAAGCTGAGGGCTGAAGGGCAGTGACGAGTGACGAGCAAGAAAAAGCTGTCAGCGGTCAGCCGTCAGCTCTCGGTTCCTGGAATCAATGGGTCTGCTTCTTGCTGACGGCTGATAGCTGAGGGCTGAAAGCTGATAGTGCTTCCCCTTCGAGCCAATTCAGGTCACAATTAAGGTTGTCAGGTGGTGAGCGCGAGCGGGGATCTGCCGCCAAACAGAGAACCTTGAACACAGTTTCTACAGAAGCCATCCAACAGTATCTCGAGACGGTGAGGGTCGACATCGATAAGGAACTGGCCCGCCTGCTCCCGGTCGCTGACCACTTCCCGCCGAGTATCCATCAGGCGATGCGCTATTCGGTCTTTGCGGGAGGGAAGCGACTGCGGCCGATCCTCTGCCTGGAAGCGGGACGCTTGCTGGGCGGTGACCAGCGCACGCTGGTACGCCTCGGGAGCGCGCTGGAGTTAATCCACACCTACTCTCTGATCCACGACGACTTGCCGGCTCTCGATAACGACGACTTGCGGCGGGGCAAGCCTACTTCGCATCGCGCCTTCGGCGAGTCAACTGCCATCCTGGCAGGCGACGCGCTTCTGACCCTGGCTTTCGAAGTCCTTTCCTCTCCGGGTCCGCCCCCCGAGGCGTGCAAGCTGCGGGTGATCCATGAACTGGCTCACGCCCTCGGGACGGAAAGAGGCATGATTGGTGGCCAGGTGATTGATCTCCAGATGGCCGGGCAGAAGGTTGACAACTGCACACTGGAATATATTCACTCCGCCAAGACGGGTGCCTTTATCCGCGCTGCGGTAAGGTCCGGAGCTCTTTACACGCAGGGCGGGGAAGAAGACTTGGCCCGCCTCACCACCTACGGTGAGAAAGTAGGACTGGCTTTCCAAATTGTGGACGACCTGCTGGACGTGCTGGGCTCCCAGGAATCATTGGGCAAGAGGGTGGGCAAGGACGACCAACAACACAAGGCCACTTATCCCGCCCTCCACGGAATCGAAGAGTCTCAGCGCATGGCGTTCCAGCTTGTCGAAGAAGCCTGCGAAGTTCTCGAACCCTATGGAGACCGTGCCCACACCCTGCAAGGCATCGCTCAATACCTGCTCGTGAGGAAGAACTGATGGAATACAAATACCTTCCCCGCATTGATTCACCCGCCGACCTAAGAAAAATCCCGCCCGAAGAACTGCCCCTGGTGGTGGATGAACTGCGGGATTACATGGTCTCCGTGATCTCGAAAATAGGCGGCCACCTTGCCTCCAGCCTCGGCGCCGCCGAGCTGACGGTGGCGCTCCACTACACCTTCGACACGCCCAAGGACAAAATCGTCTGGGACGTTGGCCACCAGGCTTACGGACACAAAATCCTGACCGGACGGCGCGACCGCTTCCCCACCATCCGCCAATACGGAGGAATCTCCGGCTTCCCGTCGCGCGAGGAAAGTCCTTACGATACCTTCAACGTGGCTCACGCCGGCACGGCCATCTCCGGCGCCTTGGGCATGGCCGTAGCTCGCGACCTGAAGGGCGAGGATTACCATGTCGTCGCCGTGGTGGGAGACGGAGGTCTGACCGTAGGTGAAGAGCTTGAGGGAATCAACAACCTGGGCACCCTGCAGAAGAAAGTCCTGGTCATTCTCAATGACAATATGATGTCGATTTCGCCCAACGTGGGCGCGCTGGCCGGGTATCTGAACCGCATCGTCCATGGCCAGGCATATCACCGGTTGCGGGAAGAGGTTGAGAAGTTGATGTTGTCGGTTCCACGCGTGGGGCCGCGCCTCTTGAGGATGTCCAAGGACATCGTGGAGTCCGCGAAAGCGGTGCTGATTCCTGGCTTGGTATTCGAAGAGCTCGGTTTCGAATACCTTGGGCCCATTAACGGCCACGACATCCATGAACTTCTGGCGGTACTCGCCAAGGTCAAGAACCACTCCAAGCCCACGCTGGTTCACATCGTTACACAGAAAGGCAAGGGTTACTCCATCGCCGAAAAGCTGCCGGTGAAATATCACGGGGTGACGCAGTTTGACGTCTCCACCGGCGCTTTCCACAAAGCCCCCGGCACAACTCCCACGTACACCGCGGTCTTTGGCAAGGCCCTGTGCGAGCTGGCGGAAAAAGACTCCCGCATCGTCGGCATTACCGCCGCCATGAGCGAGGGCACAGGCCTTGATGAATTCTCCAAGCGCTTTCCAGAACGCTTCTTCGACGTGGGCATCGCGGAACAGCACGCTGTGACCTTCGCCACCGGCCTGGCCTGTGAAGGGATGCGGCCCGTCGTAGCCATCTATTCCACCTTCCTCCAACGCGCCTTCGACCAAGTGATTCACGATGCCTGCCTGATGCGAGCTCCTGTCACCTTTGCCCTCGATCGCGGCGGCATCGTGGGCGCCGATGGACCAACTCACCATGGGCTCTATGATCTGGTCTTCCTCTCAGCGTTGCCCGGTATCGTGGTGATGGCTCCCAAGGACGAAAACGAACTGCGCCACATGCTCTACACCGCGCTCACGGTCGCTGGCCCCGCCGCGCTGCGCTACCCGCGAGGCAGTGGCATCGGCATTCCCATCGAGCCGGAGTTCAAGAAGCTGGAGATTGGCAAGAGTGAGATACTCCGGGAAGGAGGAGATGTCGGCATTCTCGCCCTTGGCAGCATGGTCTATCCTTGCCTTGAAGCCGCCACGCGGCTGGAGGCAATGGGCATCTGCGCCACCGTTATCAACGCGCGCTTTATGAAGCCGCTCGATGAGGATTTGATCTGCTGCCTGGCGGCGGAGAAGCAATTCTTGGTGACTGCCGAGGAAGGGACGGAAGCGGGTGGCTTTGGCGCTCAGGTCGCTGCCTTGCTTCATGACCGCAGGGTTCCAGCCAGCATCTTGCGGATCGCGGTGCCCGACCGCATCATTCCGCACGGCGCGCCCGACCTGCTGCACGCCAAGTATGGGCTGGACGTTGACGGCATCGTGAACCGCATCAAGGCTTTCGCGGACGAGTGGCCCGGGCGCGCGCCAATGAAGTACCGCTCCATCCTGCGTGCTTAGCTCTGTCCCCCAGGAAATTTGAGGGCCTTGAAGCGGCAGGGCCATCACGAGGGGAGTGTCATTCCGAGCGCAGCGAGGAATCTCGCTCTGCGCTGAGGTGGGTCGGAGTTCAAGGTGGCCTAAGGGTAGGTGGAAGAAAGAACAGAGCGAGATTCCTCTCCCGCAGGGCGGGATCGGAATGACAGGCTAGACCGGTTTCCAGCATCTGGTTAAACCTCACGACGAATACTTGCGGACTGTGAGTTCGACTGTCGACTGTTGACTGTCGACTGCTTTACATGACCCTATCGGACGCCACATTGCTCTTTATAGCTGCGGGACTGGCAGGCACGTTGAATTCGGTCGCCGGCGGTGGCAGCTTCATATCGTTCCCGGCTCTGATTTTTACGCGCGTGCTTCCCATCCCGGCCAATGCCACTTCAACGGTGGCACTATGGCCGGGCACCGTAGCCAGCGTGGGCGCATATCGGAAGCACTTTCCCAAAGACTTTCGAATTCTCCTGGAGATGATCGCAACCAGCCTGGCCGGCGGAACGCTGGGCGCCCTGGTCCTGCTTCGAACCCCGCAGAACACCTTCATGCGCTTCGTGCCCTATCTCTTTCTGCTGGCCACGCTGTTGCTCATCTTTGGCAAGCAGCTCGCGATGTGGATGGAGGCCACTTTCAGGACCTCCAAACAGCCGCGCTGGCTGATAGTGGTAGGGACGAATTTCTTCCAGTTCTTGATTGCCCTTTACGGCGGTTTCTTTGGCGCGGGCATCGGAATCATGATGCTCGCCTTGCTGACCATGCTGCGGATGGAAGATATTCACGCCATGAATGCCTTGAAAACGCTCCTCAATGCCGCGATCAATGGCGCTGCCGTGGTTACCTTCATCGCGGCAGGCGCGGTGCTGTGGCCACAGGCTCTGGTGATGCTCCTGGGGGCCGTCCTGGGCGGATATGGCGGGGCCCATTACGCCCAGAAACTCGATCCTCAAATCGTCCGCCGCTTCGTCATCGTCGTCGGCATTTCCATGTCCGCGTACTTCTTCCTGAGACATTAGGAGAGTCGAGGAGTTGAGAGTCGAGGAGTCGAAAGTCGAGAAGTCGAAGAGTAAGCCTGTTGATTACTTACGAAGGCTCGTAGTTGGTCTCTGCCCTCTCCCAAGGGGAGAGGGTGGCCCGCGACGGCGCTTTCGCCAGCCGTCGCGGGCCGGGTGAGGGGTTAATTGCGAGGGGCTCGAAGCCCAGCGTAAAGCAATTCTCAGGCGCACTGTTCTGCTCCTGCGCAGGTTTGGTTGACGCCACTGCAATCTAGCGGATTGGAACGGAAGTGTGCCCCTCAATTTGCGAAGTCGCGATGAGTGAAAGCGTAATGGGTGACGCGCCGATTTCTGCAATTGACGCCACGAAACCTTGACGCGTATCGCGCTCTCGCCCTCCGCGCCTGCGACTTCCATTCCCTGCCTTTTGGCGCTACTCTCTCTGCGATGGGAAAAACGGACCACAGCAAAATTCGCCTGGACCGCCTGCTGGTCGAGCGCGGGCTGGCAGACTCGCGCGCGAAGGCCCAGGCCATGATCCTTGCGGGTCAAGTGCTGGTGGACGAGCAGAAGATGGAGAAATGCGGCGTATTAACGAGCGCGAAGGCAAAGCTTCGCCTGGTTGGCGAAGCGCTCAAATACGTGAGCCGTGGGGGCCTGAAACTGGAAGGCGCGCTGGCGCATTTCCGCATTGACCCTGAGACGAAGATCTGCCTGGACATCGGCGCCTCGACGGGGGGCTTCACGGACTGCCTTTTGCAGCACGGCGCCGCGCGGGTGTTCGCCGTCGATGTTGGCACCCATCAACTGGATTGGAAACTCCGCCGCGACTCCCGCGTGCTCTCGCTGGAGAAAACCAACGCGCGAAACCTGAAGTTTGACATGATCGGAACCCGTGTGGAATTGGCGACGATGGATGTCTCTTTCATCTCGGCAACGCTGATTCTTCCCGTGCTGCCGCCCTTGCTTGAAAGGCCCGCGAATGTGCTGGTGCTGGTCAAGCCGCAATTCGAGGTCGGGAAAGGGCAGGTGGGCAAAGGCGGCATCGTACGTGAGCCGACGCTTCGCCAGGAAGCGGTGGCCAAGGTCTCACGCAAGCTGCTGGAACTGGGCTTTAGCGATCTTGCCCAGGCTGAAAGCATCCTGCCAGGCGCGGAGGGAAACCTGGAGTATTTCCTGCATGCAGTTTGGCGAAAATCCGGCTAAAATAGCTGCGATTTTCGGTGGGGATCGGCCCACCCGAGGATTGCCGATTTTCGATTGTCGATTGCCGATTGACAGCGGTGCAATCGGTACTCCGCTTTTCAATCGACAATCGACAATCAGCAATCGCCAATCATAGGACCCCGACGCCAATGAGCATCAAGAAGATTGGGATCATTTCAAAGCCGAAGAAGCTCGAGATCCGTGAAATTGTGCCACCGCTCCTCAAGTGGCTACGCGAACGCGACATCGAAGTGTGCATCGACAAGGAAACGGGAGCCATCATCAACACCTCCGAACCCTGCCTGACGCGCAACGAAATGCCCGGCAAGGTGGACTTGCTGATGGTCCTGGGAGGCGACGGAACGCTTCTGGCTACGGCGCGGGCGCTGAAAGGCAAGCCGGTACCCATCCTGGCGGTCAATCTCGGAGGCCTGGGGTTCCTGACCGTGATTACCCAGGAGGAGCTTTACCCAACCCTGGAAGGTGTGTTGCAAGGTGAGCACCGCAGCGAGCGGCGTGTGCAGATCGAAGGCTCATTGATCCGCGCCGATGAAGTAATCACATCTTTTCTGGCGCTCAACGACGCGGTGTTGAACAAGGGCGCCATCTCCCGCATCCTGGATTTTGAGCTGCGTGTCAATGGCCAGTTCGTTTCCTCGTATAAATCGGATGGGTTGATCGTCTCCACGCCTACCGGCTCCACCGCTTATTCCCTTGCCGCAGGCGGTCCCATCACCATGCCGAACGTGCAGGCGTTTATCGTAACTCCCATCTGCGCGCACACGCTGACACACCGCCCCCTCGTCCTTCCCGACACCGCCAGCATTGAAATCGCCGTGACAACTCAGCGCGAAGCGGCCTACCTCACCGTGGACGGCCAGGTCGGAATCGCTACTCATAGCGAAGACCGGGTGCGGCTGAAGAAAGCGGACTCTTACGTGGAACTCATCCAGTCCCCCAACAAGGACTACTTCAAAATCCTGCAGCAAAAACTGAAGTGGGGAGAGCGGTAAAGGAGGACAGCCTATGGCGGCTCCTGCAAACAAAACCCGGGAAGTGCTCGCGGCCACGCGGCTGGCGCACGTTCGTTACGCCATCCGCGACCTGGCGGTGCTGGCCGACGAGGTGGCGCGGCAAGGCAAGGAAATCCTGCCCCTCAACATCGGCGACCCGCTTCAATTCGACTTCTTAACGCCGCCCCACCTGATCGAGGCTGTGGTGAAGGCGATGCGAGATGGGCTGGATGGGTACGCGCCCTCGCTGGGAGTGCCGGAAGCGGTGGCCGCCGCCCGCGCCGAGGCCGAGCGCAAAGGCATCCGCAACATTCAGAGCGTCTTCATGACCGCAGGCGTGAGCGAGGCAGTGGATGTTTGCCTCGCGGCGCTCATCAACCCGGGCGAAAACGTTCTGACGCCCAGCCCCGAGTATCCGCTCTACTCGGCGGTGCTGGCGAAGGTCGGCGCCCCGCTCAACACCTACATGCTGGACGAAGCGAACGGCTGGGAACCCGACCTGGAACACATTTCCACCCGGATTTTTTCCGGGACGCGCGCCCTCGTCGTCATCAATCCCAACAACCCCACCGGAGCGGTTTACTCGCGGAAGACCCTCGAGACGATCGCGGAACTTGCCCGGCAGAACGACCTGGTGATTTTCGCCGACGAGATTTATGACAAGTTAATCCTGGACGACGGCCGGCCGCACACCTCGATTGCCGCGCTGGCCCCCGACGTTCCGGTGGTGACGT
>JBEKUR010000278.1:0-7285 GCA_049514855.1 Terriglobia bacterium
CGACGGTGGAGGTGCCGACGTAGAACAGCTTGACTGAGGTGAACACTGTCATAACCGACACTCGCACCCGGATAGCGGCGTAGATGCCCGAGCATGACAGCAGGTTTGCTGTAGTGGTGGTTGAGGTGCCGCAGGTAGCCGCATCGGTGAAATCCCCGATGACGCTGCCCTGAATCAGCACGGTTATGGTGCCCGGCGTTCCCTCCGGCACGATGTAGACGTTGTGAGTGTCGATGCCCTGCTTGATGGCGACCGCACCCGTGGTGTTAGGGCAGTAGCCTGTGGCGGTGAGCACACAGTATGCCGTGATGGGTTGGGGCGATGCGGTCTGCGCCCCAGCGCTGAGCGCCAAGCCCAGTATGAGGAAGCAGAGTGCCCAGAGTTTTCGCATGGTGTTACCTCCTAACTTCCGTCTGCCGCCGCCACCACCACGATGTCGCTGCTGGAGGCCCCGTCTACCCAGATAGACGTTACATCAATGTTTGAGTCGCACATGCCGCTGGGCAGATAGGCAATCTGGTTAGGCGCGATGACCAGCAAGGTGGCGTTGGTGTCCAAGCCAGCGACGTTGCCGTACTGGATGTAGATGACGCCAGAGTTGCCGGGCGTGGACAGGATAAGCTGGCGGCAGTTGCCCGAGAAGGGCCGGCCTTGGAAGGTGCCCGGCATGGCCTGCGCCCAAGGGGTGCCCTGGCCCGCCTGCTGCGAGCCGACGTTCTGCGTGATCGGGACTGGAGTGCCGGCAGCGGCGACGGTGATGATGCCTAGCGGGCAGATGCCGCCGAAGAGATGGTTCTGGGGTACGGACATTACGGTACACCTCCAAATTGACTGGTAAGGGCGCTCTCGGTGTCTCCTCCCGTGGGGTAGCCCTCTGCATCTGTGGGAATCTGAGGAATCTGTGACGGTATGGGTGCGGGTTCCTCGGGCACAGGATTTGGCGCACCGCTTGGCAGCCCAGTTGGAGTGCTTGGCTTGAGCATGCTAAGCGTATCGAATGTTGCACCCAAGTCCTGCGCGTGCTGCTGCAAGGCGTTGCTGACCTCGGTGCCTGCGGCGCTCTCACCTGCGCGGGTCAGGCCTTCGCCAATGCCCGCAGTTGCCGCAGCGGCTCCCGGCTGAAGTGCGGTGATCGTGTCCACAGCGGTCTTGGTGGGCAGGTCAGCAGTCTTCTGCAAGGCCGCATTGATCCCGCCGCCGCGCGCCGTGCCTTCGCTGCTGATCTGCTTCTTGGCCTGCTCGGTCTGAGCGGCGGAAGCGTTCATCTCCGGCGCGATGGCTGCGGCTTCGGCTGTCGGGTCACCGCTCAGCAGCGCCTCATCGTAGCCGAGCGCCCGGCCTGTGGCTTCCATGCCCTGCGGGATGGCCGACTTCTGGAGCGCGTTAAGTGCGTTCTGGCCTTGGCTCAATCCAAACGGGCTGCTGAACAGCGACTTGAAAAAGCTCATGCCGGGCCTCCAAACACCTGCCCCTCAATGGGGCGCAAGCCGCGCTCGATGCACATGCGTGCGGCGAACGGCGAGTCTGCGACCGCGAGGTAAGGGCCATTGGCGGCGGCCAGCGCAGTGATCTCATCTGCCAGCCGTCTTGCGAGGTCGCCGCCCCGATAGTCCTTCACGATCTCCAGCGGCTCGACATGTGGCAGCCATTGGTAGATGGCATAGCCGACGATGCGAGCACCCTCGTAGGCGACCTTGGCGATGGCAAGATGCGGGTAAGGAATGGCGGTGCCACGGGCGTACAGGAACGGGGCTAGCACGGCCAGCCCGGAGCCTCGAACTTCGCGGATTTCCACGCTCATAGCACTCCTCTCCCCCATTCTACGCCCTCCGTCAAGGCCCTAGCTCAAATGCTCCCGTGGCCTCGTTGTATTTCCACGAGTAGCCAGTCTTGAGCGTCGTTGGGTCAGTAACCGCCATCAGCTTGATGCCCAAGAAGTTGTCGTTGTAGGGCAGCGTCGGCTTCTGCTGGCTCTGCTGCCCCTTCATCTGCGCGATGGTGTTGCGGTGCGCGTCTAGCTCATCGCGCAGGTCATACACATGGTCATGCAGTTCCCTGATAGCGCGCTGTACTGACTCATCGCCTTCGACGTGTGGATAGTAGCGTTGCTTGTTTGCCATGATTACACCAATGCCCTCGGAGCTTTCGACAGCCCGCCGAATGGCCGGATGATACGGTACGGAGCCTCCCGGCCCCACTCGCCCAGCCAGAACTCGCAGTCCTCGACCCACAGATAGAATGGGGCGTCAGCGACCGCCTCGTAGCCCACGATCTTGAACTTGTTGGGCGGAATCTTGAACTGAAACTTGATGGGCTCCAGTTGCAGCGGGGTTGCCGGCAGCTCCAGCGTGATCGTCGGCCACTGGTCAAAGCGCAGCGTCAGCGTCACGGGTCCGGCGCTGATATACGCTAGCTGCCCCATGTAGAGGTGCTGGAATCCGCGCTCGCCGTGCGCCGTGCCTTCCGTCCGCCATGTCTGCGCAGCCTCGGGATAAGGCACGGTAATCCAGTGCAGGTTGAACAGCCGCCAGGGCACCTCGTCCGTGGCCTCCAGCCGTGCTGAGTGGGCCACGAAAGGCAATGCGAAGGAGAATGCCCGGTCCTGCTGGGCATCCTTGGAGAACGCCTGCGAGAATGCCTGCTGCACGGTCAGCGTATCGGAATCGCGGATCAGCCATGTCTTGGGAATGCCGTTGCTGTCGCCCTCCAGCATGAACCCCTGGAAGAACTTGTTGCCTGCGCCCGGCTCGGGAGCCCAGTCAGTGAACCTGCCTTGGATGGTCTCCGGCTTGGGCACAAAGGTCGGCGACCACACGTAGAGCACAGCCGGAGAGGTCTCACCGGTGCCGTAGGTCTGCGACCAGTACAGGAACAGCCCTAGCGACTTGGCAGTTACCCCGCCACCGACATCGACCACGCTAAGCGGCAGCCGGGTGGGGGATAGGAAGGTCACTGGAGTGCTAACCGGGCCGCCCAGCACTGTCGCCTGCGCCGTAAACAAGATGTTGTTGGTCGGCAAGAGGTCAAGGCCGCAATCGCCGAACCATGAGTAGGCTCGGGCGTCCGGGCAGTTCTCTCGCGTCGCTACTACGCACACAATAGGAGCAGTCGCATCGTTAACCAGCGGCCTCTCTGTGTATACCACGCCTTCCAAACTCCCGGCATAGACCAGAGTGATGCCATCCGGGTCTTCCTGCGGGATGTTGTAGTGCATGTCGATGTCCAGCCCAACATCGGCGCACCACGCTTTAGCCTTGGTGTCATAGACCAGCCGAGAGGCGGTGAGAGTCGGTGGCGGCGGCGGCGGCGGCGGAGGTGGAGGGGGTGGTGGAGGTGGGGGAGGTGGAGGTGGAGGAGGTGGAGGAGGCGGCGGGGGTGGAGGAGGGGGTGGTGGGGGCGGCGGCGGTGCGGTAATAGTAATCGAACAATCTGCGGTAGCAGTTGCCCCAACAGAATCAGTGACCTGTGCAGTATAGGGATAGACGCCCGTAGTCGCTGGTATACCGCTGATCTCACCTGTGCCGGAGTTCAGTCCCAGGCCCGGAGGCAGACTACCCGCGATGATAGCAAAGGTGTAAGGAGGCGTACCGCCACTAGCGATGAGTGATGCACTATACGCAACTCCAACCTCGCCAGTGCTTGCTAGTGGGCACGCTAGAGTTAGCGCGGCTCCTTCAGTGTAGTACACTGCAATAGCCATTGCGTAGATGTTGGAATGGGTGTAACCCCAAGGTGCATCTGGCATGTTTGTCTCTACCCTATTCCTACTGCTTTAAGCGTAAACCCAATACCAAATCCAGAATCATTGACCTGTGCAGCGCTAAGTGTGATACCGCTCGCACCAAGGAATGGTAGTAGCCCCCCAGCAGCAGGGGGATAGACGCTTGAAGGATCGGTAAAATTGATTGCATCGGTTCCTACTACCACAGGCGTACCATCCCAAGAGCCATCTGAGAACTGTTGGCCAGTTACAGGGAAAGCCAACCCAACATAGTCACCAACCCCATCCTCTAGGTACTGCCAGTCGCTATCTACGTGCAGGGCAAAAGGAAGCAAGAAGTAAGGCGTAGGGCCAGGAGGAAAGAATCCAACATTAGCCATGTCATAGATGACTCCGTTGATGCTTACCATTACTGCCTGGATGGTAGCACCTGCGGGAATAGCAAAGCCCCACTGGGATGCGTACAAACACTCGGTAGCAGTGTTGTACACGCCTCCCACTGTATTGTCATATTCAGTGACATCAAATGCGGAGCTTATACCGTCATTCTCGTCTGCATCACTGGGGTCTGTCCAAGGTATTAGTGGCCCTACTGCAGAGCTAAAGTCAAATCCGTCATCAGACGTACTTACTATCAAAGAAGGCAAGGACTTGATAATCTTAGTCCACGTTGGCACGTCTGGAAAGAACGGAACTAATGGCGTATCATCTGGTGCTGTATTCCAGTTAATTGGAAAGCTCATAACCTCACCTCCGCACCGTCGGTGCTCTTATCCTTGCTAGGGGAATCATCGGACGTGAATAATAGGGTGAACGTCTTCCCCGTCAATCCTGATTCCCGTTCTTGATGTTTGAGTGCAAAGAAATATGGCGACAGCCGATTGATCGCATCCCAGTCAATGCCCTCACGGAACCGGCGGTAGGCTTCCTCAGCGGAAATCGGGAATGGACAAAAGTGCTTCTCGACAAACCACGTTCCGTACTCTCTGGCTATCTCTAGGGGAGCGACAGCATGGTTAAAGGCGGCATCCAGAAAGTGCTCAAGGATAGTGGCGTTGTACTCGGCCAGCCGCACCACGGAGTCGCTGCCGCTGGGCATCCACGGTAGCTCGCTGGTCGCGCGAACCAGCAGATGCGCGAGATCGTGCGACGGGTGAGTGCAGATCGGCCCTTCGTGGGTAAAGGTCAGGTCATCGCACCACATCGTCTGCTGCATTGGCTCCCAAGTCATGCCCAGCATCATGGCGTCCTCCCGGCGTAGTCGAAGAACAGGTAGCCATTAGCATAGCAAAGATGGAACGACGCTAGTGCCTGACTGTAGTCTGGGGCCTCGACGGTGTTGCCCAGGTAAGGCCATGACTCGCCGGGCACGCCTTCGTGGGGGAACAGGGTATAGATGTTCTCGCGGTTGGTTATCAAGGTAGCCGGGCCGCCAGCGGTGACGTAGATGCCGTCCTTGCCGACAAAGTAGATGTGCTTGCCGTCGGTGGTGATGGCGAAGTGGGAGATGGCGCCAGCGCCAGTCGGCACCTCGCGCGCCGTGTATTGGTTCTCGCTGCCGAAGGACGGTCGCAGCGCCCAGCACTTGGTAGCCGAGAAGGCAAAGGACTCGCCATTGAGCAGGCAGCCGCCGGTCAGCGGCTCTGACGGCGGTGACAGCTCCAAGTTGTAGCTGTCCGGCGTTGAGTCAGGGTTGAAATTCTTGCTGAAGTACAGCGTGCCCGGACGATAGGGATCGCCGCAGCCGAATACCGTGCCGCCCTCAGCAGTCGGCCCCCACAGGAAAGGCAGCGGCACGTTGGCCAGCTCGGGCTCATAGATGACCAGGGAAGTGTTGACGGCGACTCCGGCGTCTTCTAGCAGCACCATGCTTACGGCAGTGCCTGCGACTGTAGGCCGGGTGTAGAGCGTGTACACCGTATCCTGAATGCGGACAAGGTTGCCCGGCAGATAGTACGGCAAGGTCAACAAGTGGGGATCGCCAGCAGTAAGTAAGAAGTTGACCAGATAGCCGTTGACGCTGACGCCAGCGGTGTTCAGTGGGTTGTCGATGGTCGGCCACGGCTCCAGGTTGTCGTATTCCAGCACCTCAGAGGCGGCAATGGAGATGTCGCCATAGTTGTCCTCGAAGCCACCGTCGGACACCGGCACGGTTCCCACTAGCCGATAGCTGTCGATGGTGCCGCCAATGCGAAAGATGTCCCACAAGTCGATCTGCGGGTCCGGCGGCGATGTGGGCAGCACTATCCGTCCGTGCTGCCGCAATGGGCTAATACCGTAGCGGGTCGGCGGCGACGGGTTGGAGCGCGCTCCAGTCACACTCGAGCGCCCGCGATAGCGATAGAGCACTGGCTGTCCAGTCTTGCTCACATCCATCTGCCACTGGCCGCGAGTGGTGATTGAGCTGATCTGGGTGTCGATGTTCCCCGTGGTGTTCATTATGAATTGCAATCCCTGAATGTCGGCTAGGGTGCGTGTCTGGTCGTTGCCAATGCGGAGGAAGTCGCCAATGCGGATGCGGATTTCCGACCACTGGTTCGAGCCGGGGACAGCCTGCTCAGAGGAGTCCACCCCGGCGCTGGCCTCTTCAGCGATGAGCTGACGCTGGCTATAAAGTTGAGCCACGCCCAGTTGTGTCAATGTGTTCTGGATGCCAGCTTCGATGTCGCTGGGCCGCACCGTGTAGTAGAACGCATTGTCGGTAAAGTTCACTGGCCCGTTGTTCACGTCAATGACGATCTTCATCTCGATGAGCCGTTCAGGCTTCAGCAGGTTCACCGAAAAGTGCAGGTAATCATCAGGCTGGAAGGCACTCTCCGTGTTATAGGCTAGAAACAGTTGAGTTATCTCTGGAGCTATGGTCTTGTCAATCTGGATGCTGCCAATGCCAGCCCCGCTGGAGAAGTACCACATCTCAGAGTTCATCACCTCGCCATAGGTGGAGAACTCGAATAGTTGGATGGCGGGGATGCCGCTGACCGTCTCGGCGGTAGTGTGGTTTACGGTGGTGAAGGTAGTGAAGCAGATGCCGCCAGTCGGTCCACGCTCTACGTCGTACACAAGACAGATTTCTGCGCCGATTTGCACCAATGCCCCCCGGCGCAAGTTAGCGATGATCTCGTTAGCGGTAATAGACGGCTCTGGCGACAAGCCGATGCCCAGCAGGTCAGGCACTACCACGCATAGGCCGGTGGTGCCACTGAAATACTCGATGCCCAGGATGGGGATATTGGGCGGCATGGCCGGGAACACATCGTTGACGCGGCCCAGCGGGTCAGGCGAAGCTGGCGGGAATCCTCGATCAAGCAACTGTTCCTTCTGGTACTGGGCTGTCGGGTTGTAGCTACCAATTTGATAGGTGTAGGGTGCGCCGCCAGACACAGGATCAGGGAATACAAGAGTGACCGCATCGCCAGTACGAGTACCGGCGGCCACTGGCCCACACGCGCCTGAGTTTGTCCATGGCGCATTAAACCGCACGAAGTTGGTCTGAGCCTCTTCGATGTAGAGGCCAGGCGGAGCTTGGGGCTCAGCAATGCCCACCTTCTGCACTACTACGGCAGG
>JBEKUR010000279.1:0-7266 GCA_049514855.1 Terriglobia bacterium
ACGGCACCTCGGAGAACGCCGTCAAGACCCAAGTGTGGGTGGCACTCTCCGTATACGTACTGGTGGCCATCCTGAAGAAGCAGCTCGGACTGGATTTGAGTCTGTACAAAATTCTCCAAATTTTGAGCGTCACGATTTTCGAAAAAAGCCCGATTTTACAGGTGTTTCTCAACTCCAAAGACCAGTTGCCAGAGGACGATCCTTGTATCCAATTGCAACTGTTCGACTTGTAATTGGACACTACTGATCGACTACCACAATTCAGAATTCTTCCGCACCCAACCACTTTATTTTCAACAACATTCCCGCTTTCAGCGCATAACTACCTTTGTTTTCTATAACATTCCCCCTTTGCCCCGCGGTCCTCCAGGCCGGTCCTTTGCTTTCAATAACTTCCCCGCTTGGTTCGTTCACTTTTTGACGTTACTGGTTTTTTCTTTCCCCATCGGCGGTGACATCTTGTCCAGAGCTGCCATGCCTGCAAGGAGCCCTCTGTATCCTGCCTCCCTCAAATGCAGTAAGCAGTCGGCGGTAGGCAGTAGGCAGTGTGCAAGCCCAAATTCATAATTGACTACTCACGATTCAGAATTCTTCCGCAACCAACCCCTGTATTTTCAATAACATTCCCGCTTTCAGCGCGTAACTACCTTTGTTTTCTATAACATTCCCGCTTCACGCCGCGGTGCTCGAGGCCTGTCCTTTGCTTTCAATAACTTACCAGCTTGGTTCGTTCACTTTTTGACGTTACTGGTTTTTTCTTTCCCCATCGGCGGTGACATCTTGTCGTAGACTGCTGTTCGGGCCAAGGGTCCCGCCAACTCCAACTCCCCTCAAATTCAGTAGGCAGTCGGCAGTAGGCAGAAGGCAGTCGGCAGAGGGCGGAAAGCAGAAGGCAGAAGGCGGGAAGCAGGTCCCTTCCATTCTCACTCCTGACTCCTGACCCCTGGAAGCTGCTCTTCCCCACCTACCACCTACGACATACCACCTACCGTATTCACAATTCACAATCACCATTGCCGAGCCCGAGCGCTTGTCACCTGAATCCCGAATCCTGAATCCTGTTTCGTTCGCAACCCCACTTACTATACTAGCCTATCATTTTGGTGATGTCAAGAGACAGGGAGTCCGCCTCAGGGTTCCGTCAAAGTCGAACTGGGTGAGGTGACCCAGGAACAGCAGGCCCCGGAGGGGCCTTCCGTGAGTAGCCGCAGGTTTCAACCTGCGGATAACATCGCGATGCGAATTACGCCAACCCCAACGGGGTTGACCCCGCAGGCGCGGGACCCCTCCGGGGCCGATTCGGTTTTCTTGCCTCGTTTCCGTGGGTTGCACCCACGGCTACTCACGGTTTGCCCCTTTGGGGCAATTCCCGCCCCGTCATTTCGTGCTGATCGGAGACTTTGACGGAACCCTGGAGTCCGCCTCGACTGGGCGTTGGGCGTTGACCCTGCGTGGGAGCAGGTTTGTTGAAGAATACCCAAGAGGAGCCGCGGACGCAAAGAACAGGTCTTACAAGCAGAAGTCAGAAGAAAGGGGAGCGGTCCCGCGTGCTACGAGTGATCTTCAGTTGTGACATGGTCGTCCCGCTGTCCCCTGACACCTGAAACCTGGCGCCAGACACCTGCTCTTCCGCTTTCTGCTTACTGCCTTCTGAACACTGTTTGCCGGGGGCCGCTGGGACGGGAAACTAGGCTGAAAAAACCAGGCTGGAAGGTTCCAAGACGAGGCTGTGGGGTGTATACTCGCAGCCGCTGGGTATCAAGGCGCGAGCGCAGGGAGCAGCGGGGCGGCAAAGGCGTCATGGACTCGCGCCCGGAGGAATGTCATGAGGACTCGCCATTTCCTCAGCTTTGCCAGCAAGGTTACGGCAGCGCATATCATCACCTATTTCATCGCGGGGGCAATCGCCTACCCGCTCCTCACCAAGGACTTCTACGTTGGTCCCAACCCCATCTTCAAGGTCTTCATCCGTACGGAGCCGGAGCCGGAGCTGTGGGGACATGCGACGACCTGGTTTCTCCCTGCCCAGTTTCTGCGGGGTTTGTTGATGGCCGCGGCGCTTTACCCTTTCTTCAACACGCTGATGAACTGGTCATTCAAGAAGCGCTTCCTTTCCATTTCCGGGTTGTACATTGTGCTGGGATTCTGGGCGGCAGCGGTGGCCGCGCCCGGAACAATTGAAGGCATGGTATACATGCGACCTATTTTCACTCCCGTCGTGCACCTGAAGGTCCAGCCGGAGATCATCTTGCAGGGATTGGCCTTGGGGGCAATAGTGGCATTCTGGATGGGCCCCCCGCCACTGGACCGCGCTCCCGGGAGCTGAACCTAACGGGATGCTGGGTAGTGGGTCAATTTGATGTAGAGGCGGCTTTACGGCGCCATTTGGCGATCCCGCTCCGAGCGGGATCGCCGCTACAGCATCAAATTGACCCACCACCGGATGCTGTGGTTCTCCCCGAACGGGGAGGAGTACGTTCAATGACCAAGGCTAGTGAAACCCCCAAGACGGAAATGAAAGCGAAGTGGACGATCCGGCTGGCGCGGGCCGCAGGGTGGTTGGCATTAGGGCTGGTGGTGGCTGGTCTGGTTCACCTTTGGTTCATCCGGCCATGGTATCTCACCTGGGGGGCGACGGGCGACGAGATCAGCCGGACATGGCCGGGGGATGAACTCGCACCCCGGCCCGTAAGCCTGGCCACACGCGCTTTGACGATTAATGCGCCGGTCACCGACGTGTGGCCGTGGATAGTGCAGATCGGCCAGGATCGCGGGGGATGCTACAGCTACGCGTGGCTTGAGAATCTCTTCTTCGCTGACATGCACAATGCGGACCGGATTCACCCGGAGTGGCAGACGCGCCAGGCCGGCGACACGGTTTGGTTAGCTCGAAAAGACCGGTACGGCGGACGAGGACGCGTGGTGGTCGCGGTGCTTGAGCCCCATCGGGCGATGGTCCTTGTCTCGCCCAGCGACGCGGAGAGAATCTCCAAGGGTGGCCGCGCCGAAAGCGGAACCTGGACATTCATCCTCGACCCAATTAGCTATCATGCCACCCGGCTGGTCCTCCGCTCGCGTGGCGCCCAGGACGAGAGCTTCGTCGCGATGCTCTTCGGGCGCCTGGTGTTTGATCCCGTCCACTTCATCATGGAACGCAAGATGATGCTGGGTATCAAGCAGCGAGCCGAGAAGGCCGGCCGCGCAACGAATCCCTGATTAAAGCAGCCTTCAGCTATCAGCTTTCAGCTATCAGGGAAGACAAGCATCGGCCACTCGTAGAGGCACCCAGCACTTCAAAAAGATCAATGGGTCAATGAAGCATTGACTCAATAATCCAAGGGCTCAATCCCAGCCGCGTCCCCTTCTCATTGGAAAACTGCCTTCAACCTTCATTCATAACTCAACATTCACACATCAGCATTTGATTTCACATCTTCACTTCGCTGATCTGAATCGTGGGCTCCGTGTTCGTATAGTTCGGGATGTCACTCTCAAATTCCTGGGCATGTGGTCCGAAGGAGGTTTGAAATGCTTCCACCGAGTCGAACAAAAGATGTCCCAGGGCTAGATAAGGTGCACGCGACCCAGGCTCTGCGCCTCCGATACCCTGCTCCACAGCAACACCCCTTAGTGCCTCCCCAAGCTTTTGCCGGACCAAGGGTATATGAGTGCCGCAGTAATACGTCATATCAAACGTGCTGCCCTCGTTGTTTGGGTACATTACGCTAACCTTAATCATTTGGTGCTCCTCCTGAGTGAACGCGGTACGGGTGAAGTGTGTTCGGCGTCTCTCGCTGGCTGGCCGAGATTATCCCGTCCGCCGTCAGTCCTCAGCTATCACTTAACACAAACACCAAGCGCCCGTAAAGCCACCCATCACTTGGGATGATTCAATAAACCAATGAATCAATAGCTCGATTCGAGGCTCTTGTGCTGAAGACGAGGGGATGAAAAAGCAGGAGTCAGAAGTCAGAATAAACAACCGATTTTCGCTTTCTCCCTTCCGCTTTCTGCTCACAGTCTGGATCTTCCTACCCGAGCCGGCGTGGCGGGGCATGCCATCTTGTTTCCACGCTATCCTCTCACTATCTCCGAGGTCATGGAGTAAGTCCTTTTTTGCCAGAGGCTTTGGCATCCAACGAATCAGCAAAAGTTCCGGCTCAATTTGCAGCACAAATTGTTTTACGCATGCAACTTTTTAGGCGAATGTAACGTCTATATGAGTAACTCAACTCTAATGACTACCTGGGAAGCAGGTAGCTCGAGGAGACTTGGGTTACTTGCTTCCTCCTTCCCTCTACAACAACAAGTTCAAAGGCAGCAGCCCCTCGATCACATCCTTCACCTTCCTCCCCAGTTTTTCCCTTGCTCCCTTCTTGGCCTTCGGCATATCCTGTCCTCGTTTGTTGATAGTCGGGGCTCGGCCCGGTTGCGGATGGGAGAGACTAACATGCAATTGAAACGGCTAACGATCTGCTCGGTAATGGCTTGGATTCTCACACTCGCCCTTCTAGCGGTCTCGGCGCAAGGGCAAGGCAGGCCAGGGAATCAGGCGCCTGCGGTCCAGGGTCCGTGGATGGACAAGAGTCTGTCACCCGACCGGCGGGCCGAACTCCTCGTCGGGCAGATGACGCTCGAGGAGAAGATTTCACTCCTGCATGGAGTCGGCCGGAAGGCTTTTTTCCAATTTCCCGGCTCACAACCGCCACCGGGATCGCTGGGCGGGGCGGGCTTCATTCCCGGCATTCCCCGTCTGGGCATCCCTGACCTCCAGATGGCGGATGCCGCCGTCGGCGTCACCCGCGGGGCCCGATTCAGCCGGTACTCGACCGTCTTGCCGTCCGGCACATCCGAGGCGTCGAGCTGGGACCTCGAGCTGGCTCACGACTACGGAGCGTTGATTGGCAGGGAGCTTCGCGATCAGGGTTTCAGCATGTCACTGGGCGGCGGCATCAACCTGGCGCGGGAGCCGCGCAACGGCCGCATCTTCGAGTATAAAGGTGAAGACCCGATCCTGGCTGGGAAGCTCGTCGGCCAGGAGATGAAGGCCCTCCAGGAACAGGGCGTCATTGGCGATATCAAGCACTACGCCATGAACGACCAGGAGAGTGGCCGTAATTTCGTGAACGCCAAGATCGACAGACGAGCTATGCGCGAAAGCGATCTGCTAGCCTTCGAAATCGCTGTCAAGGAGTCGGGCGCGGGAGCGGTGATGTGCTCTTACAATCTCGTCAACGGTGACTATGCCTGCGAGAACAGTTACCTACTGAATGACGCGCTGAAAAAGGATTTCGGCTTCCAGGGCTTCGTCCTGTCGGATTGGGGGGGCACTCATAGCACGACCAAGGCCGCCTTGGCGGGACTGGACATGGAGATGCCCGGCGATACTTACTTCGCCGAGGCGCTCGAGAAAGCGGTGAAGAGCGGAGAGGTGCCCATGTCACGCCTCGACGATATGGTCCACCGGCTCCTGCGGACAGAGTTCGCCGTTGGCCTGTTTGACCTTCCGCCGGATCGCAAGGTGGTGGATATTTTCGCCGGATTCGATGTGGCGCAGCGGGTGGCCGAGCAAGGCACCGTTCTCTTGAAGAACGCGCAGGGCCAATTACCACTGAGCGCGTCGCGCCTCAAGTCGATTGCGGTTATCGGATCACATGCGGACATCGCCGTGCTCTCGGGGGGAGGTTCGGCGCAGGTCGATCCGCCAGGAGGAAACGCGGTGCCGCCGCCGCCCCCGCCCCCAGGCGCGCCTCGGATGGCCTTCTTTAATCGAGTGGTGTGGGACCCGTCCTCGCCGCTAAAGGCGATCCGTGCCAAGGCGGCGAATGCCAAAGTGGAATACAACGCGGGCCTGGACTACGGAGCCGCGGCGGATCTGGCCAAGGCATCGGACATCGCCATCGTGTTCGTCAACCAGCCCACGAGCGAAGGGCGGGACGCGCCGAGTCTCTCGCTGCCGGACAACCAGGACCAACTGGTGGACGCGGTGGCGGCTGCGAATCCGCACACCATCGTCGTTTTGGAAACGGGCGGTCCTGTGACGATGCCCTGGATCGACAACGTGAGCGCCGTGCTGGAGGCCTGGTATCCGGGGATTCGCGGGGCTGACGCCATCGCCAACATCCTCTTCGGGGACGTGGACCCCTCAGCAAAACTGCCCCTTACATTCGCAAGAACGGAAGCAGACCTCCCGCATCCCAGCCTTACGAAACAGCCGCCGCCGGCTGGTGAGGCTGACATGGCCACCCCGACTCCCGGTGCGCCTTTCCGCATGAATACGACGCGGTTCGAGGTCGATTACGACGAAGGCCTGAAGGTCGGCTACAAGTGGTACGACGCCGAAGACAAGCAACCTCTGTTCGCATTCGGTTATGGACTTTCCTACACCAGCTATGCCTACTCCGATTTGAAGGTCAGGCAGGGGCAGGCGGTGACAGTAACCTTCAATGTGAAGAATACGGGGGCGCGTCCTGGGGCGGAGATCGCGCAGGTTTACGTCTCGTTACCAGCCAGCGCCGGCGAACCCCCGAAGCGGCTGGTGGGGTGGGATAAGGTTCACCTCGCTCCTGGTGAAGCCAAAACGGTCAACCTGACGTTGGATCCTAACTACCTATCGATCTTCAACGCTGACAAGGGTGGATGGGAACTCGTGGCCGGCGACTACAAGTTTTGGGTCGGCGGTTCTTCCCGGAATCTTCCGCTGTCGCAAATCCTCAAGATCGGCGATTGAGCGCGGGCTGGCGCAGAGCGCAGCTCTGCGGCCCAGAGAAAGACTGAAATCAGGCGAGCCGATCACCCTCGAAAAGCTTGGCGCAGCGATAGGCGCTGCTGGGTCATGGGTTACAGCCGTCCGCGCGCAAGATGCCGTTTGTGGGTGGGCATGACCAGCGCTAGTATAGCACGCTAAAGCGCAGAGCTGCGCTCTGCGCCAGCCGGCGAGAAGGGCCGTAGTATCGATCTATTCTAATGAATGAGTGAGCGCTTCCTTCGATCTGGCACCCGCCCTCCCTGAATCTCGCATAACACAGTGACAGACTTTGTTTCTCCACGAGGGGGTCTCAAATAGGCTACAAGAAACCCGTTGTCACTCTATTACGCGAGCGAGGGTCATCACTCTTTCGATGGCCGTAAACAGTTCGCTCACATTAACCGGCTTCGATATGTAGGCGTCCATGCCGGCCTCGAGGCACCGTTCCTTGTCGCCCTGCATGGCCCCGGCGGTCATGGCGATGATGGGAAGATGGGCCCCCGTGTGACGCTCCCGCT
>JBEKUR010000280.1:0-7210 GCA_049514855.1 Terriglobia bacterium
ACTCGGCGTCACCGTGCCAGACCGCCTCAATTTTGATCAAGAATGTAGTGCAGACTCGAAGATAGCCTGAACTGATTCCAAAGCACTTAGCCTATTTCCCGCCCCTTTCGTGACGAACTTGGGCTAGATCGCCGGCGGGCGCAGTGGGCAGCTCTGCGCTGTAAGTTTCCAGCTCGTCCAAGGCCATCCGTGGCAGCATTCACTATTCCGTTCAGGCAACCGATAGCTACCGTTCCTCGAGGTGGGTCTTGAGGAAGAAGAGCGTCCTCTGGATGATGGCGCGAGACCTCGCGTCGTCATCCAGGATGTCGAAGCCATGGTGTCCGCCAGGATGCGTGATGATTTCAAGTGCCGCATTCCTGGCGATTGCCTCATGTATGAACCGGTCCACCGTGGCGTTTAACCACGGGTTGTCCAGCCCAGCCCGCGCAATGAAAATCGGCGGGATCTTCAGCGGGTTCGCCGCGAGGTGAAACAAAGGAGAGAATTCCTTTCGGGTTTCTTCACTGATTTCGCTTTCCTTGCCTGGAGGTGGCAACTGGATGTCCAAGATGGCGTAGTACGACACTAAACACCGGACGAACTCGGGTAGGTCGCGCATGGGCAGACTGAGGAAAACACCTCCACCAGAGAACGCCCACACACCTACGCGATCTTTGTCCACGTGCAGCGAGTCAGCATTGCCGCGCACGTAGTCGATCGCGTGGGCGACGTCGCTGGCTGCCTCATGAAGATGGGAGGGGCTATAGAAACGATGGTTGAAGGTGACGGCGACAAGTCCCGACGCCGAGAGCAACTCCCCGTAAGATACGAAAACCCCCCAATCTTTGGGGCTCATTGGAATGCCAATGGGCCCCCCGTGGACCAGCATCACTACAGGCGCTCGCGAACCTTCCCGCATGCCGGCGGGACAGTAAACATCCATCTTGAGTTCCGTCTGGCCGGCAGTCGTGTAAACAAGATCACGATGCACCGTAACCGCCTCCATCCCCGGGACGGTGTAAACAATCCTCATTTTGAACATTTCTTCTGGCGCAGGCATGTGAACCTCGAGGGATGCGTCTGAACAAACACCCAAGAACGCTCGATCCCAAAACTTATATTGACGCCGATACGGCAAGCCTACCACAACCAAATCGTTTTCGTAATAAGGACCACATTCATGAGAAGCTGAGCTGAAGCGATGCATGACGAGGCTGCAGGGTGTAGAATCACAGCCTGCCGGGATTCCAAAATGAAAATCCCGGCCAAGTGATCTGTCGTGTATTACAAACCTGGAAATCCAGTTGGAATTTCCGGAGTAGGCGCATTTAAGGAGCCAGCCAATGAAAATGGTTCTAGTCATCCTAGCAATCGTCCTCTTCTTCATCGTGGCAGCGGTACTACTCTTTTTTTACTTTACCGGGAAGCCCATGTACGAACCCGGAATGGTTCGGCGCGGGGAAGGGCTCCGTAGTTCCATAGTGCAGCCGGCGCAGTCGGGCGTGGACAGCCTCTGGAACGTTGAGAAGGACATCAAGCTTTATCATTTCTCAGAGGGAACTGGGAAGAATGTGCTGATCGTTCACGGCGGCCCGGGGTACCCAATCCGCCATCCTTGGGCGGGGCTGAAGCCATTGGCAGGCAACTACAAGTTCAATTACTACGACCAGCGCGGCTGCGGGAAGTCAACAAGGCCCATTGACAGGCTCACCTCTCCCAACTTCTACGCGAACATGAAGACGCTGGACAAAACGCTCGGCCTGGGTGCACAGATCGCGGATATCGAGCGCATCCGCCAGATCCTCGGAGAAGAAAAGCTCGTGCTGATCGGGCATTCCTTCGGTGGCTTTTTGGCCTCTCTTTATGCAGCAGAATTCCCTGAAAGGGTGAAAGCCCTCGTTCTGGTGGCGCCGGCTAACTTGGTGGTGATGCCGTCCGAGGGCGGCGACCTGTTCGAGCAGGTCGGCAATCTGCTGCCGGCCAACCTGAAGAATGACTATGCGGATTTCCGAAAGCGGTACTTCGACTTCAGCCATATCTTTGCAAAAAGCGAGGCAGATCTGGTGGCACTCAACAGCGAATTCCCCAAGTATTACGGAGCTGCTCTGCGTGCCAGGAATCTCACCCTGCCTGCCGCGAGCGCAATGAACGAGAACGGCGGGTGGATGGTCTACGCCATGTACATGAGCATGGGAAAGCGGCATGATTATCGCCAAGCCCTGAAAAGCGTGAAGGCTCCCGTGCTGGTGTTGCATGGCGATAACGATTTGCAGCCGGAAAAAGCCGACCGACTCTATGCTGAATGCTTCCCGAACTCCTCGTTTGAAGTGGTTAAGGGCGCGGGACATTTCATGTATGATGAGCAGCCAAGGGCATTCTCGGAGATCGTGGAAAGGTTTTTGAACGGGCTTCGTTAGGCTGTTCTTGATCCGCGCCCGCGCAAAGACAGAGCGAAAATCCCCCATAGACTCTTAACCTGTTATTGAGGCAAGCGGAGATGGAATTATGAAAAGGCGAGATTTCATAAAAGGTATGCTGGTGACAGGAGGGGCGTTGGCCTGCAAGCCAGTCTTGGCACACGGCCTGCCAGCGCAAACGCCCGCTGGCGAGGTCAAGCGAGTGCTGGTGATGTTCAAGTGTCATTTGGACGTGGGGTTTACGGACACCCAAGCCGGCGTGATGCGCAAGTATTTCGACCAGTATTTTCCCCAAGCCATTCAGGTCGCAACCACCCTGCGTCAGTCCGGCGAAGACCGCTACGTCTGGACGACGGGATCGTGGCTTCTTTACGAATACCTCGAACAAGCAACGAGCGAACAGCGCAAGCGCGTGGAGCTGGCGGTGGCCGCTGGCGATTTGGCCTGGCATGCCCTGCCTTTTTCCTGGGAGACGGAAATGCTGGATCGCTCCATGATCGTGGGCGCATTAGGTCTATCACAGTCGCTGGACCGGCGCTTCGGTCGCACCACCACAGGCGCCAAGATGACCGACGTGCCGGGTCACTCCCGAGGAATAGTCGGCCCGCTCGCCGAAAATGGTGTGAAGCTTCTGAATATCGGAGTCAACGGGGCCAGCACTCCACCCCATGTGCCGTCGTTGTTTGTGTGGAAGGATCCGGATGGCGCCTCCATCATGATGATGTACCACCACAAAGACTACGGCGGAGTCGTGCAGGCGCCCGGCTCAGATCTTGCCGTGGCTGTAGAGATGCGCGGGGACAACGACGGTCCCCATTCGGTCGATGAAATCAAGAAGATTTACGCGGAGCTGCGCAAGCAATTCCCCCATGCAAAGGTGACTGCCTCAAACCTCAGCGAGATCGCCACAGCGGTCGAACCGTACCGCAGCAACCTGCCCGTAGTGACACAGGAAATTGGCGATACATGGATCTACGGAGTGCCCAGCGACCCGGTGAAGGTGGCCCGCTACCGAGAAGTGTCGCGGTTGCGCCGGGAATGGATCGCCCAAGCAAAATTCCGTGTGGGGGATACAACCGATCTGGGACTGTTACGGCGACTCCTCTTGGCAGCGGAGCATACTTGGGGCGTCGATACGAAGCGGCTTGAAGACTATGACCATTACACCCCCAAAGACTTGGCGGCAGCGCGCGATAAGCCAAAGTTCCGGTGGGCGGAAACCAGTTGGGCTGAGAAGCGCAAGGATATTGACGAGGGGATTGCGAACCTTCCCGAACCTTTGCGTGCCCAGGCCCACAAACGCATTCGCGCCTTACAGCCGGCCCAACCGGAACGCACCGGGCTAGCGCCGCACCAAGCCGGGTCGGAGATTGAAACCGCCCACTTCGTGCTCGCGCTCGATTCGAAAACCGGCGCCATCTGCCGGCTGCGCGCCAAGAGCACAGGGCGCGACTGGGCTTCGCCTGAACGTCCGCTGGCGTTGTTCGCTTATCAGACGCTCTCCCAGGCGGACTATGATCGCTTTATTGCCAGCTACATCGTCGCCAAGACTTGGTGGGCGCCGATGGACTTCGGAAAGCCCCACATCGAACAATTCGGCGCGCAAAGCCGGGTGTGGTTGCCGACGCTCGCCGATTGCTGGGCAGGCAAAGTCGCAAACGGCCATCGGATTGTCGCCCAGTTGCAGATCGCGGATACTGAAGCTGAGCGCTCCGGCCTTGTCGCCTGGCCGCAGAAGATGTACCTCGAGCTGCTTTTGGCGGATGCAGAGCCGGCAGTGCAGGTGAACTTCCTTTGGTTCGGAAAATCAGCCAACCGGCTCCCCGAAGCAATGTGGCTCAGCTTCCTGCCCCAGATGCCGGACCCGCAAGGATGGATGCTTGAAAAAGTGGACCGTCTTGTTTCTCCGTTCGATGTTGTTCGTGGGGGAAACCGGCAGATGCATGCGGTTTCAAACGGGATCCATTACAAAGACGCCCAAGGAAGCTTCGCGATCGAAACCTTGGATGCGCCCGTCGTGGCACTTGGGGAGAAGTCGCCCATCTACTACTCAGAAGCGCAGCCCGACATGGCCAAAGGTATTCACTTCAGCCTCTTCAACAACGCCTGGGGCACAAACTACATTCAATGGTTTAGTGAAGACATGCGCTTTCGCTTCATTCTGCGGGTGTGACTTCCGTTTGTGGGAGCCAAGGCGCTCTTATCCGAAGCTACGTTGATTCGGTGGCTAGGGCGTTGTCATGGAGTAACTGTTCCATGTTCGAGCGGACAACCCCCTCACCCGCGTCCCCTGTCCCCCAAGGGGGAGAGGGGAGACTTAATCCGATCCGAATCTCGAAGCTCCCCAAAGTCACGCTGCGGAGGCCTTGGAATGTGGCACGCTTAGCTGCTTAATGTTCCTCTGAGCGTCAACTACGGCTATGGCAGCCACATCGATGATTTCTTCCACAGTCGAGCCGCGTTGCAGCACGTGGACCGGCTTCGAGAGCCCCATCAGGATGGGCCCGAGAGATTCCGCACCGCCGACGCGCAGCATCAGCTTGTAGGCGATGTTGCCGGCTTCGAGGCTTGGGAAGACAAGAATATTGGCCCTCTGCCGGAGCGTCGAGAAGGGGTACTCCGCCAAAAGTTCGGGGACCAGCGCCGTATCCGCCATCATCTCACCGTCCACCATAAGCTCGGGATTCCGCTGCTTGACGAGTTCGGTTGCACGGCGGACCTTTTCGGTCAAGGGATGGCGCGTGCTGCCGAAGTTCGAGAACGAGAGCATGGCCACGCGCGGCTCCATGCCGAAGCTTTCGGCCACTTCCGCCGAAAGCAGGGCGACCTCCGCCAAATCCTCGGCGGTGGGCTCAATGTTGACGGTGGTGTCGGCAAAGAGAAAGACGTCTTTCTTAGTTACGATAACGTAGAGGCCGGAGACTTTGTGGACGTCGGGGCGAGTGGCGATGATCTGAAGCGCCGGCCGGATGGTGTCGGGGTAATGTTGGGAGACGCCCGCGACGAAGCCGTCCGCATCGCCCATGTGGACCATCATGGCGCCAAAGTAGTTGTTGTTGGCCATCAGCTCGCGCGCCTCGCTGCGCGTGACGCCGCGGCGCTGGCGAAGCCGGTAGAGTTCCTCGGCGTAGGCGTCGAGCCTGGGCGAGCGATCCGGTTCGATGATGTCGGCGCTCAGCTTCCCGAGGTCCAGCTCGTGCAACTTGTCCTCGATGACCATCGGCCGTCCCAGCAGCACCGGATGCGCGATTCCTAGGTTTGCAAGCTGGTAGCAGGCCCGGATGATCTTCTCGTGCTCGCCTTCGGAAAAGACGATCCGCTTGGGCGCAGCCTTCGCCCTATGACGTACGTCACACATGACTTCTTGGGTGCGCCCCAGCCGGCGCGAGAGTTGGTCGCGGTACTCTTCAATGTCAACTTTCACCTGCGCCACGCCACTCTCCATGGCCGCCTGGGCAACCGCGGAGGCCTCAGAAAGGAGCACGCGCGGGTCGAAAGGCTTGGGAATGATGTAGTCCGGACCGAAGTGCAGACGGCCGAGTCCGTAGGCGCGCAACACCATGTCGGGAACATCTTCCTTAGCCAGAGCTGCGAGGGCGCGAGTCGCCGCAATCTTCATCTCCTCGTTGATGGCGCGGGCTCGAACATCCAGGGCACCGCGGAATATAAAGGGGAAACCAAGAACATTGTTGACCTGATTGGGACAGTCGGACCGCCCCGTGGCCATGATGGCGTCCGGCCTGGCCGCCTTCGCGGCCTCATAACTGATTTCCGGCACCGGATTGGCCATAGCAAAAATGATGGGCCGGTTAGCCATCGAGCGCACCATTTCCGGGGTCACACAATTGGGGCCGGAGACGCCTAAGAAGACATCCGCACCCTTCATGGCTTCCGCCAGGGTTCTCGCCGTGGTCTTGGAGGCGAGACGGGCTTGGTAAGGGTTGATGCCCTCGGTGAGCCCTTCGTAGATGACGCCAACGAGGTCGCAAACGATGAGGTTCTCTCGCTTCACTCCCAAGCTAAGATAGTACTGGGCGCAGGTAAGTCCGGCCGCCCCGGCGCCGTTGACCACTACCTTGATCTTGTCGATGTCCTTCCCCACGATCTCGAGAGCGTTCAGCAGGGCCGCGCCGGAGATGATGGCGGTTCCGTGCTGGTCGTCGTGGAAGACCGGAATAGACATGGTGCGGCGCAGTGTTTCCTCGATGTAGAAGCACTCCGGGGCCTTGATGTCTTCCAGGTTGATGCCCCCCACTGTGGGCTCCAGCAGTTGGCAGAACCTGATGACATCCTCGGGGTTCTCCGAGCCCACTTCAAGGTCAAAGACGTCGATGTCCGCAAAGCGCTTGAACAGCACGCCCTTGCCTTCCATGACAGGCTTTCCCGCCAGGGCGCCGATATTCCCGAGGCCCAGCACCGCCGTGCCGTTCGACACCACGGCGACGAGGTTTCCTTTGGCCGTGTAATCGAATGCGAGCTCGGGGTTCTTTTGGATTTCCAGGCAGGGTTCGGCCACCCCCGGTGTATAGGCGAGGCTCAAATCCCACTGGGTCGAGCAAGGCTTGGTCGGCGTGACTTCAATCTTCCCCTTGCGACCTTGGCTGTGATAATTCAAAGCATCTTGTTTGTGAATCTGCATGACACCACCCCCAGCCGTGCCGCGAATTAGGAAGACAGGATTCCCCAGCACACCCGACTTATCGGTCCTGGTAAACGTTGATGAGTTGCAACCGCATCGCCTCGAGGCGATCTTCGACAACATAGGCGAATCGCTTCAGGAGTTCGTAACCGAGTTCGTGGTCTTGTTCAGC
>JBEKUR010000281.1:0-7117 GCA_049514855.1 Terriglobia bacterium
CTTCGGGATCTCGAACCTTGTTGCCCACGTCAAACAGGCGAGAGAGGCCGATGTCTTTGGCCAATTGCTGAATTCGATGGGCCGTCTCGAGAGAAGATTGGCTGGGCTCGACCACGATCAAGAGAGCGTCAGCGCCTCTCGATGTCGCTCTCCCCAGATGTTCCAGCCCAGCCTCGCAATCCATGAATACCCATTCTGAGCGCTCCAGCATGACGTGCTGCATCAGGTTCCGAAGGAAGGCGCTTTGCGGGCAAGCACAGCCTCCGCCCCCCTGGCTGATACCGCCCATCACCAGGAGCCGAACGCCGTGGTCCTCAAAAGAGAACCGCTCCGGAATATCGTCCACGCGAGGATTGAGCCGGAAGAATCCCTCCAGCGATCCGAGACGCTCCTCAATCAAATCCTTCATCCCGACTAAGGCTGGCGGGGCGGAGGGAAAACCGAGGGCCAAATGGAGGTTAGGATTGGGATCGGCGTCGATGACCAAAACCGGATGTCCCCGTGCAGCCGCCTGCCGGGCCAACAAGGCCGTCAATGTGGTTTTGCCGACTCCGCCTTTGCCGCTGAGCGCGATTTTCATGATATTAGTCTCACAGCGCAGCCCGGCGGCCGCAACCAAAACCAGATACTCCGTGTTCTCCGAGCCTCCAAAGCCTCAACACAGAGAGCACGGAGGATCTCAGTGACCTCTGTGTTAAGTTTTTTACGGGCACCGAGGACACGGAGAAAAACCTTCGCGTCCGTCATGTACTTCAAAGCTTCTCACGCGCCAATACCAGCCGTTCGCACAACATGCCGCCAAGGTGCGCCAGCATCTCCAGGTGATGGTAATGGCCGGCGGACTTGTCGAACAGGACCTGCGCGGAGTCTGGGAACTCTCCTCCTCCTGACCAGTAAACCACGGCCAGGGGTATTCGGGGCAGCGCCCAGAAGCGAAACGCAGCGTCCCCCATCTCAAGAGGTTCTCCTCCCAGCCTTTTTGCGATAGCACGGAAATCTTCCGGGTTTTCGCGAAAGCTCCTCACCAGCAGGTTTCCGCTGTAGGACTGAAAGGCCTGCTCATAGAAGGAGCCATGAGGCAAGTTGCGCAACGAGACCCACGCGTTCTCTAAAGGTGTGCCATCCGCCAGGAGGAGGTACTGAAGAATTAAGCCCTGGAACGGCCCGGGGCAAGGCTGGCCTTCCTTCTCACGAACCGCCAAGTCCGGCCATGCTATAAGGTAGGAACGATCCCAGAAGCGGACCTCGAGGCGAGTCTCCCCCGCTACGACTTCACACGTTGTGCCCGACCACCGGGCCACTTCCGCAGGGTCACGTCCCCGCAGCGCCTCTTGCGTCTCCTGCAACTGCTTCTCGAGGCTGGCAGCCCATGTCGGGTTCACTGGCATGGATTTCCTGACCAAAAAGCAACGGAATTTGGGCCCTTGCCCTCTCCCAAGGGGAGAGGGTGGACCGCGACCGGCGTTTTCACCAGCCGGCGCGGGCCGGGTGAGGGGTCACTCGCCTGCGGTTCTACAACTCGAAACGAGAGGCGGCTTTGCTATACGCCTCGTCAAACGCGTGTCGGTCCCTCATTCGTCCAAATAGGTGTCCCTTACATTTCCTAACTTCATGTTGCCCTGGCACACGTTGCCATCGCCGTCAAGGACATCGACATCGTAACCAGGATATATGGACAGAAAACGCCTCTCCTTCCATTCGTTAACTGTCATATCATTCCTCGCCATCCGCTCGTAATCGGTATACTGGGGCAACCCTTTGAAATCATCTCTAACGTTCTTGCCTCCCCACTTAATCACCACAGCAAATTCCTCGATATCCCAGATACGTTTTTCGACTCTCTTTACTTTCGCCATTTTTCTTCCTCCCTTTACGCCGAGTCCGCATCAGTCGTTAAGCTTACGCAATCGCGAGGATGGAAATTGGTGTCAACGGTATAGTTCTTATGGCTGGTCGGGCGGTTTTCCCTCCAAGTGACCCCTCACCCGTCCCGCGCCGGCTGGTGAAAGCGCCGTCGCGGGACACCCTCTCCCCAAGGGAGAGGGCAGTTTTCCTAATTCCAGGAGGCGTTGGCAATTTACGCTAACTTACGCGCCCACCGATACACCCTGCCAAGTCTTGTTGGGGGTGTACATGGGAGGCGCAAGCTTCAGTTCCGCGCGCTTTCGATCCAGATGCTCGATGATCTGGGCAGCGGCCTTGACTGGGTCGGCTTCGAAGAAGAATTTCCCGCCCAGCATCTCTTCCACATCGTCGGTGAGAAACTTGTGCACGGCACGGCTGCCCAACACGGGGTGGGGGGTGCCGAAGTGGGTCATCACGCCGGAGGCAACAAAGTAGAACCCAATAGCCACTGCCTTTTCCGACATCCATTCGGGCGCCGACCCAGCTACCGGGAGTTGGGAAAAATCCTCTCCCAGACCCCCCTCACCCACGATCTCAATGAGCGTGGTGAGGATGCGGGAATTGTCCACACAAGCCCCGACGTGCAAGACGGGAGGGATTCCCACGGTTTCACAGATCTCTCTCAATCCGGGTCCAGCGCTTTCGAAAGCCGCTTCGGGACGAAGCAAGCCGCACTTGGCATCCGCGATGGCGGCACAGCCTGTGCTGACGATCAACACGTCGTTCTTGAGCAGTTCCCGAGTGAGGGTGAGGTGCGCCCAGTCATGGAGCGTGTTCGGGTTGTTGCATCCCACGATCCCCACCGCGCCGCGCAGTCGCCCGTCGATCACGGCGTCGTTCAGGGGACGGAAGGTGCCACGATAGTGGCCGCCCAGGAAGCGAAAGACCGATTCCGTGGTAAAGCCGGCGATCAAGTCCGAGCGGTGCTCGGGGATTGTCACCTTGCGCGGGTCACGCCGGGAATAATTCTCCACGGCCCGCCCCACGATCTCCTTCGCAACTTCCAGCGCCCGCTCTTCATCGAAGTCAATCTGTTCAACCCCGGGCATTTTGGCCTTGGGCGAGGTTGAGACCAGTTTCGTATGGAAGCAACTGGTCAGACTGGCCAGGGACGGCATGACGCACTGCACATCGACCACCATGAGATCGACCGCACCGGTAATGATGGCCAGCTCCTGCTGTAGGAAATTGCCTGCCACCGGTATACCGTGACGCATCAAGATTTCGTTGGCGGTGCAACAAATCCCGGCAATATTGATTCCCTTGGCGCCTTGCATCTCGGCCATCTTCAGAAGTTCCGGATCGCGGCTGGCGGCCACGATCATCTCCGAGAGGACGGGCTCATGGCCATGCACCACGATATTGACGGCGTCCTTCCTCAGAACACCCAGATTGACCGCGGCGCGCAAGGGTTGGGGAGAGCGAAAGAGGACGTCCTGTAGATCGGTAGCGATCATGGAACCTCCCCAGCCGTCCGCCAGTGAGGCACGGAATCCCTGCATGAGGATGTTCCGATAGTCCGTGTCAACTCCCATGGTGCTGCGGTGCATGATCTCGACGATCTCCCGGTCGATTCCGCGCGGGCTGATCCCAAACTTGCGCCAGAGCTCCTGGCGCCTGGCAGGGGCCCGCGAAAGCAGGGTGAGCTCACCCTCCTGCTGACCAAACATGTGGAGAGCATGCTCGGCCACGGCCTTGGCTATCTCCGCATCACTGTGCCCATCGGGAGCAATGCCGAATTCGGCCGCGATTCTGCGCAGCTTAATGGGATCCTTGATGGCATAGCCGCCCTTTCCCTCTGCTGCCAGAAGAAGCGTATGGGCCACATCGCGGCCGTGATCGGAATGGGCAGCCGCTCCACCCGCAACCATGCGCACCAAGTTGCGGGCCACAATCGTATCCGCATCCGCCCCACAAGTGCCTCGGCGCGGCTCGCCGCCGAACGGATCGATGCGGCAGGGTCCCATATTGCAAATTCGGCAACAAACCCCGAGCTGACCAAAGCCGCATTGCGGCTGCTGTTCCTCCCAACGGTCCCAAGCCGTCTCGAGTCTCTGCTCGTGGGCATGCTCGAGCATCTCCTGTGAAGCAGGATCCACGCTCTTTTGATTCATAGTAGCCTCGCTTTCAAACATTCACTACGGATAAAACATTCACCAGGCGCTCTGGAGTGCGGCAGCTTGCTGCCGCTTTTCTCCCGCGAGCTTGCTCGCGCCTCACCTGTCCGAATACCGGGCTCCAGTGCACGGCCAGCAAGCTGGTCCCGCCGTGCGGGAAAAGCGGCAGCAAGCTGCCGCACTCCAGAGCGCTTCACCCGGTTTTGCGCCTCATGCCGCCGCCGCAGCGGCAGTGCCAAAGCCTGCTCTCTGGCGATAAGCTTTCAAGTAGGCATCGCTGTAAATCTCCATGCCGAGCAGGAGTTCAGCCGTGGCCACCGCCTGCCGCAGCTCCTCGTCGCAGACATCCAGGATCGCCGCATCCACGCCCATCGCCATTGCCATGACCATGAAGGTGCGATTGATGAGTTTGCGCTCTTCCGCTTTGGAGGAAACGTTGCTCAGGCCGATGGAAATGTGGCATGGCGGATCGGAAAGCATGGTCAACTGCTGAATGGCATTGAGCACATTCTTGGGCTGGTCCTGCATGAATTTAACCGGCATGACGATCGGGTCGAGATAGATGTCGGTCGGAGAGAGACCGGCTTCTACCGCCGCCGCGAAGATCTTGCCGCCCAACTCCAGCCTTCGGTCCACATCCTGGGGGCTTCCTCTCTCATCCATCACCACGCCGATGATCCCCGCTTTGAATTCGGACGCCAACTCGAGAAGCGGGACGAGCTTGCTATCCTCAGCGGTAGTACTGTTGAGAATCACCGAGCGGTCCCCAACCGTGTCGCGATAGGCCTTCAGGCCGGTGCGGAACATGTCGAGACGATTGCAGTCAATCGAGAGCGGCAAGGCTGTGCATTCAGCCGTCGCTTGAACCAGCCAGGCATAATCATCAGCATTGCGCGACGCTGCCCCCATGTTTACATCCAGGTAATCCGCGCCGCCTGCAACCTGCTTGGCGACGCGATCGTGAATCACGGTCTTGTCATGTTGCTGAATTGCCCGGCCTACGTCCTTGAAGGAACCGTTGATACGCTCACCGATCAATATGATGCCCATAGATTTTCCTCCTTTAGGCCACGGCCGCACCAGCCAGCGCTCCGGTCAGTTCGGCGATGGTTTTCTTGACAGCATGAACTGCCTCGGGATGACGCAGAATGAGAAGATCGCCTCCCGCCAGCAGGCAAGCAACGGCGGTGCTGGCCTCCCAGAGTGGCGCCCGCTGGCGCACCGGACCCCATTCGGGAACCTCCTCCTCGGAAACCCGAGCCTCTTTGACGCCCCAAGCCTCGATCCCGATATCACAGAGGATCGGTTGCCCTAGCATCCTGTCCCCCTTCAAACCAGCCAGCCGGCCCCGCTCCATTACCGAATAGATGTACTCCAAACCATATCCGAGGGCTGCACAGGTGGGGTAAATCACAATGTTTTCCACCGGGAAGCCCATGTCCTGGGCGAGTATGTTCACCTGCTTGGCCATGTTGATGTCGCACGGGGACTCCGCAATCATCTTGTGCTTGTAAGCGGTGCACACCGCAGTCAGAGTTTTGTAGTTGTCCGCGGTGATGCTTGCGAGCAGGCAGTTTTCTCCGGCTGCTGCCTCTGCCACTGCCGGGAATACCTCGTTATCCTTGTCTGCATTCCCCGTACCCCAGATGATCAGGGGAGCCGGGATTCCCTGTAGAACCGCCTTTACCGTTTGGGCTGCTTCGGCGGGAGACCGGTTACCGTGTTCAGGGCTACAGCCGTCCAGGCGCAGGCAAATCAAGTCGGCCCCCAATTCGAGGCACTTCCGTGCCCAGCGCACTGGATCTTGCAAAACATCGCCGAATGGCTCCCTTAACAGGTCCGGCCACTCTTGCGGGTAGATGTCGCAAATCTCCATGGCGACGGCGGGCATGCCGCACTGTCCCTCAAAATCCAAAAAAGGGAGTGTCGCTGATCCTCCGATGGTGACAGTAAAAGCTCGAGTTCCCCCAGTGGCTTGGGTTGCCCCAATGGTCACTGAATTGACTCGCCCACCCCAGGTTTTTTTCGCGTCCGGAACCATCTGCTCTCCTCCTCAGAAACTGAACAGCTATCGGCTCTGTCATTCTGAGCGAAGCGAAGAATCTCGGCAGTTGATTAATTCTGGAACTACGGAGATTCTTCGCTTCGCTCAGAATGACATGGCCAGAGGCCTCTTCAACAACCTCCTAAAGCGCCGCAGCCGTGGGTGACAGAGCCGCCTCCAGGATTTCTCGCAGGGCACTTCGGGCTGCTGAATCCGCCGCTAATTGGGTCAACGGTTCTCCCTCCCGGCTGAGCTGGCGCAAGCGGCTGTCCGAGGGGACCACGCCCAGCAACTTCAGGCCCGTTTGTTGCACCTTGGCCTTGATCCGAGCCACGTCGGTAAGATCCACGTCGTTGAGGACCAGATATTGCCCCCCGATGCGCAACGCCAACCTCTCAGTCAGTTCGTGAATCCTGAAAGCCGCCTGGAGGGAAACCGGCAGGCCGTTGCTGACAATCAGAAGCACATCGACGTCCTGGGTTGTGCATCTGGATAAATGTTCCAGGCCCGCCTCGTTATCCATCACCACGTACCGGTACGCACCACGCAGGCGGTCAATGCATCGCCGCAAAACGTTGTTGACCGCACAATAGCAGCGAGGTCCTTCGCCTGCACCCATCACCAGCAGATCGACTCCGCGCCCCTCCCACAGGCATTCTTGAATGCCCATCTCCAGATAGTCATCTTTGGTTACTCCGGGCGGAAGTTTGCGGATATGGTCCAATAGCTCATCGCGCAGTTCGCTGATGGTCTTTTCCACCTGGCACCCCAGCGCATAGCCCAGATTGGGGTTGGGATCGGCATCCACGGCCAAGACAGGCCCCTCCCCGCGTTCGATCAGGGCTTGAATCAGCAATGCCGCCAGGGTGGTCTTGCCGGTGCCGCCTTTGCCGGCCACGGCCAAAGTGAATGCCATTTAGATACAAGCCTCCACTTCTTGCGAATGCTTCACGGACTTAAACCTACTCAGATCAGTGTGCGGAATGAACCGCGCCGCCAGAAACTCGTCGTAATAATTTGGGTAATTGATAAGATCGTAGTACGTAACCGC
>JBEKUR010000282.1:0-7114 GCA_049514855.1 Terriglobia bacterium
TCGCCGGCGCGGAGCGCAAACTGTTGCCTGCCGGCGAAGACATTTACGACGCCTTGGCCCGCGAAATGCCCCCCGAGCCTACGCGCTTGTTCACACTCCCCTATTTTGAGATTACCGGTCCACCTGGCTTTATCGCCGATGCTTCCGGCGTCATCGTGGGGCTCAAAACCAGCACCACGCGCGGTGAGATCCTCAAATCGATCATGGAATCGGTCACTTTTTATTTTGCCGAAAGCTTGCATGCCTTGAAAGAACTTGGAGTGAATCCTTCGGAGTTTGTCGCCACCGGGGGCGGAGCGAAATCGGACCAGTGGCTTCAAGTCAAGGCTGACATCTTTGGTGTTCCCTTTGTGCGGCCACGCGTCACTGAAGCAAGCGTCCTGGGGGCTGCCATCCTCGCCGGAATCGCCACAGGAGTCTTTCGCCATCCCGCCGAAGGGGTAGGCCAATTCGTCAAACCCGACAAGGTGTTTGAGCCGGATCCAATCCGCCATCGGATCTATCAGCAAAAACTCGAAGCCTATGGTGAATTGTTTCCGCTCCTCAAGGGTTTCCTTGCCAAACTCGAAAAGGGCGAACAGGAACGGGCGCAGCACCAGTGAGCCGGGGTGTCTTTTCGAGATCTCCCTTGAGGTCTGAACTGAACGTGCCACTTCCTCTACCCAGGTCATCCTCGACAATGTGAACATCCGCAAAGAGTTAATTGAGATGTGACATGCAGCGGCCTGGCAGGCTCAAAGTAACAACTCCGGTGGCCGAACTCAGCCACCCGTGTGGTGGAAATCGGCCAGTCCCATGTCGCGCCCCTAGGTGTTGCCAAGCTCCTGTCGGCAAAGCACGACAGTGGTTCGCTCAGCGCGCGTGACAATCAGGCCTCAGGTCGCGAAGAGTAGAAGAACCATGCGTCCGCTCCTCCGAGGCGCAGGGCAGCAGGGTTACGAATCGGCGTGCCCACCCGCAAGGCAAAGCAGGTCAACGTCTTTGCCTACCCCTGAGGCTGACCTGCCACACCTCAGATGATATCTGGCACTCGCTTCGGGGGGCTTGCGGAGGGAACATGGCCCGCCCACAGAATCACTCGCCCCTGGCATCCCCAGCCATCAATCCAGCCGCTTTAGTGTTCTGGTCACCAAATTGCCCCAACTGGGTCGAGGTCCAGAAGAACCATGAAAATTAATTCAATCTCCTTAAGCACGATTATCTTGGCGTTGGCGTGTCTTCTTTCTCCCCTCCGAGCCACCGAGCGGCTTCGGATCGAGCCGGGCACGAAGATTCCCGTCCGGCTCGAAAACAGCGTAGGAACCAAAGAATTTTACCAATGGCACTCTTTTGGTAACGTGCGCACGGTTTCCGGAACGCTAATGCAGGACTTGGTTACGTCCGACGGGCAGGTGGCGCTGCCAGCAGGCACAAAGATCCGTGTCGCAGTACTCGAAAGCAAGCGCGCCGGACACATAACGGGTAGGTCCCGCTTGCGGCTGGGACTTTACTCGGTGCGTACAGCGGACGGTGAAGTGATCCCCCTCGACGGCTACCCCACGGATTTGAACCGTCGCAAGGTGGACCGCGAGGGCACGGCGCACGGGCACCGGGGACTGGTGAAGGACGGCGCCGTGGACTTTGGATCGGTGGTTATCGGCGCGGGCGCTGGCTTCGTGGCAGCCGGGCCTGTAGGTGGAGCCCTAGGCGCCGGCGGTGGTCTTCTTGTAGCCGCGATTTGGACGGTGGCGCGGCGCGGACCCGACCTGACCGTTCCCGCCGGCACCGTGCTCGAATTTGTGCTTGGCCGGCCGGTTTCCCTCGTTGCCACGGGTGACGTCGTCGATGATAATGCCAAGCTTCAGCCGTCCACGTGGGGTCGCGGCCGGGTGATCCCGCCTTCGGAGGATTTGTTGGCGCTGGCTGACCAGCTCGAATCCGATCCCGAGGGCGTGCTCCAGCAGTTGAAGCAGATCAAGTTCAAGGACCGTCCGGGTGTGGATCGTGCCTTTGCGAAGTACTTGCAGGCGGTGGCGCGCTTCCAAAAAGGTGACCACAGCAAGGATACGCTCAACATGATGCGGGAGGCCTATAGCGCCGCGCGGAACTCGGCGCTGCCCCCGGCGGCACGCGCCGAGATGGCGCGCAACCTTGTTTTCATCCTACGTGCCACGGAGAGGGATTGGGAACGCGACCCGCTCCTGAAAGATCCTCAGGTGCAGGCGGCGCTGGTGGAGGAAAACCAATGAAGCCCGCACTAATTCTGACCCTCCTTGGGTGCGCGCTCGCCGGCGTAGCGCTTGCCCAGCAGCCTCTAAAAATCCACGTGCCACCCCCGCCCCCTGCCGGCATAGCGACTCCGCTGCCCACGGCTGGCACAACGGAGTCAGAGTCGCCGCCCCCCTCAGCTTCTGAAACTCCCGAGACGGCGACTCAGGATACGCAGGGCGCGCGTGAAACGCCACTGGATGCTGCACCCTTTGATGCGCGCGTCCATCGGCGCCTGGATGAGTACAACCAACGCCGCGAGCAGCGCGAGCTCGAGATGGCTTCCTACAACAAGGCGAGCGGGAATGACCCCGGTCTGGAGCGATTCGCCGACCCGCGCAAGGTGCAGGTGGAACTCAAGGACGAACTCGATCGCGAGCAGACGAGCGAGCAATTAGCCAATGATTATGCTGAACAGGTCCGCGAGGTGCTTGGCAAGCAGCAGGCGGTTCAGGACTTCATCGCCAAGCGCAACAAGACGCTGGATGGCTTGAACAAGCAGAACGGCGGCGTCAATCTCCAGGATCTCGAGGTGGCCCTCGCCAATCTGGCCCATCAGCCCGAGTCACCCGAGACGGAGGCCCAGATGCGCGAAATCGATCGGCGGCTGTCCGAGGCCGAACGCCTTGAGAAAGATCTGCCTGCCCGGCGGACTCGCGCTCAGGAGGAAGCGGCAGGCGCCGCTGAAGCGCTCGCCAAGCTCAAGGCTCTCGAGCAGTCTTACGAGAAAGAGTCAAGGGCCTTCGCGGCCGACGCGCTCTCGGCCCACCAGAACCGGCTGGGGCTGGCCGACAGGCTCGAATATTACGTGGTCCGCGCCCAGGCAGAAGACGTGCTCGAGCAAGGCCGCAAAGCCACGCAGTCGGTGCAACACCTCTCGGCCAGCCCAGAGGTCGATAAGACGCTCAACAGCTCAGGGTCAAGCGCCAAGTCGGACACTGACCTGGAGCGGTTGAGGAGTTGCATTCAACAGTCAGGCGACGTGAAGGCTTGTCACGACAAGGCACGCTTGGCGGCACCGGGAGTAGCTTATGGACACCAATAGAAAATCAGGTTCAGGCGGCGCGGTGGTGGCGCGGTGGGTTCTCATGATGGCGGCTGGCGGCGCGCTGGTTCTGGCGCTTGCCGCCTCAAGCCGCGCGCAGAGCGCCGACTCGCAGCCCGCAGCTCTGAGCAAACAGCGCGCGGCGCTTTACCTTGAGGCCACCCGCACCCCGCTCGCGGACCTGGAGAACGACGTGAATCACCTTGCCATACGTTCGGAGTCCTGTCGCATCGAGTATGGCGCCCAGGCGTGCGGCCTGCCCGACAAGCCACTCGAGTCCCGCAAACTCGAAGAGCGCTATGCCTACTACGTCGGACATCCTGTTGAGGCCCACTCCAAAATGCAGGGAGTGAAAATCAGCCGGCGGAACTGGGCGGGGGCGAGCGCGCCTCCATCACGATGAAGCTGTTAGCTATCAGCTATCAGCCATCAGCCTTCGCTAGCCACATTGCGATGTTCGCGCTGATAGCTGATGGCTAGTCACGCCCGGTCGAAGGAGGAGGTATGACTCGCGTGAGACTCATCGACGCATCCACCCGTCTGGCCTTCGCTGCAGCAGGGTTGTATCTCCTAGGGATCGCGACGCCGCTTGGCGCGCCGCAGGAGGGGTCGAACCTGCGCCCCCTCTCGCTTTCCAGGCGCGCCGACTCGACGAAGCCCACCTGGGATTCCGGGCCAGCTTCAACGCCGCCCCAGACCGAAGTTGTGCTGCCGCCTTCGGAGGCTCCACCGCCCGCAGAGTCACCCCTCCTCGGATCGCAGGTAGAAGGAAAAAAGCCGGCGGTTACGAAGCCGTGGGCTGTGACTTCTGCCGGTTCGGGTTTCGCCACAAGACGCACTCCCGCGGCTGCCCATGAACTCACGCCCGCACCAAACGCCAACCCGTACAACGACTCAAACCCTCCCGATCCTGAGGCCCAGCGCATCCGGGATGAGCTCAGCCGCCTGCGCGACGATGTCGGCGCGCGTCGCGCCTTCTACGACGAACTGCGCCGCACGGTCGAGCAGGTGCGCGCTGGCATGCCGGATGAAGACTCCAAGACCCCCCCCTCGTCAGGCCCGGCTTGGCACCGGTTCCATGATGCTTCCGTCGAACCTCACAACCCGCCGGCCAACGAGGGGCCTAATGAGTCCCCTCCGGCAAACGTTGAGGCCCCGCAAGCATCCTTGGGTAGGCATCGCGGCAGCCTCGACGGAGCTGCCTACCGGCGCGTGGTCCGCTACGCCAAGGCTAATGGTACGCCGGTGCCACTGGCCCTGGGCGTGGCATGGATCGAGTCTCACTTGCAGACCGCCCCGCCCCGCGGGGCCGCCGGCGAGGTGGGGATGTTCCAGATTCTGCCGGCGCGTTGTCGCGTTGAAGGCTGGCCGCCCCAGCGTTTGAAGGAGCCGGAATTCAACGCCTGGCTGGGCACCCGGTTGCTCGCCCGCTACTACCAGGAAGAAGGCAGTTGGGCGCGCGCCGCCGCTAAATACGTCGCTGGCCCCGGAGTCTTCGACAAGAGTTACTCCAACGACATGTGGGCCTACATTAACTGGTATGCAAGCTCGGTGGACAGCTATGCCGGCTACTTTTCCCGTTACCAAGGCTGAAACCTGGGCGGCAAATCGCCCCGTCCCGGTCATTCCCGCGAAAGCGGGAATCCACTTGTCGTGGCCTGACGTGGACCCCCGCTTACGCGGGGGTGACAGCAACGGCGATTTATGGTATGAGTGACGCCCCTGAATTTGTGCTGCTCGATGCGAGTGGGCCACGTCCCGGAGCGCTTGCCCTCTCCTTCGGATTTTCGGGCGCGCTTCTGGTTCTGCTCATTGTTCTGGCGCGCCCTTCGAGCGCGACTCCCCCGGCGCGTGCGGAGATGATCTCAGAAATCGTTATGGCGCGCGGGCCACTCTGGTTGCCCGCAAACCCACCGCCCCTCGATTCCCACGGGAGCGCAACGCCTCATGCCGATCCGGACCCGCCAGCCCAAGAGTCGCATCCGCTGTCAGTTGCGGACCCGCCGGCGGAAGCCGCCGCTTCAACTGACCCCCCTGCGGCGGTGTTGCCGAAGTTGCAACTGAGCCTCCAACCTCCGCCAAGCGAAGTCGTCTCCCCTGACCCGAAGCCGGCGTCGGAGGCTGCGGGAGTAACCCCTGCTGCAGCCAGCGATGCCCGCAAGCCCGCTCCGGACGCCCTTGGCACCCTGCCGCTCCCACGCCTGATTGAGGACGAAGCCGCTCTCGCCGCCAGCCTTGCCGCGCTGCCTCCTGGCCGGCGCATGGCTTTGCCGAGCGTCTCCATTCGCGTCGATGCAGATTGGCTCGAAGCCTTGCCCCAGACGAACGAAGAGCTCTACTTCTCCGTTACAAGACCGCAAGGGAATTCGGAAGTCCTCGCTTACTTGCCGGCCACTCACAGCTTCACCTTGAAGCGCCTGCTGCAACCCCTGTGGCAGATCCGCGAGGGCGAGCGAGTGCCCGCCCTCGCAGCACTGCGCTCTGCCGCTGCCCGCCAGCTAGGTGTCTCCCCCGAGTTGGTGGGCCTTTACACCTGGCATCCCCCTGTCCTGGAGGATGCGCTGCGCATGTTTGTCCTCGCACGAATGGAGCATATGGGGGTGCAGTTGGGCCCAAGCGACGTGGTCACCGTACGCTTCGCCTCGGGACCTGACGGTTGCCTCATGAGCCTCGAGCCGATTCGCGGCGCTGAGTCGCGCTGAACAGCCCTTTGCCTGTCCTCTGTGACGTGCCCGGGTTCCTCTGCCTCCTGACTCCTGAACTCCTGACTCCCGATCTTCCCCACCTACCACATACCACCTACTAACTACCTTCTTTTCAGCAACATTCCCGCCTTAAACGCGTAACCACATTTGTTTTCTACGACATTCCCGCTTCACCATGTGCTGCCGAAAGCCGACCCTTTGTTTTCATAGACATTCCCGCGTCGGTCGCTCACTTTTTAAAGTTACTAGTCTCTTCTTTTCCTGTTGGCGGTGACATCTTGTCGTAGATTGAGACACGGGCCAAGAGTCCCGCCAACTTGAACTCCCCCCCAAATGCAGGCGGCGGTAGGCAGTCGGCAGTAGGTAGAAAGCGGTCGCCGGTCGCCAGAAGTAAGAAGGTAACTCGCAACTCATATAATCCGTAACAGTTCGTTTTGCGCTCCTGAAAACGCTAAGTCCTTGGTTTTCAATAGATCCTTAGGTTCGTTCCCTCTATTTAGTATCTTTTTTGCGTTTGCAGACCGTTTTGCCCCGCCGCCGAGCCGATTTCGAGTCCCCTTAGCGCGCTCTGTGCCGACGTTCCCCATAAGTCAACCACGGCATAGTATCACATAGCTAGCCTCTTGTCAAGAGCAAAAACGCGGGATTCATAAGAGCAGGGGTGTGATGGCGGGCGCGATCCTGCTCTGCGTGATGTGGCGCCTCATCCACACCCTCGGGCGTGACGTGAACCGGCCGACGGCATCCTAAGGTTTTACACCGCTCCACCGTTCTGCCCCCGTCTGAAGCATTTTGCTTTGAACCGCGGGCTGGCGCAGAGCGCAGCTCTGCGGCTCACAGACAAGACTGAAATCGGGCGGAGCCGATCACGCTCAAACAGCTAGCCGCCGGGATAGGTTCTCCTGATCAGGAGTTGCAGCCGTGCGCGTGCAAAATGGCGTTTGTGGGTAGGCATGATGAGCGATAATATAGGGCGCTGAAGCGCAGAGCTGCGCTCTGATGTTATGAAACGGTGATGCCTCCTCGAGTCCAGTTAAACTGGACGTGCTGGCAAATTTGAAGGAGGAGGCAACACCATGATAGCGATAGGAGCGGACGTCCACAAGGGGCGTTGTGT
>JBEKUR010000283.1:0-7051 GCA_049514855.1 Terriglobia bacterium
ACAGTTGCCTCCATCAAGCTCTGTAAGGGACTTGCACCCTCAATCGATCATTCATGTTCAACGTACCCACTCGCCCTCCGGGCTCCCTCCGGGCCTCCCGAAGCTGATTCTCTCTCCTTGCTCATACACACCTCCTCGTGATCTCTGATTCATTTTCATCACAATTCGGTGTCCAAACAAATCCTAGGGCGCGGGAAGTACAGGAACTGGAGAAGTCTTATCCCTTTATCGGGCACTGGATCGCGCTTCTCATTCACCTCTTTCAGTATCCTGAGAGAAGAGATGCAGTGGTTGGGAGGAAGCCGACGACGCCTTGTTTCCAAGGCCTCGTCCCCAGTTTATGCTGTCCGCAGCCACGCTTGACTCTGACGCAATTGGTCCTTTTCAGGTTCTAGCGGAATGTGCCGAATAGTTATGGAACCGTGCATGAGTTTTTCTTACTCGATATTGGTCCAGGCGCTGCTGTATTTTTGACTCTGTCACTACCTGTTTGAGAAACGCCAAACTCGAAGGGCTCTTATTGTCAGTCTTTGGTAGCCCGATAAGTTTAACCTTCAGATACTGCTCGATCGATGAAGAACCTTTCCTTATTGTCCTTTATGCCCCTGATAGCAGAACTTAGTGCTTCGTCATTTAAGAAACGCCCTGAACGGCAGAAGAACCCCTGATGGACGCAGAAGCCAACGACTGTTAATTAGTGTTATAATACCGAGACGCTTAACAGAAAGAGAATCCATTTTGCCGACCTGCGTATTTCTGCCTTTTAGGGCCGGCATAACTTTGTAAGCGTCACAGAAATTGCGGCACCCACATCAATCTTTCGCTATCATCCTGTGGGTTTGCGTCCTGAAGTTTCGTCGCTCCGCGTCCAACCCAGTTGCACGAATCACCGATTCGCCTAGGGCGCCAACTTCAAAAATGAATGCTATCCCGCGAATCAAAAAAGTCAAGCACCGGTGCTACGTGGCAGAGCCTACTCAGATCGTATCCCTCTGGCATGGTTGAAGTGTTTGAGCGAGAAGAGATGGAGGGAGCTAGCTGCCCGGCTGGGGGAAGAGCCGGGCTGCGCGCCGCTGTCGAACAGTCTCGCGTTATCGGACATCTTGCGCCTAGTACGGAGCCTTCTCCGCCCTCAGGCCTGGCGACCTACTTTTCTATTTCCTCAACGGGGTGAATCTCCCACCAGTGCGTGCCGACTTTGGCGTCGTATCGGGTGATGCCCTTTACTGTGATAGGCCTACCGACTTGCGGAAGATCGCAGGGGATTTTGGGTATGCACTTGGCCACGATGCACCGCGCGCGATCCATGCCTTCTACCTTGGGATTTTCGCAGATGCGAATGTCCGTGTCGCCATCGTCTCCTTTGGCTACCTGAGTGATGAAACCTCCCACGGCAGCACGCGTGGACATTTTGTCCGACCAGCGATTCGCGTCTTCGGCGATCAACTCACCAATGGTCAGTTCCGCATACATGGTTTTCGGGGGCTGCTCCACAGGCTTAGCCGCCGTGTTCGCCGATTTTGCCGAGGAGGTCGAACTCTTCTTGGAAACAGGCTTGGGCTGTGCGCCCTGCCCGGCACACAGTGTGGGAAGAGCCAGAAGGGCACCCGTCAGGACGAGAAGCGAACCTTGCATTTTGCACCTCGCGAAACTCTTTTCAGGGCAGACACTAAAACCATGATAGAAGGTTCGGTGCGGGCAAGCCAGCGCATTGTGGCGCGGGCAAATCCCAAAAAGTACCCGGATCTTAGGACAGGGGGAAGGGCCGGCCCTACCCGAAGTCTGCTACAGACGCGATTGCTGAGTGATTGTAGCCAAGTCCCGATAATTCGCTAGCCTTGATCGGAAAAGCCTCGGGGCAGGATGCGGTGCCAGGTGTCAGCTTGCGCTCTTTGAGCAAATAGGCTTGATAGCTTCGAAGTTCGTTCGGTCCTAGCTTGTCGGGAGACTTGCCGAAATACCGGGCGAAGTCCGTCACCACCCGCAGGTACTTGCGAGTGGTGATCTCAGAGTAGTTGCGACGCTGGAGTTCCTCCAGCATTATCTTGCGTAAACGGGTCACAGGAGTCTCCTTTCTCCGTGACCCAGACTATGTCAGCTACTCCACACCTTTCCGCTCGCCTCACGCGTACGATGTGGCCGCCGGCCATGTGCGGCGCTATTCGATCCAGATGTTGCAGGAGAGTGCGGGCGGAGCCAGTTGGAAGTTGCGAGATGGACGTATTGGGGGCTGCCACTCGTGCCGACGCTGCTGCTTCGCAAAATGTGGCTCCTGGGGAGGCACGATCAGGGCAAGATTATCACCAGTGGATTCCATACGCGCACGCAGGGCCTCAATAACGCGCTGGGATTGCTGGCCAAATGCGAACCCATTCCATAGAAGCTTCTGGGCACGTCCTTGATGGCGGTTTTGCAGATCGAGAAAAATTGAGGGATGGTGATGATCTCCGACAAACTGTCTGCGGGCAAGTGACATGGTTCACCCTTCTTCCTGCGCATCCTAGCGCCTGTTTGGGTGCCAGCGCTGGTCTTGCTCGTGAGGCGAAATCAAGCTTCTTGGCAAGTTTGTCTTTCCTGATCGCAGAACGGATAGCCGGTTATCCTCTGAAGGTTTCCGCTCGGCGGACGTAGTGCCGCTCGTAGTATTTTAGATATTCACCGGAGCGGGCGTGCCCAAGCCAAGCCGTGTTCTGAATGTACCAATCAATCGTCCGGCGAATCCCCTCCTCGAACAAAACTTGAGGTTTCCAGCCGAGTTCCCGCCGAATCTTGGAGCTATCGAGCGCGTAACGGCGGTCATGTCCCGGGCGATCCTTCACATACTTAATCAGGGAATCCGGCTTGCCCAGATAAGCGAGGATCGTTCGAACGATTTTGAGGTTTGCCTGGGGAAGGCCAGCGGAGACGTTGTAAATAGCGCCAGGCTTTGCTCTTTCAAGGGTCAAGGCAATGGCGCGGCAATAGTCCTCGACGAAGAGCCAGTCGCGCTCCTGCATCCCATCCCCGTAAATGGGAAGTTCTTTATCCTCGCGGGCATTCGCGATCGTCAGGGGAATGAGCTTTTCGGGGAATTGGAACGGTCCGTAGTTGTTCGTGCAGCGCAGAATGACTGCAGAGATGCCGAAGGTGTTGGCGCAGGCGGATACAAAATGGTCCGCTGACGCCTTACTCGCAGCGTAGGGGCTGCGAGGGTCAAGGTGAGTCTCTTCCGTGAAGCTGGCACCGGCAGGAGCGCTCCCATAAACTTCATCGGTGCTTATGTGGATGAAATGCTTCAAGCGGAAAGTGCGTGCGGCGTTAAGCAGGCAATGTGTGCCGAAGATATTTGTCATCAAGAAGGGAGAGGCATCCTCGATGCTGCGGTCGACGTGGGTTTCTGCGGCGAAATTGATGACGGCGTCGAGACCTTTCTGGAAGACATCCGTCACGGCCCGGAGATCGGTGATATCTCCACGAACGAAGGAATAGCGCGGGTTCGCTGCGACGTCGCTAAGGCTTTCAGGATTGCCGGCGTATGTCAGCTTATCGAAATTGATGACTTCTACATCGCTGCGGGTAAGCAATAAATGACGGACGAAATTGGAACCGATAAATCCAGCCCCACCCGTGACCAGAACTTTCACGCTACTTCTCCCTTCCGTTAGACGGAAACCAGCTAGTTTAAATTAGCTTACTCTGCGTGCTTCAGTTGCCGGGGCGGCGCGCCACGGCCGGGCATTTTGTTTGCACCGGTTTCGGCGGCCAGGTTCGTAGCGCGAAGAAGAGACTCAAAGGTCCCTGCATCAGTCCACCAACCATCGAGAAGGCTATGGGTTAGCGTACCTTCATGTAGATACATATTGTTGACGTCAGTAATTTCAAGTTCATTGCGCCAACTGGGTTTGGTGCGGCCGATTTTCTCGAAAACCGTGGCATCGTAAAAATAGATGCCCGTGACGGCGAAATTCGATTTCGGGACTTTGGGCTTCTCTTCAATACCCAAAATTCTGCCATCGGAGATTTCGGGACAGCCGAAGCGCTCGGGGTCCGGCACTTCCTTTAAGATGATGTGGGCGCCCTTTTCCTGTTTGTCGAACGCGATTTTAGAGGCGCAAATATTGTTTTCGATGATGTTGTCGCCAAGAACCACGCAGATCTTCTCGCCTTCGACGAACGGTTCGGCAAGCCGCAGTGCATCAGCAATGCCCCCTTCGCCTTCCTGATAGGTGTAATGGATGCGGCGAAGGTCGAAATCCTTACCGTTGGAGAGGAGGCGGAGAAAATCGCCGGAGTTTTGTCCGCCGGTGACGACGATGATGTCGCGTATGCCGGCGTCCACCAGAGTCTGGATCGGATAGAAAATCATGGGTCGGTCATAGACTGGCAGGAGGTGTTTATTTGTGACCCGAGTGAGGGGTGAAAGCCGTGACCCTTTACCACCAGCAAGCACGACACCTTTCATATGGAGCGATTCTCCCTTCGAGCCAGAATGACTTCAATGGTCATCCGAACCGAGGTCTTTGGACCTGTGAACTTACTCTTATGCCGACCAGAAACCGCATTTGCAAACTAACTTCCATTGAGTGCCTGATGGTCTCTTTCGTAGATTGCTCTAACTTATTCATACGGAAATAAGCTACCAAAAGGGATGGTCTGAAAGATATAGGCTGTAGTCGAGTCCGCCCCAGAGTGGTTCCACCTAACGGCACTAAGTTACCCTGGATCTGGCCAGCCTGCAGAGAGAAACACCCGAACACATTTGTTTTCAAAGCGATATGTATCCCTTTGCTGGCGACATCTCGTGCCCTGGCCTCGCGGCGCTGCAAGTTGAGAATCCGGCCCGGTACGCTTCAACCATTCACCATTTCATGATTTCCACCTTTACTATTGCTCTCGACTCGGAGGTCGGTCTGTAAATGAGCGCTTGGTCCCCGCGCTTAGCTCCCACGGCGCCTATGGAGGTGGTAAGCTTTCATTGGTTGCGCCGATTTTCTGGCCAGCATCCTTCCCACAGAGGAGAACCTAGCCCCCTTGGAAAGAACCGCGACATCTCTGCCCGGTGTTTATGAACTCCGCCCGAAGGTCTTCACTGATTCGCGCGGCTTCTTCATGGAAACCTATCATCGCGGGAAATTTGCAGAACTTGGAATCAACGATTCTTTTGTTCAGGACAACCACTCTTTCTCATCTAAAGGGACCCTCCGTGGGCTTCACTACCAACTGCATCACGCGCAAGCAAAACTCTGCCGGGTTATTGAAGGGGAGGCGTTTGACGTGGCCCTGGACGTCCGGATTGGCTCTCCAACTTTCGGCCGGTGGACTGGCTTGCTTCTTTCCGCTCGCGAGCAGAATCAGATTTATATTCCCGTTGGCTTTGCCCATGGGTTTCTCGCCCTCAGTGAAAGGGTTCAGTTCCTTTACAAGTGCAGCGCCTTCTATAATCCCGCAGATGAGCGCGGAATCATCTGGAACGATCCAGCACTCCATATTTCCTGGGGAATTGCCAATCCTTTGATCTCGGAAAAGGATGCGAAGTATCCAGCACTCTCCGCTGCCTTGCTTGGAGATCTTCCTCGGTATCCAAGAAAATGATTACTCCGGCTACGATCCTATTAACTGGCAAGAATGGCCAGATCGGCTTCGAACTCGAACGACTTCTTCCGCGGTTAGGGAAACTGATCGCCTTGGATCGTAGGGATTTGGATCTTTCCAATTCCAGCGAGATTCGCCGCATGGTTCAGGAACTCCGCCCGCGGATCATTGTGAATGCCGCTGCTTATACGGCGGTCGACCAAGCCGAGACGGATCAGGATGCCGCTCGCGCCGTCAACGCAGAAGCTCCTGGTATCCTTGCCGAAGAAGCAAAGAAACTCGGTGCGGCGCTGGTGCACTTTTCAACCGATTATGTTTTTGATGGATTGAAGAAGTCCCCCTACGTCGAGGGCGATCCGACGCGCCCTGCGAGCGTCTACGGGCAAACGAAACTTGCCGGCGAAGAAGCCGTTCGTCAAATTGGAGCACCGCACCTGATTTTACGCACCGCTTGGCTTTATGGAACGCGAGGACGAAACTTCCTTCTGAACATTTTGCGCCTTGCTTCGCAACAGGAAGAGTTGCGAATTGTGAATGATCAGGTCGGTGCGCCAACTTGGTGCCGTGAAATAGCCAACGCGACCGCATCCATCCTTCAGAATCTTTCGATAGTCCCAGATCTTGTATCTTCGCTCTCAAACGTAAGCGGTACTTATCATATGACGGCTTCTGGAACCACGACATGGTTTGATTTCGCACAGGCTATTCGCGAGGAAGCTTCGCGTGCTCCATCCGATCTTTCCTGGATTGTCGCCGCAACCGCTGGTCGGCCCCTGATCGTACAGCGCATTGTTCCCATCACGACCGCCGAATATCCAACGCCCGCCCAGCGCCCAGCCTATTCCGTCCTCTCCAATGAACATCTCTCTCGGACTTTCAATGTTCATTTGCCCGGTTGGCGCATTCAATTGCACTCGGCCTTCTCTAACCTGTGATTGTCACCAAGGGACAGTGGCAGAGCCAGAAATAACACTGCCGACCGTTTTTCCGCAGCTCACTTGGTTGATTTGAGGAGGGCGGCGGAGCGGGTGGCGATGGCGGGCCAGGAGAAATGCTCGCGGTAAGCGAGGGCGTTGCGCCAGCGGAGGCTAGCGCGGAGTTCGGGATCGGATAGGACACGTACGAGGGCGTCGTGGAGTCCGGTGGGGCTGCCGGGCGAGGCGAGGAGTCCACCGGCATCGGTGACCGGCCCGAGAATTTATTCCAGGAGAGGTGCGAGAGTTCTTACATGTCAGCACCAGACGGAGGGCCCCACTTCGTACCTTTTGCCCGAAAAAAGGACCCTAAATTGACAATCTCTTCAAATGTCAATTCGCAGATTCTAGAAGGCTTAGCTGAGTACGTTTTGTGATTCTAGTTGACTGTAACAGCCATTTATAGACTATAATCGCGTCCATGAGAGACGCGATCACGTTGACGAATGCGGAGCTTAGGGAACTGACTCGGCGAGCCCATAGCCGGACGGGTCGGGCGGAAGATG
>JBEKUR010000284.1:0-7027 GCA_049514855.1 Terriglobia bacterium
ACCCTCGCTACGCAGCGACGCGCGAGGGGACCAGTTCGTGGAGGTCCAGGTTGTAGTTCCTCGAGTGGCGGATGAAAGGACCAGGGAAATTCTCCGCGAACTCGCGCGCCTGAACCCGGAAGACCCGAGGCAAGAATTGAAGAAGTACAGTTGAGGGTTGAAGGTTAAAGGTTAAAGATAGATCCCAGATCTTGGGGCAAGAAGAGCGACCCCATGCGGAAAGTCAGGCGGATGTTTAGCGCAACCTGAAATAGTTTGCTTTCGACTTTAGACTCTCGACTTTGAACTTGTGCTATGAGCCCGCGCGGTAGAAAAACTCGTGGCAAGACCGGTTACATGATCAGCGCGGTGGCGGAGATGTACAACATCCACCCGCAAACGCTGCGTTTATACGAGCGGGAAGGGTTGCTGGTGCCTTCACGCACCAACGGCAACACCCGCCTCTATGGTGATGAAGACCTGGAACGGCTGGAGACCATCCTGAACTTGGCGCGCGACCTGGGGGTCAACCTGGCGGGAATTGAGATTATCCTGAACATGCGCGCCCGCATGCAGAAGATGCAGGAGGAGATGCAGGCTTTCGTCGAGTATGTGCAGAAGGTGATCTTGAACCGTCCGCCCCTGGACCAGGAGGGCATCCAGAACGCCTTGGTGCGCCTCGCCCCGCCCTATTTGATCCGAACCCACACCGCATCGAAGTAGAAGGAATTGGAAAGCCCAGGCCCCGGATGCTCCTACCCCCTGAACTGTATTATTCCTTCTCCTCACCGCCGGGCATGGATTACAATGCAATTTCAGGATCGGACATGCCTCGAAAAGACTGCCCCCAATGCGAGGGAACGGGCTGGAAGCCAATTGAGATCGACGGCATCCGGCGCGTGACCCGGTGCGACTGCTATGACGTGGAGCGCGCGGAGCTTCTGCTCCGCCAAGCGCACATTCCAGAAAGATATGAGAACTGCGCCTTTGAGAATTTTGATATTCGTAGGGATAACCAGAGCCTGAGATGGGCGAAGCTGAACGCCGAGAATTTTGTCAAGGAATATCCGGCGGATTTTGGTCTGCTCTTTGTCGGCCCCACGGGCGTGGGAAAGACCCACTTGGCCGTCGCCGTCCTGAGGGAGTTGATCTTGCGCAAAGGGGTGGAGTGCCTCTTTTATGATTTCCACGACCTGCTGAAAGCTATTCGGGACAGTTACAACCCGGTTTCCCAGAACTCGGAGCTTTCAATTCTCCAGCCGGTGCTGGATGTGGAAGTGCTGTTGTTGGATGAACTGGCATCCTCGAACCCCAGTGACTGGGTGAAAGAGACCTTGCAGCACATTATCAACTCACGCTACAACCACAAGAAGGTCACTCTCATCACTACAACGCTTCCCTTCGGTGAGTCCACAGGTCATCGTGAAGTCCGCGCCCCATCGGGAGACCTCGTCCCCAACGTTGAATTCACTTTGAACCAATTGGGAGTGACCCTCCGGTCACGCCTCTACGAAATGTGCAAGCTGGTTGAAATGAACTCTGACGACTACCGCAAAGCCATCAAACAGGCAGCCTATAAGTTCCATGCCGAATAGACTCCTGGCTAGTGTCGGGCTTGATGTCCGCTGTCTTAGGGTTGCTGCTTCGCATTGACTTCCCTTTCGACGCAACGGTAGAATACTGTTTCCTTTGTAGGCCTGCGTCGGGTACCTGGAGAGGAGGCCGGCGGATGTCCGCTGACGAAAAGGCGAGTAGTTTGCAAGAGGCAGGGACTGAGCCCGGAGCCCAGAACGATTTAACGGATCCCCAAGCGAGGAATCCTGAAGCCAGCGAAGTGGCAAGTCTCATGGAGGGGATGGAGGCATTATCCGCTCCCTTGATCACCGCGGGTGAAATCGTCCAGGGCCAGGTGCTCAAAATCACAGAGACCGAAGTGGTGGTGGACGTTGGGCTAAAGAGCGAGGCGCAGGTAGCGCGCAGCGAGTTCCTTACGCTTGACGGACATTTGAGAATTGAACCGGGTGATACGGTTGACCTTTGGATTGAGAATTACGACGAGGCCTCCGGCACTGTCACCGTTTCCTATCAGAAGGCTTTACGTCGTAAGACTTGGGATGGAGTCGAGCGGGCATTCCAGGACCAGAGCAATATCACCTGCCGCGTTGTGGATCGCATCAAGGGCGGCCTGATGGTGGATATTGGGGTCCCCGCTTTTCTTCCGGCTTCCCACGCCGATGTGCGGGTGCACGCCAACCTGGATGAACTCAAGGGCCAGGAGATCGCCTGCAAGGTTATCAAGGTTAACCGAAAGAAGAACAACGTTGTGGTCAGCCGCAAGGCATCGATTGAAGAAGAGCTCAATCGACGCAAGATTGAATTGGCGGAACGCTTGGTGGAAGGCACAGAAGTTGTGGGCAAGGTCAAGAACCTCACCGACTACGGCGTCTTTGTTGACCTCGGCGGGATCGACGGGCTTCTCCACATCACCGACCTTTCCTGGGGAAGAGTTGGACACCCCTCGGAGGTCGTCCAGGTGGGTCAGGAAATCAGGGTGAAGGTGCTCAAGCACGATCCCGAAAAGGGGCGGATTTCTCTGGGTTTGAAACAGCTCACTGCTGACCCCTGGGAGTCCGTTCCGATGACCTATCATGCCGGGGACCGTGTAGCAGGCCGCGTGGTGAGTCTTGCCGATTATGGCGCCTTTGTCGAACTCGAGCCCGGCGTGGAAGGACTCATTCATATCTCGGAGATGAGCTGGAGCAAGCGCCTGCGTCATCCCTCCAAAATCCTCAAGCTTGAGGAGCGAGTAGAGGTCGGGGTGTTGGACGTCGATCCCGTGAAGCGACGCATCTCGCTTAGCCTGAAGACGACTCTTCCCGATCCCTGGACGCTGGTGGGAGACCGGTTCGCGGAGGGCTCGGTGGTTCACGGCCGGGTTCGCAATCTGACGGAATTCGGCGCTTTCGTCGAAATCGAAGACGGAGTCGACGGCTTGATTCACATTTCAAATATGTCTTGGAACAAGAATGTGAAGCACCCGTCTGAAGTCTTAAAAAAGGGGCAGACGGTGGATGCCGTGATTCTGGCTTTGGACGCGGCGAATCGGCGCCTCGCCCTGGGTTTGAAACAGCTCGAGGAAGATCCCCGGCAAGCCTTCTTCTCCAAGGTCCATGTGGGGGATTCGCTGCGAGGTAAAGTAACACGGGTAGCGCCTTTCGGCGCGTTTGTCGAGCTCGAAGAAGGGATTGAGGGTCTCTGTCATGTTTCCGAGTTTGCAGATGAGCATGGCCGAAGTGAAGGCGCGAAGCTCGAAGTTGGGAGTGAGTTCGAATTCCGCGTGATTCGCCTGAACCCCCGCGAACGAAAAATCGCGTTAAGCAGGAAGGAGCCGTCGGTGGCGGCTGCTCCGGAGGAATTCGAGAAACCCAAAGAACCGGTGAGAAAATCCACCATGGCGGAAGCACTCTCTTCGGCAGGTATTAGCCCGTTGGAGTACTCGTCTTCATCATCGGCAGTAGAGTCGTGACTCGACAAGAAGGGTCACGCGAGAAATTGTTCAGCCATCGGCGAAGCTCTCTGAGCTACGCGCACAAAGGCCGGCAGTCCCGGACACTTCGCACCAGGAGTTAAACATGACCAAAGCAGAGCTGATTGAGGATGTTTCGCGGGCCGTGGAGATGAGCCGCAAGGACTCCGAGATCATCGTGGAAACGATCTTCGAGAGCATTGTGAAGTCGCTTCGCGCGGGTGATAAGGTCGAAATACGGGGCTTCGGCAGCTTTCGTACGCGGCAGCGCAAGCCCCGGATCGGGCGCAATCCAAAGACCGGGGTGCGTGTGGATGTGCCCGCAAAGAAAATTCCATACTTTAATCCCAGCAAGGAGTTGAAGGATCTCGTCAACAGTGCTGCGGTGGCCGCGACGCCTTCCTCGCCCCCGGCTGCACCGCCCGCCGAGCCTTCGGGCCCGGCCTCTTCTTAGCGAGCACCCTCGCCTCTCCGGACGGCATGGGGATTATGGACTACCTTTGGAGTCCGTGGCGGTTTCGCTATGTCAGCCAGGCAGGCAAGACGGGCGGTTGCGTCTTTTGCGAAAAGGTTGCGACCGAGCCTTCACGCGACCGCGCGAACCTGCTTCTATACCGCGCCCGCTTTAACTTCGTCCTTCTCAACGTCTATCCGTATACAACCGGTCACTCGCTGGTCATCCCGTATGCTCATCTAGCCAGCCTCGAGGAGGTCCAACCCGCTACGCTCGTCGAGATGATGGAGTTGGCGCGGCGGCTCCAGACCGCATTAACAGATTGCTATCACCCCGAAGGGTTTAATCTGGGTATGAATCTGGGAAGATGTGCAGGCGCCGGCGTGGCGGATCACCTGCACCTGCACTTACTCCCCCGCTGGACAGGAGATTCCAGTTTCATGACGGTCATCGGGGAGACCCGCATCCAGCCCGAAGACCTCTTCACCACCTACGATAAGCTGGCTCCTTACTTTGCCCCGGGCAGTTGATTCCCCCGCCAGGTCCGTACCCGGTACGATTGGCCTGATCAAGAGAAATCGGCTGTACACCTTTGTAATAATACCCCTTGTGGAAAGCGCGATTCCCCAAATGACGAGTTGCCGCCTTGACCCTGCTGGCGCATAGCCGCTAGAATCCGATTCAGCCGGTGAGGGAAATGAGACTTCAATTCTCCGCGCCCTTCGACCCGAACAACGAACCGGAGTCTTTTCTTGAGTCTTTCCCCTCGCGCCCCGCGGTTTTTGCCCTTTTCCCGTCTGACTCCGCAGTTGCTTCCCCGCCGTACCTCACCCGCACGCGGGACCTTCGCCGGCGCTTGAGCCGGCTGTTGTCCCCAAAGCGCGAAATCTCGCGGATGTTCAACTTGCGGGGATTCGCTCGCCGGGTTGAGTGGCAGGTTGTCGGGTCTGCTTTTGAGGCTCAATGGCTGAATTATCTTCTGAACAAGCAATATTACCCTCGGCAATACCGTTTCCGGCTACGCCTTAAACCTCCGGCCCTTCTCAAGCTCAACTTGCGCAACCGCTTCCCGCGCTGTTATCCCACTCGGCGCCTGCTGAAAGATGGGGCTTACTACTACGGCCCTTTTCCTTCTAAGGCTGCCGCCGAGCGTTTTGCGGCGGAATTCCTTGACTTCTTCAAGATCCGCCGCTGCCTGGAGGATCTAGACCCCAACCCTTCCCACCCCGGTTGTATATACTCGCAGATGAAGATGTGTCTTGCGCCCTGCTTTGCCGGTTGCACCGCTGACGAATACCAGAGTGAAGTGGGGCGTGTTGTGGAATTCCTGGATGCGCAGGGCCAGTCGCTGCTCGGTTCGCTCGCGGAGGAGCGCACCCGGGCGTCGCAAGCGCTCGAATTCGAACAGGCGGCGAAGATCCATGCCAAGATCGAGAAAGTCAACGGAGTGTTGCGCCAGAAATCCGAACTGGCGCGCAACCTGCGTGAGCTTCACGCGCTGGTAATGCAGAAGGGCGCGGAAGAGAAGAGCGTGCTCTTCTTCCGCGTGTGGCGGGGCGAATTGCGCGGACCTGCCTTGCTTTCGCTGGACGAGAACGTGCCCTCGCCTGTCCCCCTTGACCAGCAACTCCATAACTTGCTGGATTCCCTCGCGGGCGACTCCCCCCCTGCCATTCCCACCAAGACCCCTTTGCTGCCGTCGCCCCATCCGCCCGCTGCGCTCACGACTGTCGATCCGAGGGGGCAGAGTCCCGCCCCCCTGCTCACTTCCACGGCCACGCCTATTTACTCGGGGACGTATGGTGCCGAATTCGTTCCTGCGGTTCCGCCCTGGGAACACTTGAGCCTGTTGGCGCGCTGGTTCTACAGCAGCTTCCGCGAGGGTGAATTGGTCATGCTGAACGCTGAGCAGACGATTCCCCACACTCGCCTTATCCGCCTCTGCCGCAGAATCCTGGCCGTCTGAGAGGAGTGGAGGAGTCAAGGAGTCGAGAAGTCAAGAAGTTGGGAGTGAAAGATCAATCTTCTCACTGACTCGAGTTTTCGATCTCACTCAACTCTCACCTCTCAACTTCTCAACTCCTTGACTCCTCGACTTCGTTTGACTGCGAGCTCCGACCAACCTACAATGGCTTAAGGCGATGGACCATGCCTGACACGTTTCTTTCCATAACCACGCCGCCTCCGCCTCGCCGGCCCTCTCCACCCGGGGTCAGCAGCCGCAAGGTCTTCGGCCAGTTGGTGTTTCTGACTCTCTTGCTTCTTTCTGTCGGAATGGGCGCGCTGGCCGGGCTGGTCTTTGTATATTCGTCTGACCTGCCGCAGATTCGCGAGTTGGAAGATTATCGGCCGGACGTGATGACGGACCTTTACGCGGACGACGGCGCCATCATCGGAAGCTTTGCGCTGGAGCGGCGCGTCATCGTGACCTACAGCCAGATTCCCCCGGTGATGAGAGACGCGGTCATCTCCATAGAAGATCGCCACTTCGAAAACCACTGGGGCATTGATGTGCTGCGCATCGTGCGCGCGGCGGTTACGGACCTGATGGAGTGGCGGAGAGCTCAGGGGGCCAGCACCCTCACCCAGCAGCTTAGCAAGAAGCTGTTCCTGACGCCGGAGAAAAGCTTCCGGCGTAAAATCCAGGAAGCCTTGATGGCCATTCAAATTGAGCGGCATTTCACCAAGTCCCAAATCTTTACGATGTACGCGAACCAAGTGGATCTTGGGCATGGGAATTTTGGTTACGAGGCCGCCGCGCAATTCTTTTTTGGCAAGCACCTGGACCAGTTAACGCTCCCGGAAGCGGCGCTGCTGGCGGGAATTCCCAAGTCACCCACGGCCTATTCGCCCCTCCTGCACCCCGAAGCCTCGCGCCGGCGCCGCAATCAGGTGCTGCTCGCCATGCTCGAGAATGGAAAGATCTCGCGGCAAAAACACCGAGAGGCAGCCAATGTCCCCCTCAGCTTGAATATCCAGAAATGGAATTACACCGTGGCGCCCTACTTTGTGGAAGAGCTCCGCCAATTCCTCGAGAAGAAGTACGGGCCGGCGGCGGTCCACGAACA
>JBEKUR010000285.1:0-6887 GCA_049514855.1 Terriglobia bacterium
GGACCCTGCCACAGACGCGTCGTGAGATCCAGCGCCTGTTGTTTACCTGGACCGGAGAGTGCGCGTATTGTGGCAGCGTAATTCGCAAACGAAACCGTCCACCTTAACTTAACGTAGTAGTACTAGTTACTGACCACTAGCCACTGAGATTGCCCCCCTTCTCATCGTTGGGTTGGACTGGGCAAAGAGACATAACCGTCAGCCTGCAGCTTTTCCGCCGTGGCGGGCTGACCCGCCGCGGCGGGATAGCTGAACGCTACGGAAGCACGCATGAGCTCATACTCGGGTTCGAGGTATAATTCGGTTGGGCGATTAGGTCCATTGCAAAGCGACTGGGCCAGACGCACCAACACCTATATGAAACGAGCCGTGCGCGGCAAAAGGATTTAGCTCAGAGATGAGATGCTCACGTCGGAGCTGGTTGAAGTCCTCTTCGCTCCTGTTCGGAGCAAACCTAACCGACGTACTCACAACTCCCATCGCGAAGTGGATGGGTGGTCCGCCCATACAAGCTCATACATCGCAGGCTTCTGATGAGGGTGTGCCTGTGACCTTCAAAGATGTTGCGGAGCAAGCGGGACTGGTAGTTCCTAACGTTTGGGGCGGGGTCAGGGAGAAAAAATACATCATAGAAACCAAAGGCAGTGGTATTGCCTTCTTTGATTACGACAACGATGGTTGGCTGGACATCTATCTAACGAATGGCGTGCGGCTTGGAGAAACCTACGAACCGGGGAAAGCGCCCACCTCCCGTCTCTACAAGAACAACCGGGATGGCACGTTTACGGATGTAACCGAGCGTTCCGGTTTGGCGCGGACGGGCTGGCAAACCGGCGTCTGCGTGGGTGATTATGACAACGATGGCTGGGATGACCTGTTTTGCGCTTTCTGGGGTCACAACATCCTTTTTCATAATAACGGTGACGGAACTTTTACGGATGTGACTCATAAGGCCGGCCTCTACGAAGACCGGGCGCGCTGGGGAACAGGTTGCACTTGGTTGGACTACGACCGTGACGGTTTCCTTGACTTATTCGTGGCCAACTACATCGAACTGGACCTCGAAAAGCTCCCCGCCATGCTCACTCAGAGAGGCGCTTGCCAGTGGCACGGAGTTCCCGTGTTGTGCGGTCCGCGAGGATTGCCTGCCGGCATGAACATTCTCTATCACAACAACGGCGATGGCACCTTCACTGATATTAGCGAGAAAGCCGGGATCCTCAAACCGGGACCACGGTATTCGATTACGGCTGTTTCCTACGATTTCGATAATGATGGCTGGCCGGACATCTATGTGGCTGTCGACACCCAAGCAAGCCTTTTCTTTCGGAACAACCACGACGGCACTTTTACAGATCAGGCCGTCACGGCTGGTTGTGCTTTGAGCGAGGATGGACTAGAACAGTCAGGTATGGGCGTGGGCGTGGGCGACTACAACTGTGACGGTTGGCTGGATATTGTGAAAACCAATTTCGTCAATGATTCGATCGATCTCTACCGCAACGATGGTGCCGGAACCTTCACGGAAGTGAGCAACGCGGCAGGTCTCGGGATGATTACGCAGTATGTCAATTGGGGAGTAGGTTTCGGGGATTTCGACAACGACGGGTGGCCGGATATTCTCTATGTGACCGGTCACGTTTACCCCGAGGTCGAGCAAATCGGAGAGGCGTTCAAAACCCCTCGCATGGTCTATCGAAATCTTGGCAACGGTAAGTTTGCGGACGTATCTTCGCAGATGGGTCCCGGGATTGCCAAGCGCTTCTCGAGCCGTGGCTGCGCTTTCGGGGATTACGACAATGATGGGGACGTGGACGTGCTCGTATTGAACATGAACGACGTACCGTCACTCTTGCGCAACGACGGAGGGAACAACAACAATTGGGTTAAGGTGAAGTTGATCGGAACAAAGTGCAACCGTACGGCTATCGGGGGCCGAGTGCGCGTTGTGACCGGCACGCACGCACAGACTGATGAGGTCCACAGCGGCACCAGCGTTATGTCGCAAAGTGACCTTCGCCTGCACTTTGGCTTGGGACACAGCAAGATCGTTGATTTGATCGAGGTGAAGTGGCCCACGACTCAGAAGGTAGAGAGGTTCACGAATGTCGAAGTGAACCAGACGATCATCATCAAAGAAGAAGCGGGCATCGTCGGGAAGAAGAGGATCCGGAGCTAAGGCGTTATCAAGGCGTCGCTGGACCTGGGGTTAGTGAAGCGGCGCTGGACGGGAACCTTCCGCCCTTTGGAGATCAAGACTCTGCGCGTGCCTCTGGCGGGCTGAGAAATTCGCGAAGTCAACCTGCTGGAACAATGGGTGGTGGGTCAATTTGATGTAGAGGCGGCTTTACGCCGCCATTTGGCGAGATAAACTCGCCGCTACAGCATCAAATTGACCCACTACCGAACAATGAGTGTGTGGGACCCGAGGCGGGGGAAAGAAGGGGATCGCCGCGAGCCATAACGGTTCGAGACTGAGTAACACAGCGCGGCATAGCCGCAACCAAAAGCGAAGAAGAAGTCAAAAGGCAAAACCACAGGACTGACTGCAATTATCCAGGAAAGTCGTTCTTAGGCTGTTACTTTTGCGTTTTGCGATTTGCCATTTGCCTTTTGACTTGTTCTTCCGTACTTGCGCTTTGCGTTTTGACTAAATCCGTGCCGTGAGGAGGCGTATGCCTCTCGAGATGCACCAACTTCAGAAACTCGATGACTACCGGTGGCTTGTGCCGCAAGGAACCAAGCCCGGCATGCTTACCGATGCGCTCATTTACACCGACGAGCGCCTGCTGAAGGACTTGCTCAAAGACCTCTCCCTCGAGCAGGCGATTAACGTGGCAATGCTTCCGGGGATTGTAGGCCGCTCGCTGGCCATGCCGGACATCCACCAAGGCTACGGATTTCCAATCGGCGGCGTTGCGGCTACCCTGCCGGACGAGGGCGGCGTGATTTCACCGGGTGGCGTGGGATTTGATATCAACTGTGGCGTGCGGCTGCTTGCCAGCACGCTGACGCTCGACGAGGTTCGGCCGAAGATCAAGGAGCTGGTGAACCAGCTCTTCCGCGACATTCCCTCGGGCGTAGGCCAAAGCGGGAATATCCGGCTCTCGTACCAGGAGCTCGACAGGTTGCTCAAAGACGGCGCCGCCTGGATGGTCGAGCACAGTTACGGCAGGCCGGAAGACCTGGACACTTGCGAGGAGAATGGCGCCATCGACGACGCCGACCCGACAGCGGTCAGTGACCGGGCGAAGAAGCGCGGGCTGCCGCAAGTGGGAACGCTCGGTTCGGGCAACCATTTTCTGGAAGTTCAGTACGTGGAGCACATCTTCGACCAGGCGGTCGCTCAGACTTTGGGACTTTACCAAAACGAAATCCTGATCATGATCCATTCCGGCTCACGCGGCCTGGGCCACCAGGTTTGCACCGATTACCTTCGCGATATGGATGCGGGTATGCGCCGCTATGGCATCGAACTGCCCGACCGGCAACTGGCGTGTGTTCCGGTACACTCGAAGGAGGGACAGGAATACCTTGCCGCGATGCGGGCCTCGGCGAACTTTGCCTGGGCCAACCGCCAGGGTATCACCCACTTTGCGCGCTTGGCGTTCCAGCGTATCTTCGGCCAGCAGGAAGAACTGCGGGTTGTGTACGACGTCTGCCACAACATCGCGAAACTGGAACGCCATCAGGTGAACGGGCGGGAACGCGAAGTGATGGTGCACCGCAAAGGCGCCACGCGGGCCTTCCCCGCTGGGCGGCCGGAAGTGCCCGACGTGTATAAGTCCTGCGGGCAGCCGGTGCTCATACCCGGCTCCATGGGGACGGCATCCTACGTTCTGGTGGGCGCCGAGGGAGCGATGAAGGAGACCTTCGGCACCACCTGCCACGGAGCGGGCCGCGTGATGAGCCGCACCGCGGCGAAGAAATCCCCCTTCGCCCAAAACGCCCGGCAGAGGCTCGAGGAACAGGGAATTATAGTGCGAGCCGAGACCCGCGACGGCATCAGGGAGGAAATCCCCGAAGCCTATAAAGACGTGGACGTGGTCATTGACGTAGTCCACAACGCAGGATTGGCTAAGCGAGTGGCGAGATTAAAACCCATTGGAGTGATCAAGGGCTAGCTGACCACAATCGAAATTCGCAGGGCTGCCTGACAAGTCGAGAGTCGAAGGTCGAGAGTCAAAAGAGAAGGGACTGGGGACATCTCGACAAATCCCCCAGATTCCGGCTATGGACGATGCAACCCGTCGCCGTAGCATGGACGTCTCGCCCATGTCGGCTTCATGCATTCAGGCGCGGGATGCCCGTGCTACGCGAACCAAGAACGAAGAGGGGCGACCCAATGGATCACCCCTGAATTCGGGTTTTGGTGACGCAGTCCTGAAGGACTTTACTTCTCCGATCCTCCGCCGAGTTGTTGAGCCAAATAATTCTGCAAGCCGACCTGCTCGATGAGACCGAGCTGTTCCTCGAAGAAATCGACGTGGCCTTCTTCGGCGGCGAGAATTTCCTTGAGGAAATCGGCCGTGCCGTTGTCACCCACCTTGCGACATGTGGCGATGCCCTCGTTGTAATCATTCACCGCGCCCTGCTCCAGGGCCAAGTCGTTCTCAAGCGCCTGTTTCACGTCCTTCCCGATATTGAGTTTGGGCAGCTCGCTCAGGCTCGGCATTCCCTCAAGAAAGAGGATGCGCTCGATGATCTCTTCAGCGTGACCCATCTCATTGATGGATAATTTCTTGAGGTGCTTGCTCAGCCGCTCGTAACCCCAGTTCTCGCACATTTCGTTGTGCAAGAAGTATTGGTTGATGGCCCCCAATTCTTCCTTCAGCATCTCCTGCAAAATCTTTAAGACTTCCGGTTTTCCTTTCATACGTCTCCTCTCCTCGATAGATGAGTGCCGTCCTTATCCTACAAAGATTACCACAGGTGCCGCCAAAAAAACTCTCGACGGACCAATACGGTAGTGAGTCAATTTGATGCTGTAGCGGCGAGTTTATCTCGCCAAATGGCGGCGTAAAGCCGCCTCTACATCAAATTGACCCACTACCGGCAATACCGCCCGCGAACCGGAAACGAAGCAAGGTCCCTCAGGACTCGGTCGACTGGTGCGGGTTCTCATCCTTCTCGCGGACATGGGCCAGCAGCTTGCGGACACTGTTGGCAAGCTGCACGACTTCGCCTTCCCCTTCGACGTCAAACTCAATAGCGTAATTTCCTGCCGCCGCGTGATCGACTGCGGCCTTGAGAGCCACCAGCGGCTTCACTACCGTCCGCGGCAAGACAAAGCTTACCCAAACGCTCAAGAGGATCGTCAAAGCGGAGACAATGCCCAGCACCCACTCCGCCCGCCGGACCAATTGACGCGCCCTTGCATGATCCCGCTCGACTCGCCCCCAGCTTCGCGTCTCCAGGTCGGATGATTCCTGCACAATCGCCTCGCTGGAGGTACGCAGGTCGGCGGAAATCTGGTGGAAAGCGGGGTCCTCGGCCTCCAGCGTGGCTGCCACCTGCGCGTCAAGTGAGCCCACGCGGTTGTGCAGTTCTTCCACCAGCTTGGCGCGGTTGGCGTGGCTCGCGCCCTTCAGAAGCTCATTCAGGTCTCGGGTGTAGGCCCGAACCACGTCACGGAGGTGCTCGGCGGGGGCCTCCGTGACTTCCCCCCGGCGCGCCACGGCGTCCGCCATGCGCCGCTGATAGAATTGAGCCTGCGACTGGATATACTCGAGGGTGCTGCGCTCTTCTGGCTGCAACTGGCGGCACGAATCGATAATCTGCTGCATCCTGGACAGCGCCTGGCGATTCGATTCCAGTTCCGCCGGGTCATAGACGAGGAAGTAATTCCGTTCCGCCCTGCGAGCGTCCAGCATTTCCAGGGAGATTCGTTCCGCCAGCGTGGCCATGGGCGCATCCACACTGACGATGCGATCCACAATCGAACCCATCGCAAAAAGGTAGTAAACCGCCAGAAAAATGACCGGGACCAGAATCAAGCGTACCAGGCCCAGGCTGTAAGCTACCCGGCGGCGTAAGGAAGTGCCGCGTGCAAAGACCTTGAACGGTTTCCGGATTGCCCAACTCATTCTCGGTTCAACGGCCATATGTCAGGGCACACCAAAGCGTTTCGTCTTCAATTCGATTTAACTATATTGAGTGAAATCTTACCCTAAAATTGAATTCACGGGCGTAATTTCTCTTGACCGTCGGAAAGAAAGTGCAGGGGACCGATTGATGGTGGAAAAGGGATCGAAGACGGAACTTTCGTGCCCAGCGACACGTATTGCACATTGGAGATGACCCCAACACGGGAGGCCAAACCATGTTCTGCCCACAGTGTGGAAGAGAGTTTGTCGAGCGAGTCAACTTCTGTTGCCAATGCGGGGTGGCGTTGTTCACGCCTCCGGTATCCCGGAAAATTCTCCAGCGCTCGCGGGTCAACCGGAAGATTGCAGGCGTTTGTGCGGGCTTCGCAGAATACCTGGAGCTGGACCCCACACTGGTTCGGATTGTGTGGGTCATGCTGGTGATCTTCGGCGGCTGTGGCGTGCTTGGCTACATCATCGCCTGGATCATTATGCCGGAAGAACCGCTCGCGCAGGTCAGCCCTGCCCCGGCGTCGGGGGTTTCCCCGCAAGCTGTGCCCAACCGTTAGCATCCCACCTCCGAGGCCTGCTTCAGAAGTCCATCGGTCAGACTCCCCTCCTCACCTGAGGAGGGGATGAAGGGATGGTGGCAGGCGTTCTTCTCACGACCACCCCCAACCCCCTCCTAAGCCCTTACTGATGGGCGGTAGAGTAGGAGAGGTGGCGGACAACGCTCCTCTCCCCTCGTCGAACCGGACGTGCGGATTTCCCGCATCCGGCTCTCGCAGAGACCTTCGCCGC
>JBEKUR010000286.1:0-6853 GCA_049514855.1 Terriglobia bacterium
AGGCTTCGCTCGGCGGATCGCTCCGCTCCACGCTGGCTCGGCTACTTGTTGAATGGGCAATTACAAGGTAAGCTCCTTTCAGCTTACAAGATCAGCCAGGCTTTCCCTGGCACACCATACATAAAGGGCCATGTATGCGCCACCCGCGGAAGCAAGCTTCCGGCGAGAAAAGCGGCAGCAAGCTGCCGCACTCCAAAGCCTGCGCAGCGGACATTACCAAATCTGGCATCGTTCGTTCGCCGGCCTCACCATGACCTCGCCGGGCTTGCAATGGAAGGCCTGGGCAAAGGCCGGCATATTCGAGAGCGGCCCATTAACCCGGAAGCGCGATACGGGGTGCGGGTTGGTATTGACCATCAGGCGGGCGTACTCGGCCCGCAAGTTACGAGCCCAAATCTGCGCGTAGCCCAGGAAGAAACGCTGCGCTGACGTGAACCCGTCAATATCCGCCGGGCGCGGCTTCCCCTCCAGTGATTTATCGAAGGCGCGGTAAGATATCGCCAGTCCGCCCAGGTCGCCAATACTCTCGCCGACCACCAGTTTCCCGTTTTCGTGCAGGTTCTTTTCCACGTAGTAGCCGTCGAACTGGCTAATCACGCATCCTGCCCGGCTGTTGAAATCCTTCGCATCGGCAGGGGACCACCAGTCCTTCAAATTCCCCTGCGCATCAAACTGCCGGCCTTCGTCGTCGAAGCCGTGCGACAATTCGTGGCCAATAACAACTCCCATCCCTCCATAATTGATCGCATCGTCAGCCTTGGGGTTGAAGAAGGGTGGTTGGAGGATTCCTGCCGGGAAGACGATCTCATTCAACTGCGGGTTGTAGTAAGCGTTCACCGTGGGTGGCGTCATGCCCCATTCGTCACGGTCAACGGGCTTCCCAATCTTCGCCAGGCGACGGTTGAACTCGAAGCGGTCGGCCCGAAACAGATTCTCCACATAAGGGCCGCGTTCAATCTTCAGCGCCGAGTAATCCCGCCACTTATCGGGGTAGCCGATCTTGTTCCGGATGGCTTCAAGTTTGCTCAATGCCTGCTTGCGGGTTTCCGGGCCCATCCAGCTCAACGTAGAAATGTCGTCACGGAGAGCCGCCTCGAGGTTATGCACCATTGTGAGCGCGCGGGCCTTGGCTTCCGGCGGAAAGGTCTTCTTCACATACGCCTGGCCAAGCGCCTCGCCGAGTGCCCTGTCCGTGGCGCGCACACAGCGCTTCCAGCGCTCCAGATTTTCTGTCGTGCCCGTCAGCACGGCGCCCTTAAAGTGGAAATCCTCGTCCACAAACTTCGCAGAAAGAGCGGGAGCCGCCGTATTGATCAGATGCCAGCGCAAGTAAGTCTTCCAATCCGAGATGGGAACGGACTTGAGCAGTTCTTCCATCTCTTTGAAGAAATCAGGCGCGGTAACGTTGAGATCACCCTTCCCTCCCAGCGCGTTCGTGACAAAATAATCGTCCCAGGAGAAATCGGGCGCCAGCGTCTTAATTGCCGCCGGGCTCATCGGGTGATAAACCGCCTGGGGGTCGCGCCGCTGGACTCTGGTCTGCGACGCCTGCGCAAGCTGCGTTTCGATGCTCATCGCCGTTTTGGCCTCGGCGGCAGACTGCGCGGGGTCGTCGCCCATCAACTCAAACATGCGGGTAACGTGCTTGACGTATTCTTCCCTTACCTGCTTGGACTTGTCATCCTCTCGCGTGTAATAGTCCCGGTCCGGCAGCCCAAGCCCGCCTTGATCGATTTCCCCAATCACCTGGCTGCTGTTCTTGGAATCCTGGGTGGAGTCCACGCGAAATAAAACCCTGACGCCATAACCTTGCAGTCGCGCAACTGCGCTCTCGAGGTCCTTCACGTCGTTGATCTTTTCGATCCGGTCGAGCTCCGGCTGAAGCGGGGTAATACCTGCCGCTTCGATCCCCTTTTCATCCATGCAACTTCCGTAGAAGTCGCCGAACTTTTGTTCGTTGCTGCCCTGCGGCGCGCTGGCGTCCTTCGCCGCAGACTCGAGAATCTGGTGCACGACTTCTTGATTTCGCTCCTGTAACTGGTCAAAAGTCCCCCAACTCGGATAAGCGGCGGGGATGGGGTTCTTAGCCATCCACCCGCCGTCAGCGTACTGGTAGAAGTCCGTGCAGGCTGCCACGCTGTTATCCAGGTTTCCGAGGTCGAAAGCACTCTCCGCGCTCGAACCAGCAGGCGTTGCCGAACACAACGAAAAAGCTAAAAGCAGTACCATGGAAAAGCAGAATTTGACGGATTTCATGACCAACCCCTCCCAGGAGTCCAGTGAAACATAAGACGTTCCGACGTTGCAAATGCTCTCGAATACGCGGCCTATGCTAACACAGACTACCGAACCCCGTCCAAGCACGACCGCCTCGGTGGTGGGTCAGTTTGATGTGGAGGCGACTGAACCTGTACGGATATGATCGGGACGCCGCCATTTGGCGATGTAAAATCGGGTAGTGGAGTCTTTTAGCTTGAAGGCAGCGGTAAGGGTCAACAGCGATCTAATAATGTGAGGAACGCCTCGCGGTCGATCCCAGCGGTTCGGATTAGATTGTGAATGATGTCGATTCCGACTTCGTTGTACCGAGGAACGATTAAGGGACGGGCCGTTCCAGGCTTCTCAAGCTTGACGTGGCTTCCTTTTTGCCCGGCCATACGGTAACCGAGCTTTCCAAATACACAGACGATCTTCTCCCAACTTAGGGGAGTCAGGCGCGGCACGGTAGGCTCTTTTCGAAGCCGAATGGAATGGGAATCGCAATCGGAAATGCATTCGCAATGTTTTCAGGTTTAGCCTTGAGGGGTATAAATCCCAGCTCTTTCAGGGCTTGATCCAGCGTTCCCCGTTCGAGGCAGCTAACAATAAACAGTTCGGAAGCCTCGATCAGATTCTTCTTGGCTGCCGCCAACGTTTTGCCCTGGGTAGTGAGGTCAAGCGGGGGGCAGTGAGCAATATACCAACCACCTTCCCGCTTCATCACACCGAAAAGCGTGAATTCAGCCTTAACCATTACCCTCATGTCCGGCTCCTCCTGCTGCCATTGCAGGTGTCACTCTGAGTGTACTATGAACGGGGACGAAATTGTAGTGCGCAAAGTACAGCAAGCTAAAAGACCCCACTACCTAAAATCGCCGCTACAACTTCATTCGGACTCAGTCTGCTATAATCGCAGGCTTAGCAAGATGCCAAAAAAGTAGAAGTCAGGAGTCAGAATTCAGGAGAGAGAAGGCAATAGGCGGCAATGATTCAATGACTCAATGAATCAATCACTCAATTGTCTTTAGCACCTAGCCCCGTTTTCTTGGGAGGTCATTCTTGTATCTGGACATCCAGCAGAGGATTCAGCAGCGATTTGTGACACTGGTTCGCGAGGTCTTTGACCTGGATTTCGCACCCCCGGTACTCGACTCCCCACCCTCTTTCGAGATGGGTGATCTCTCTCTGGCCGCCTGCTTCGAGCTGGCCAAACGCTTACGGCTGCCACCCCGCAAAATCGCGCAGACACTCGCTGCCCGCTTTCTGCCCATACAGGGGGTGGAGCGTGTCAGCACCGCTGGCGCAGGTTATCTGAACTTCCATCTGGACCGAGCGCAAGCCGCTGCCGGATTATTTACCCTGCGGACCTCAAGCCAGCCTTCCCTGCCCTCTCGCCCAGGCAAGATCGTCGTGGAGCACACCAGCATCAACCCCAACAAGGCTGCCCACATCGGGCACCTGCGTAATTCGATTCTGGGCGACACCTTCGTTCGCCTGCTCAAGTTCCGAGGAAACCAGGTGGAAGTGCAGAACTACATTGACAACACAGGGGTGCAGGTCGCTGACGTGGTGGTGGGCTTTATCCACCTCGAAAAGAAAAACCTCCAGGACGTCGAACAACTCGTCCGGGACCCAAACGTCCGATTCGACTATTTGTGTTGGGATCTCTACGCCAGGGTTTTTCAGTTCTACCAAGCAAACCAAGACGCGCTCAACCTCCGTTCAAAAGCCTTGAAAGAAATCGAAGAAGGCCACGGGGAGCCGGGCGCCATGGCCGACCTTATCTCCACCGCCATTGTGCGCAAACATCTGGAAACGATGCTGCGTGTCAACGTGCAATACGATCTCCTGGTGCAGGAGAGCGAGATTCTGCGTCTGGACTTTTGGAAGTCCGCCTTCGAGCTGCTGAAGAAGAACGGCGCCATTCGCTACGAAGATACCGGCAAGAATGCCGGCTGCTGGGTCATGAGCCTGGCGGAGTCCACTCCCGACCAGAGCGAAGAAGAGGCTGGCGAAGAAGACGTCAAAATCATCGTGAGGTCAAATGGCACTGTCACCTATGTAGGCAAGGACATCGCTTACCACCTTTGGAAGTTTGCGCTGCTGGGAAAAGATTTCGGTTACGCGCTCTTTTATCGCTACCCTGACGGCCATCCGGTGTGGCGAACCACGTTGCAGGGCGAGCCCGAGGCCCCCTCCTGCGGCCACGCTTCGAGCGCCTATGCTGTGATTGACACGCGCCAGTCGTACCTCCAGAACCTGGTGAACGCTGCGCTTCATGCTCTGGGTTATCACCAGCAAGCCAACAACCTGCACCACTTCGCCTACGAAGTGGTGGGGCTTTCTCCGCGCTGCGCCGAGGAATTAGGATTAGAGCTGAGCCAGGAAGACCGGCAACGCCCCTACGTGGAAGTCTCCGGCCGGAAAGGACTGGGGGTGAAGGCGGACGATTTAATCGACACTTTGATCGCCAAGGCGTTGGAGGAAGTCCGCTCCCACCAAATGACCCAGAACATTGAGGAGCAGCAAACCTATGCCGGCATGATTGCCGTTGCCGCCTTGCGTTATTTCCTGCTTAAGTTCTCGCGCCGCATGATCATTGCCTTCGACTTCAAGGAAGCGCTCGCTTTCGAGGGTGAAACCGGGCCATACCTGCAGTACAGTGTTGTCCGGGCAAGGAACATCTTCAATAAGTTCCAGGAAACTCATGCGGACTTCAAACCCCAGAGCCTTGACCGCGCCGTGGGGACTGAGGTGCTCAGGAGATTCTTCGCCAACGACGATGGACTTGCCTATTGGGAGCTGATTCTCCTCACGGCGCAATTGGAGATGATTGTCGATCAGGCCATCGCCAGCCAGGAACCCGCAGGCCTCGCCAAATACGCCTTCCGACTCGCGCAAGCCTTCAACAATTTCTATCAACGCTTCCATATTCTGAGTGAGCCCGATGCCGATCGACAGAAGTTTCTCTTGTATCTGGTTCATCTCGTGAATCAGACGCTGACCTCGGCTTTGGAATTGATGGGGATTGAAATTCCCGAGCGGATGTGAGGTCGATCGGGATGATGAAAGAAGCGGGGTGCAGCGCGTTTCGTACCGCAGACGGACTGAGACCACTTCTGGGTCTGTCATGCTGATCCCGCCGTGCGGGAGAAGCATCTCGCCCTGCTGTTTCTCGGCAGAAAAGTCCAGAGCGAGATTCTTCGCTCCGCTCCGCTGCGCTCAGAATGACAGCATGGGAGACAAGTGACGGCGACATCGATGGCTTCCTATTCTGAAATGTCCGTCAGCAACTGCACCAGGGCTCGAACCCCATGGCCGGTTGGCCCCTTCGCCATGAAGGGCTTCTCCTCATTCGACCACCGGGTTCCCGCGATATCCAAATGCACCCAGGGTGTGTCACCGGCAAACTCGCCTACGAACATCGCTCCCGTAATGGCGCCACCGTACCTTCGAGCAGTGACGAGTGACGAGTGACGAGCCTGACATCTGACACCTGACACCCGGCACCTGTTCTTCTGGCTCGTCACTTGTCACTCGTCACTCTACGTGTGCCGCCGGCGATGTTCGCGGATGTCCTGTTGGACTTCTCTTTCGATGGTCCGCCGTCGAGAAGTTTCCCGGTGGTCGAAAACATTCTTGCCTTTGGCCAGCGCAATCTCGAATTTGATCATGTTGTTCTTCAGGTAAACGCGCGTGGGGATGAGCGTGAAACCCCTCTCCTGCGTGCGCCCCGTGAGCTTGTCGATTTCCTGGCGGTGCAAAAGCAGGCGCCGGTCCCGCAGCGGGTCGTGGTTAAAACGGCTTCCCGCCGCATAAGGGCTGATGTGGCAATCGATCAACCACACCTCGTGATTCTTGACCACCGCGTAACTGTCCTTCAGATTCACCTTGCCCTCACGAACCGACTTCACTTCCGTACCCCTCAGCTCAACACCGCTCTCGAACCTCTCCAGCAAATGATAGAGATGTGGCGCCTGGCGGTTAACCGCAAAGTTCTTCGGGGCCGGGTCCGCAGGCTTTCCCACAACACGCTCCAGTGTAAATTTCGACGTATCCCAAGAACCAAAATGTTAGCACATGCGAAGCTTCCGCGCACACCAAGCGTTGTTCCCGCGAAGGTAGTGGTGTCATTTGGAGCGCAGTCATTCCCGCGAAAGCGGGAATCCACTCCGCAAACCTTTGGAAATGTGCTGTCGTCGGACTGGATTCCCGCTTTCGCGGGAATGACCGGCGGCTCGAGTGGATCCCCATTCCAATTGACACCAGCACCCCCGCGAAAACTCATTGTCAAATCACTTGGCTTTCGATATGATGTGTTTGCGGGGTGGAGCAGTCTGGTAGCTCGTTGGGCTCATAACCCAAAGGTCGCTGGTTCAAATCCAGCCCCCGCAACCAACCCTCATGTCCCGCGTTTCTGGCAAGGCCTACTTCGTCTATATCCTCTGGAGTCCGCGTGCGAGACGGTTCTACACCGGCCTAAGCGAAAATCCCCAGAAGAGGCTCGCTCAGCACAACCACGGCGGACGTGGCTGGACCGCTCGGCACGCCCCCTGGCAACTGGTTTACAGCGAGCGTTGCGAGAATTACGCAC
>JBEKUR010000287.1:0-6843 GCA_049514855.1 Terriglobia bacterium
CTTGACAAGAGGCGAAGAAAAAGCGAAGCTTAGGTTATCCTGATTCTGGAGCTTCGCGATGGCGTCAATCGCTGTTCTGACCAATCGACCCACCCCGGAAATGCCATTAGTGGGGATCGCTCGCCTGGCGGCCGAAAGTCCCCGGGTCCGCGAGCGCGCCGAGGTGGAGTACTTCGCCCTCCCATGCCGCTCCACGCTCAACCGCGAATCGAGCGGGCGCATGCCTTTCGCCTGGACCATCAACCCCTACCGAGGATGCGAGTTCGGCTGCAAGTATTGTTACGCTCGCTATACACATGAGTTCATGGAGATGTGGGACGGAAAGGACTTTGAGCGGAAGATCTATGCCAAAGTCGGTTCGCCGGAACTGTTGCGCGCCGAACTCCGCCAAGCTAAGGACAAGGGCTTGCCCATCGCTCTCGGTACGGCGACCGATCCCTATCAGCCGGCGGAAAAGCAGTTCGAGATTACCAGGAGAATGCTGGAAGTCTTCGCCGAGTTCGCAGGGCTGGAATTCTCCATTACCACGAAGTCCGTGCTGATTCTTCGCGACCTCGAATTGCTCAGGCTGGTCACCGCCCGGCACCGCTTCAGCGTTCACATGACAGTAACCACAACAGATGAACGCCTGGCGCGTCTGCTCGAACCCAAGGCCCCGGCGCCGGCAAAGCGACTTGAAGCTGTCAAGCAGTTGTCTGAAGCCGGGATCTGCGTGGGCGTGAATGCCATGCCGATCCTGCCAGGACTCAACGATTCCGAGAGGTCACTGGAAACCCTGGCGCGTGCGGTGTCCGAGGCTGGCGCAAAGCTCCTTTACGGGAACATCCTTTTCCTGACGCCATCCGCCATGAAACAGTTCATGCCTTTCCTGGAAGAAGCGTTTCCGCGACTGGTCAAGCAGTATCGCAAACTCTACGCTCACTCGGCCTACCTGAACGGCGATTACAAAGAGCACGTGACGAAGTTGCTCGCGGGACTCCGCGCCCGCTACGGCCTCAAGGGCAATTACGGCGAACCGCCACCGGCCGCGAGACACCCCCAACTGGCGTTGCCGTTCGAGGCGGTGGATGGAAGCACCGCAGCTCGTCGGCTGCTCACGCCCTGCAATTAGAGATAACGAGTGTTCGTTTGCCCGGGCTTTTTCAGGGTGAGCCGAGGCTCCGGTTAGCGACATGGGTATTGGTGTCATTTGCGAGACCTAGTCATTCCCGCGAAAGCGGGAATCTACTCCGCAAGCCTCTGGAAATGTGCTGGCGTCGAACTAGATTCCCGCTTTCGCGGGAATGACCGGCGGCTCGAGTGGATCCCAATTCCAAATGACACCAGCACCGCGACATGGGGCCACTTGACAAGGAAATAATCCTTGCTAAAGTAAGGACGATGGCTAAAGTGACCAGCAAACTCCAGGTGACCATTCCTAAATCGGTCGCGGATCAATATGGGATTCGCCCCGGCGACGAAATCGATTGGGTTCCCGCAGGGGAGGCCATCCGCGTAGCTCCTGCCCGCCCAGCGGCCCACGAACTCGACCTCGATACCCGCCTGCGGCTCTTCGATAAGGCCACCGAGCGCCAGCGCGAACGAGCGAGGAAACTCTCCAAAGACGGGCGGCTGAATACGAATGAACCCGTGGACCGGGGTTGGAAACGAGAGGACCTTTACACGCGTGGCGGCTCTCGTTGACACCAACATTCTTGTCTATCGGTTCGACTGGCGATATCCAGTGATATGAGCACAAGTTGTGAGCAACGCGGTCCCCGGCTGAGCGTGGAAGAGCTGCGCGCCGCCGCCGCCGAGATGCGCGCCTTCGATATAATAGACATTTTCGCCGCTGGCTCCGGCCACCCCGGTGGCACACTTTCCATCATGGACATTGCTGCCGCCCTGTACCTTCGGGTACTGAACCATGACCCAAAAGATCCTGCCTGGCCCGACCGTGACCGCGTTTTCTGGTCAGCCGGCCATAAGGCGCCGGCGCTTTACGTGGCCTTGGGTAAAGCCGGCTACTTCCCTCTTGAGGACACGGTCCTGCTGCGCCAGCTTGGCTCAGGCTTCGAGGGCCATCCCAACTGGCTTGAACTCCCCGGCGTGGAAATCTCCAGCGGCTCGCTGGGGCAAGGGCTGGGAGTCGCGGTGGGCAATGCACTGGCGGGAAGGTTGCTGGGCCGGCCCTATCGCGTGTACTGCATCATGGGGGACGGCGAGCAGCAGGAAGGCAGCATCTGGGAAGCTGCCATGGCTGCAGGCCATTATAAGCTGGATAATCTCTGCGGCATTATTGACAAGAACGAGCTGCAGATCGACGGCTGGGTGCGTGACGTCATGAACGTGGACCCGCTGGCTGAGAAATACCGAGCCTTCAACTGGAACGTGCTGGAAATCGACGGCCACGATATGGACAAGATCCTCGAGGCTTTCGAGCGCGCGCGGGCGAACAACAGTCAACCCACTCTCCTCATCGCCCACACCGTGAAAGGCAAGGGCGTGTCCTTCATGGAGAATGAGGCAGGCTGGCACGGCGTGGCGCCCAACCGCGAGCAATTTGAAAAGGCCATGGCAGACTTGGCGATGCCTTCGATCCCACGCGCGCGCGTCGACGCGTTGCTCGCCCGGGCCGCTGAATATGGCGCGCAGGTAGCGCGCAAAACAAACGACACCCTGCCGACCTTCCGCCGCGATTACTGGTGGAATGCAGGCTCGACGATGAGAGTGGATATGGACCCGACGCGGATGGGATTCGGGCGCGGCCTCGAAAAAGCCGGCGGCGATGAGCGCGTGGTGACGTTGCACGCCGATATTTCAGGCTCCATCCGCATTACCGATTTCGAGGCCAAGCACCCGGAGCGCAAGCACCGCGTCTTCAGCATCGGGATCGCCGAACAGAATATGATGGAGGTTGCCGCAGGGCTCGCAAAGGAAGGGCTGATCCCCGTGACCGGCACGTACGGCGTGTTCGCCTCGGGCCGCTGCTGGGACCAAATCCGCACCACGATCTGCTACTCGAATCTGAACGTCAAAATTGCCGGGGCGCACGGCGGCATCTCCGTGGGCGCGGACGGCGCGACCCACCAGGCGCTGGAAGAGATTGCGCTGATGAGTATCCTGCCCAATATGCACGTGCTGGCCCCCTGCGATTCGCTGGAGACAGAGCGCGCCACTCTCTTCAGCCTGCTCGACCTGATGGGGCCGGCTTACATTCGCTTTGCGCGCGAGGCTACGCCTGTCGTCACCACTCCGGCGTCTCCCTTCCGGTACGGCGTGGCCAATATCATTCGCTATCGAGGTGAGAAGCCACGCTTCCTGGATGCCTTCGAGACCTTCCTCTCCACCCATTACGCGGGCGAAGATGAGGATGTGTCCATCATCGCCTGCGGGCCGATGGTGCCCGAGGCAATGCGCGCCGCCTGGCTGCTCAAGGAAGAGTTCGGCCTCGAAACGCGGGTGGTGAACACGCACACGGTGAAGCCTCTCGATGTGGCGGCGCTGGCGCAGGCCGCCGAGCATACGCGCCTGGTCTTAACCGCCGAAGAGCACCAGGTGGGAGGATTCGGAAACATCGTGGCCGGCGCCATCCTTCAACATCGCAAGAATTACAAGCACCCTCTGTTGTTCGATATGGTCGGGGTCAATGACCGGTTCGGACTCTCCGGCAAGCCCTGGGAACTGGTTCAGGAGTTCGGGCTGAGCGCCGAACATATCGCCGCGCGCGTCTTGCAGCTTCGCGAGCGCTTGCAGGGTCGCGAGGAACGCGCCACCGCAGCGTGAGATGCTACCGGGTGTACGATGTTGCCCCGGCTGTCATTCCGATCCCGCAGTCGCGGGAGAGGAATCTCGCTCTGTTTTTTCTTCCGTATGGCCCCTATGCCACCTTGAGCCCGGGGCGCGTGAGGGCAGAGCGAGATTCCTCTCCCGCGACTGCGGGATCGGAATGACACCCCCTTATCTTCGGAGTGGATTCCCGCTTTCGCGGGAATGACTGCGGCTTCCAATGGGGATCCGATCCCAAATTACCACCGGTATCAAGTGAGGAGAAAAGCGGGAGCTCTTCCCTCTCTCCTCGGGAGAGGGCCGGCCCCAAAAAGATATCGGATTGCGGCGTGCACACTCCACCCACGGTCAACGCGTGATGGTCAGGTTCTCGAATAGAAACAGGCCGGACTTCCCTGCCACCACGATGTCCAAGTCACCGTCACCGTCGATATCCACCACGGGAATCTGCATGCCACCACCCGTACGCGTGCTGTAATCGATGACGTGTCGCCTCCACTGGAGTTCGTTCCCCACTTTGATAGGTTCGTACCAGTAGATTCCCAGCGGTTCGTGGTCGCCCGGATCGTGACCATTGTGCGCAAAATACCGCTTGCCCGTTACGATATCAATGTGCCCGTCGCCATTCAGGTCCGCCAAGGTCAGCGCGTGGGCCTGTGACCAGCTATTGTCAATCAAATGCTTGATCCAAGTCCGATTGCCCGCCGCATCTTTCTTTTGCTCGTACCAGAAGATTCCGTAGTCGTGGCCCAGGGAAGTGACAAGGTCTGGCAGTCCGTCGCCGTTCACGTCCAGCGTGTAAATGAACCCCGTTGCTCCCAAATCGAATTCCGGATGGAAGATCCACTGACCATTGCGAGGGTCGGGAGGCGCTTCAAACCAGCCTTTGGGCGTGATGATATCGGTTCGCCCATCGCCGTTCACGTCTCCTGCTCCGATGCCGTGGCCGTAACTCTTTGGACTCACGACGTGCGGGATCCAGGCGGAATCGCCCCCTTTGCCCGACAACTCATACCAAGTCAAGGGAAAGTTCGGATCACCAAACTGGGGCAAGAGTTGTTGCGGCTTGCCCGTGTTGAGAATATCCACCAGGAATGCGAATTCTACCGGAGCGCGCGACTCGATCACGTGCTCCTTCCAGGGCTTGTTCTGCGCGCCGGGGTTTTCCCACCAAGTGAGTGGCTTGGACCAGTAAGAGCAGCTCACGATGTCCGGATAGCCGTCCCCGTTTACGTCGATAGCCAGATCGCTCAGGTCTTCCAAGTAGAAATCCCTATAAGGCAGACTGCGAAACTTGTGTTTGATCCAGCGCGGCCCCTCGCCGGGCGCAGCGGGCGGCGCCTGCTCGAACCAGTTTTCCCCGGAGACTATGTCCAACTTTCCATCCCGGTTCAAATCCACAATTGCCACGGTCTCGCTCGGGCCCAAGTCAATCGTGTGCTTGCGGAAGGGAATCTCATCCGAGCCTTGGGCGTCAGTACGGGGAATGAACCACAGAGCCGATGCAGCCATCGGGAAAAGTGCAAACAGTACGAAGAACCTGGTTCGTCCCCTTCTGTGGACCCGAGACATGTTAGCGAAATTCAAATCCATGGGAACCTCCAATAACTGAGTCGTCAACCGTAAGTTCTGTCAGTCGTCAGTCAAAATCCCGTAGGCCCAGGATCATGAGGTCCTCCACGCTCTGTATTGAGGTATACTGACAACTGAAGACTGACTACTGACGACTGACAACAACCTGACACCTGTCCTCACTTGATCCCCAGCCCCCTAGCCAAACTTCGAATGAAGCGCAATCCCTGTTGCGCCAACTCATCGCCGGAGGGGGCAATGTCGCGCCAGATGGCAGCCGCCGCAGCGAGGTCGGGCTCCGGCTGCGCGAACGATTCGATGGTCATCCAGCCGTTGTAACGGATAACCTTCAACGCCTTTAGCACCCCTCGCCAATCATTGTGCCCAGTCCCCGGGATGCCGCGGTCGTTTTCAGAGATATGGACGTGCCCCAGCTCCCTGGCGACAGACCGCAGCGCTTCTTCCGGATGGCGCTCTTCGATGTTGGCGTGGAAAGTATCAAAGTGAATCTTGACGTTGGGCTCGCCGATATCGTGAATCAAGCGCGCCGCGTCCTCCAGTGTATTGAGGAAGTAAGTCTCGAAGCGGTTGAGTGGCTCCAAGCAGACCATAACCTGGCGCTTCTGAGCATGGTGGGCAACCACCTGCAATCCCTCCACGGCCCAATTCCACTCTTCGGGAGTGCGGCGGCGGCCAGTCATCACACCCAGGCCGGCAAACATCGGACCGCAGACCAAGCGCGCCCCAAGCTCTGCCGTGCGGTCTACGCACGTCTTCAGAAACTCCACTCCCCTGGCCCGCACCTCAGGCTGGGGGCTCACCAGATGACACTCGCGGGGTATAACGCTGCACGTAGTGCATTCCAGTTGATTCTTCTCCAGCATCTTTCGAACAGCAGGTATGTCCGCAGGCTCCTGCGGGGATAGAAACAGCTCAGCCCCATCGAAGCCCCACTCCCGGATCCGGGAGAATAACGCAGCGTGGCTTTCGTCCACGCGCGTCGTCCAAACCAGCGTATTGACACCATATTTCATGCGCGACTCTCCTCAACTCTCAAGCGACTTTCCACGGTTTTCGATATTCCTTGGTGAGCATTTTGTTGGCTTCCGTGTCGCCAACAAACTGTTCCTTGTCTCGATCCCAATGCAACTTCCGTCCCAGCTTGTAAGAGATGTTTCCGACAATGCAGGCACTGGTCGCCCGGTGGGTCGTCTCGATATCCGAGTTTGGCTTCTTGCGTGAGCGAACGCACTCCAGGAAGTTCTCCACATGCGGCTGATGTTGAGGAGTCCCGTCGCCCGTGGTTACTGCTGTGGAACCAAAATCTTCCCAGCCGTCGTGGACCAAATCCATTGGCCAGATCGTGTAGCCCTCGCGATTCACAAAGAGCGTTCCTTCCGTGCCGTAGAACTCCATGCCATATTGGTGATTATCGGGGCCGCGTCCGCCGCGATTGTAAAACTTCACAAGGAAGCCATTCTCATTTACGGCCGTACCGGGATA
>JBEKUR010000288.1:0-6836 GCA_049514855.1 Terriglobia bacterium
CAAATGCGGCGTCGGCTGGAAAGAGAAGTGCCTGTTCCACCCACCAACACCAAGACCGCTGCGGGAGGGTATTACGACATCGATTTTGCCGTATCTCTCCTCCGCTTGCGAGGACACATAACAGCTCACCCGGGCGCTAATATGGCTGAACAAATCGCCGCCTTACGCTCCGCGGGGCTCATGAATGAGGAGGACAGCAAAGTTCTCTCGGGTGGAGCGAACTTCCTTCGCTCGGTAGACCATGCCATCCGATTAGTGACAGGGAAGGCTGCCGACGGGTTACCGGATCGAGCCGGTCATGCCGAAGCGGTCGGAAACCTGGCTCGCCGTTGGGGGTTGATCGCTGGCTCGGAGACCCTGGCATCAAGCCTGCTCGAAACCCGCCAGCGGGTGCGCGAGGTGTATCGTCGGCTGGTCGAGACCTCGCCGTAGCGCTGACCCCGCAAAGCGGGGTCAGCACGCCGCGGAGTAGCGGGGTCATGTAGCCAAGTGCAAGCCGTAGGACCTGAGTTTCTAGATTCTGCTGCCGATTTTTTGAGGAGAATGGCAGAGGGGGGTGTTTGCCCTCTCCCAGGGGGAGAGGGTGTCCCGCTCCGGCGCTTTCACCAGCCGGAGTGGGACGGGTGAGGGGTCGCTTGCTCAGTTCGGTATCGTGTGTGTAATCCTCTTGGGTAGCGTCTTCTTCAGTGCGTGAGATGACCATCCTGCCACATCGTCGCAAGGTGCAGAGCAGTCGAGCCATCGCGCGTACAACAAGCACCGTACCGTCTTCTTAGCTTCGGCTGGGTTGCGCTGCGACGGGTGCAACGGGCGGACGCGTTGTATTGCGATAAGGGGTGAGTATAATCGGATGCGAGGCCTCAGCCGCGCACAGCAAGGTTGATTGCGAACGGGACCAACCCCTCACCCGTCCCGCGACGGCTGGTGAAGGCGCCGTCACGGGACACCCTCTCCCCAAGGGAGAGGGCTAGGCTTTCCCTCAGGAGATTATGCCTGCCAACATCTCGCATTCTCAATCGACGGGCGCCAAACAACGCAAGAATCCTGCGGCAGCTCCGTGGGATGATTCTCGGTTTATGAAGGCCTGCCGCAGGGAGGCCGTGGATGCCACGCCGGTTTGGTTGATGCGCCAAGCGGGCCGGTACATGAAGGAATACCGCGAACTCCGCGCCAAGGTGCCATTCCTGGAGCTCTGCAAGAATCCGGCCCTCGTCTCTGAAGTTACGGTGACGGCAGCAAAGAAGCTGGGCGTGGACGCGGCCATCATCTTTGCCGACCTGCTGCTGATTGTCGAGCCACTGGGATTCGACCTCGCCTATGACCAGGGCGAGGGGCCGGTGATCAAGCCCGCGTTGCGATTGCCCGCCGAGGTGGACCGGCTTCTGGAAGTGGACCCACAGCAATCGCTCGCTTATTTTTACGACGCTATTCGCCGCACCCGCGCTGACCTCGACCCCACCTTACCGCTACTCGGGTTCGCTGCATGTCCCTTCACACTGGCTTCCTACCTTATCGAAGGAGGCGGATCGAGAAACTACCGGCACACCAAGAGCCTGATGTATCGAGACCCGGGAGCTTGGCGCGCTTTAATGGAACATCTGGCGCGCAGCCTTGCCCGATACGTCAACGGCCAGATCACCGCTGGCGTTCAGGCTGTGCAGATTTTTGACACCTGGGTCGGCTGCCTGGGCCCCGCTGACTACCGCGAGTTTGTGCTTCCCTACTCACGGATGATGGTTGAGGGGATTACTCCCGGCACGCCTATTATCCATTTTGGAACTGGCACCGGCATGTTGCTCGAGGATATGCGGGACGCCGGTGGCGACATCATGGGTCTTGATTCCCACGTGGAACTGGACGAGGCCTGGGCACGCTTGGGCCACTCGGTGGGCGTCCAGGGCAATCTCGACCCCATCGTTCTGTATGCCGACCAGGCTTACATCCGCTCGCGCGTGCAGAGGATTTTGAATCAGGCAGGCGGGAAGCCGGGGCACATCTTCAACCTGGGGCACGGCCTGCTCCCCGACACGCCCTATGAGAACGTGGTGGCATTGGTAGACATGGTCCACGAGTTGAGCGGCAGGCGGTAGCGCACAGTCACGTTCTTCAGAGACCCTGCGGCTTTTCCTTCACACAAGTCACAGCTAACATACTTCTTTTCAGTAACATTCCCGCCTTCAACGCGCAACTACCTTTGTTTTCCGCAACATTCCCGCTTTGGCACCGCTCGTGGAATGCCGACCCTTTGTTTTCATAGACATCCCCGCATCGGTCGCTCATTTTCAAAGAATTCTTTTTTTCTCTCTCCTCCAGGAACGGACTCGCTGTCCGCCTGAAACCGAGAGGCTTTCCGGGTTTCTTGCCGCGCTTGGGATACTTTCGGGAGCGGATTGGGGGTCGAGGTAGCATGGCAATCAAGTGTTCCCGGCAGGCCGCAACTGCCTCCATGGTTTCAACAAACAATCCTAGCCTATTCCGTTCCGCTTGTCAAGAGACACGGTGTCCGGGTGGTGTCCCAATGAACCTGCGCTACCAAGTGTTGTGGGGGACTGCCTTCGAGTGAAACGAGATTCGAGCCGCTGTGGACGTCCACAATGCCCAGCGCCGTTTGCTTCGGTGAGAGGGGCGCGTCTTCCTTCTCCACCTGCCAGGGCACGCTTTCAGCCGTCAGCTTTCAGCACTCTCGCTGAGAGCTGAAAGCTTCAAACCGTCGGGACGTATGCGCCACCCGCGGTTGCAAATTCGAGAGAGTTTTCCTTTTGTCAGGGCAGGGAATTGGGTTATCCTGCCGTGACGAAGGTGTGAAAAAATCGCGTTGTAGGGGCGGCCCTTGTGGCCGCCCTGGGGCAACCATCCCGCGCCTGCGGGACCCCTACGACGCACCGCCACAACGCGATTTTTTCACACCTTCGACGGGCCGGGTCTGGATTGAGCAGCATGAAAACTCGAAACCCAGCGGCTGAAGGTGTGGAATGTGCCGTGACTACTGAAACGGCGATCTCGAACGCCCGGCGTTGGTCCATCGTGGCGCTGCTCTTCATAGCGTCGATGATTAATTACCTGGACCGCGCCACCATCTCGGTGGCCCTGCCGCTCATCTCGGTAAGCCTGAACCTCGCTGCCGGGACCAAGGGCCTGCTGCTTTCCGCCTTTTTCTGCTCCTACGCGCTGATGCAGGTGCCGGTCGGCTGGTGTGTCGATCGCTACAATCTGCGCTGGATTTACTTTGGCTTTTTTGCCTTATGGTCGTTAGCCTGTGGCCTCACAGGATTTGCAGCAAGCTTGGGCGTGCTGATAGCTTTCCGCGTACTCCTTGGGATTGGCGAGTCGATCTACCTTCCCGGGGGGACAAAGATCGTCAGTGTTCTGTTTGAGCCCCGGGAGCGGGGCCTCCCCTGTGGAATCTTTGACAGTGGCACGCGCGCTGGGCTTGTCATTGGTGCGCCGGTCGTCGCCTGGCTCATCGTCCTCTTCGGCTGGCGGAAGATGTTTTTCTTAGTGGGCTTCTCAGCCCTCGTCTGGCTCATTCCCTGGTTGATGGTCTTTCCCTCACGACTCTCCGAGCGCAGACAAGGGCCGGCAGCCCTCCGATCGTCTGAGGCCCTTTGGGATGTTCTCGGGCATCTTCGCAGCCGCAACCTGATTGGCATTTGTCTGGGCTTTTTCTGTTTTGATTATTACTGGTACCTGCTAGTTACCTGGCTTCCCGACTACCTTGTAACCGTGCGACATTTGACGATTCTGAAGGCAGGTCTGTACGCTTCCCTTCCTTACTTCGTCTGGGGCATCAGCGAGCCTGTAGGAGGGTGGATTGTGGATCGCCTGATCCGCTGGGGATGGGACGAAACACGCTCCCGCAAGGGCCTGATCACGGTGGCATTCATTACCGGCCTCCTCCTAATTCCTGCGGCACGCGTCCAGGACGCTCATGCCGCTATCATCTTAGTCATGGGCGCTTCGCTGGTCGGGCTGGCCACAGGAAACCTATTCGCGATCCTTCAATCGTGCGCTCCACCGGAAGATGTAGGAGTGTGGACAGGATTTGAGAACTTCGCGGGAAACCTGGGCGGAATCATTGCGCCCTCGGCCACTGGGTTTCTCATCGCCCGGACAGGCTCCTACTTACCCGGCTTCGCCTTGGCCGCTTTGGTCCTCCTCACTGGCCTGCTGGCGTATTGGTTTGTGGTTGGAAAACTTAATGTCAGGAACTGACCCCTCACCCGTCCCGCTCCGGCTGGTGAAAGCGCCGGAGCGGGACACCCTCTCCCCAAGGGAGAGGGCTGTTCATTCACTTGACTCTCGACTCTTGACTTTCGACTCCAGGAGGATCGTCGTTGCCCACTTGGATTCAGCCTCTCAACCCTCTTAATTGTCTTCCCTTCTCCGCACTCGCCGCCGCCGTTCCGCTCGCCGTCCTATTGGTCCTAATGGGAGGCCTGCGAAAGAGTGGCGCGCTTTCAGCCGCCTGGGGACTTGCAAGCGCCACCCTCCTCGCCATCTCAGTGTGGCACTTCCCGTTGAGATTGGCCTTCCTGAGCATGGCCTTCGGTTTCCTTTATGCGCTGTGGCCGATTATGTGGATTGTGTTTGCGTCATTGTGGCTTTACAACCTCGCGGTCGCCAACGGGAGCTTCGAGCAACTGAGGCGATGGATGGCGAACCACGCTTCCGGCGACCCGCACATACAGGCCATCCTGGTTGCCTTCTGCTTTGGGGCGCTGCTGGAAGGTACAGCAGGGTTCGGGGCGCCAGTTGCCGTCTCCGCCTTCCTTCTGCTGGGCCTCGGTTTCAGCGCGCGAAACGCCGTGACGGTATCGCTTATCGCCAATACGGCCCCGGTGGCCTTCGGAGGATTGGGCATACCCATCGTGGCGCTCGCCGCGGTGACGGGTCTTGATCAAATGAAGCTTTCCGCCATGGTGGGCCGGCAACTTCCCTTCCTATCTCTAATGTTGCCCTCCTATCTCGTATGGGTGATTGGGGGACGCAAGGGGTTAAGAGAGACCTGGCCCGTGGCTCTCGTGGGCGGCGCCAGTTTTGCTCTGGCACAGTTCTTATCATCGAATTACTGGGGACCGTACGCGACTGATATTGTGGCAGCCTTGTTCTCCAGCGCGTGTCTCGTGCTCTGGCTGCGCGTTTGGAAACCAGGAGTCAGAGGGAACCGCGACCCCTCACGCGGGACACAGAAGGGTGCGCAGCAAGTTGCTGGAGACGACCTTCCCATTCCAGCAGGCGCGGAAGGACGGAATTTCCAGCCCGCCGCCAAGCCGCTGGTCGCTTGGGCGCCCTGGCTCATACTCGCGGGAGTGATGGTCGCATGGTCCTACTTCAAGCTATTTCAAATTGCTCAACTGAGTATTCCCATACCCCGCCTTCACAATGCGGTCTTTATTGCCCTGTACCACAAACTCTATACGGCGGTGTACCAGTTTCAACCCTTGGCAGCGGGCACCGCCGCCCTGACTGCCACTGTCATAACGGCCCTGGTTTTTCGGAATAGACCTGGCGTTATCCTCAGCGCTGGACTCAAGACTCTGAAACAGCTTCGAATGCCGGCGCTTACGGTGAGTTTGATTGTCGCGCTGGCCTACCTTTACAACTACTCGGGGATGGCTTTTACACTGGGCGCCGCCCTGGCGGGACTCGGGAAGATTTTCCCCCTGGTAAGCGGGTATCTGGGTTGGGTGGCGTGCTTTCTGAGCGGGAGCGACACCGCGAGCAATCTGCTTTTCGGCAATCTGCAAGTGGCCGTCGGCCGTCAGATTGGCGTAAGTCCCATACTGCTTGCCGCTACCAATTCTTCCGGAGCCGTCCTCGGAAAGATGATTTCACCCCAGAATATTGCTGTGGGCGTCACGACCGTCGGTTTAATCGGCCAGGAAGGTGAAATCCTGCGCCGTACGTTCTGGCATAGTGTGCTGCTGCCGCTCGGGCTGAGTGCCTTGGTCTTCGCCCAGGCGTACTGGCTGAAAGGGATGGTGCCCTAGCGCCCGGGATCGTCGCGGCCGACGGGACCAGGACGTCGGCGCGAAACCGGCACCAGCGCGCCGTTTAGTGCAACCGGCCCACGCGGTGACGTCCGGGAGAGCGTAATTGTCAGTAGTCAGTTTTCCGTTGTCCGTAGTCATTACGCGGTAGGCAGCAAGGGGTAATGGGTGTATATCCCCACATACTACCTCCCACCTACTTCTTCACGAAATGAAGGGTTTGAAAATTCTTCGATGATAAGTTAGCCTAATCGCGGCAGAGTTCGGCACTACCCAGGTGCGACCTGCCGTCGCGGATTCTTAGGGAGACAAGGAATGGAGCCGTCGGTACCAATTACTCCTCGAGAGGCCACAACCCCAACACGTAACTTCGCTTCCGGGGGGCTCCTGGAGAGCCTCCGTCCTCAGCAGTGGGTGAAAAACGGCTTCGTTTTTGCCGCCTTGATCTTTTCCCGCAGCATCACCGATTGGCATCGCAACGCGCGCGTAGCGGCGGGCGCGTTCCTATTCTGCATTATTTCCAGCGCCGTTTACCTTTTGAACGACATCCTTGACGCGCCGGAGGACCGGAAACATCCCTTGAAGAAACTGCGGCCGCTGGCTTCGGGGAGGTTGGGCGTGGGAACCGCCTCAATAGTGGCGATAATACTCGCCCTGTTCTCCCTGGGAGGCGCGTGGCTTCTCGACCACACGTTCTTCATCATCGTGGTGGCGTATGGCGTCATCAACGTGCTGTATTCGTGGGTACTGAAGCGTGTCGTCTTGCTCGACGTTTTTGTAATCAGCGCCGGCTTCGTCTTGCGGGTGATAAGCGGGGGAGTGATCATCCACGTGGAGATATCTCCC